>CAYOFL010000011.1:0-47847 GCA_964403165.1 uncultured Ignavibacteria bacterium
CACCCAAAAAGTAGGTTATCCCCAGAGAAGGTATCCACTCATATTTCTCCACAAACTGGAGCTGAGAGGTGGAGCCCACATATTTGGCAAGAAGAATAAAAGATAAAACCAGGGGGATGAAGGAGAACAGGGCGGCAAGAAAACGAGCCGCGCGCTCCTGTTCTTTTTTTAGCAGCAGAATCAGAATCATCCCCAGAAATGGAATGAAGATCATCAAAGTCAAAATTGGAAAGTTCATAAAATCTCTTCTCCTCCTTTATTTGCTTGATTGGGCTAACTTAAAATTCAACCAGTAAGAATCCTTACCTTTTATTGTCATTCTTTCAATTTTCATGCTCAATTTGAAAAAGTCCTGGCAAACCTGAAGGTTTGCACTCCAGATCTAACTCAGTCGTAGGGATCCCGCCGTTTCCAGAACCTAACTTAAGTTAGGTTCTGGAAATTGGCGAAATGGCTGTTCTCTTTAGAGTTAGGACAGGGATTCATCCTGCCCTTCGGTCCTGAGACCTCAGGGTCGAAGGAAAGGATTCATCCTGAAGGACAAGCCCAGTCCCTACATGTCAAAAAGTCCCTACATGTTAAAAAGAATAATCAGAACCAGCCCAAAGAATATGACGAAGGCATAGTTCTGAACTTGTCCGGTCTGCACCCTTCTCAGTCCTGATCCAACACCTCTGGTAAGATAAGCTACTCCGTTGACCGCACCGTCCACTATACGATTATCAAACCATTCATCCACATCTGAAACCAAAACGGTGAATTTCCCCGCCCCGTTCACCAGCCAATCCACCACCCCCACATCTAATTTGACAAAAAGGAAATCACACAGCTTCATCAAAGGATTTATGATTATAGCGTGATACAACTCGTCAAAATAATATTTGTTATAAAGTACTTTATAGGGAAAAGCAAATTTTGCTTTAAGTTTTTCCGCAGAGATGGATTTCTTATAATACATGGCATAAGCCAAATAAATTCCTGAGAGTGCCACCACGGTCGAGATAATCATCAAAAGATAATTAGGCTCCATATGGTGGGGTTCATGATGGAACACAAAGGAGGAATACCCATGTTTAAGCCAGGGTATTCCCACCCAGCCGGCGAAGATCGAAAGAAAAGCCAAAACCATCAGAGGAATGGTCATCACCTTGGGGGATTCATGGGCATGGTCGAACTTTTTCTGATCCCGTGGCTTGCCAAAGAACGTGACAAAGCAGAGACGGAACATGTAAAATGAGGTCATTCCAGCTACCAGAACTCCCACGATCAGAAATATGGGATTAGGATAATGGCTTGCCACCGCCAGTATCTCATCCTTGCTCCAGAATCCGGATAGGGGAAAGATACCGGATATGGAGAGGGAGGCGATGATGAAGGTTATGGCAGTGATCTTCATCTTGCGGTAAAGTCCTCCCATATCCCAGATGTCGTTGGTGTGCACGGCATGGATCACGCTCCCCGCCCCTAAGAACAGAAGTGATTTGAAAAATGCATGGGTATATAGATGAAATGAGCCTGCGGTAAATCCACCCAACCCCAAAACCATGATCATATAGCCCAGCTGGCTTATGGTGGAATAGGCTAATACCCTTTTGATGTCGTTTTGAACCAGCCCGATGGAGGCGGCTAAAAAGGCGGTGAAGCATCCGATAACAGCCACCACCAGTGCGGCGTTCTCTGCCGCCAGATAGATGGTCATGGTTCTGGCGACTAAATATACTCCGGCCGCCACCATGGTGGCGGCATGGATCAATGCTGAAACCGGGGTAGGTCCCTCCATGGCGTCTGGGAGCCATACATGCAACGGAAACTGGGCTGATTTGCCCACTGCCCCGGCAAAAATGAAGATAGCCGCTACGGTAAGAAGTCCAAACGGAATATACCCTGCCTCCACCTGATGGAATATCTCATTGAAGTTGAATGTTCCTGCACAGGTGGTCAAAATTAAAATCCCGATTATGAATCCTAAATCTCCTGTGCGGGTGGTGATAAATGCCTTCTTGCCCGCATCAGAGGCTATCTTCTTCTCAAACCAGAAGCCGATTAAAAGATATGAGGTTAATCCCACCAGTTCCCAGAAGACGAATAGCTCCAGAAAGTTATTGGCTATTACCAATCCCAGCATGGAGAAGGTGAAAAGTGATAAGAAGGAGAAGAAGCGGGAGAACCTGGGATCGCCAGCCATATATCCAACCGAGTAGATATGCACCAGCATGGAGACCGTGCACACCACAAATAACATGACGGCAGTTAAAGGATCGATCAACATCCCCACATTGATCTTAAATCCCGGAAGATCAATCCAGGTGAACTCAAATTCTGAAGCCACTGGATTCTTCAAAACACTGGCTATGACAAACAGGGAGAGAACAAAAGATAGGCAAACCGCGCCGATGGAAACCAGCGAGCTTAGTTTTTGGTTTCGGTTGGTGAAAAATATGATGGCTACAAAAGCAATTAAAGGAAGTAGCGGTATTATCCAAGCGTTAGCTAACATGATCGCAATTCGAATTAAAAGTTATGGTTTACAATATTCTTCTTTTCAATATCTCTATCTTTGGACTCTTTTTAAGCGTTGGTTCGGGGTGCCCTCACCCCGAACCTGAGGTGTTGCGGGGTAAGGGTACCCCGCAACAACAGTTATATCCTGGGAACACTGGTGATAAGGGTGTCCCACAATAATTATCAATCTCCTTACCATTTCATTATGTTTATATTGTCCACGTTGATGCCTTTAAAGTTTCGATATATCAAAAGCACAATGGCTAAACCGACTGTGGCTTCCGCCGCCGCGATGGTTATGACAAAGATGGCGAATATCTGACCCACAAATTCGCTGGGCGTGATGAATTTCGAAAAAGCCACAAAGTTGATATTAACTGCATTGAACATGAGTTCAATGGACATCAGAATGCCGATGGCGTTTCTGCGAGTTAGGACACCGAAGATTCCGATGCAGAACAAAATGGTGCTCAAAACTAAATAGTGGTTCAGACCAACCAAGGACTTACTCCTTCCGGGCGATGATTATCGCCCCAATTAAAGCGGTTAACAAGACCACTGATACTACCTCAAAAGGCAGAACATATTTGGTCAAAAGCAGATTGCCTATGCCAACTATGGATTGAACCTCGGCTACTTCGTAAGACACTTTCCAGGCAGTTCTGCTCAGGGTGAAGATGGTGGCGATCAGAAGTGCGGCCACGATGATGATTCCGGGAAAGACCTGCTCATTGGACTGTTTTATTTTGGCATTGTAAAGCTTGGCAGTTAGCATGATGGCGAAGATCATCAGGATGGTGATGGCTCCTACGTAAATTAAGACCTGAACCGCCGCCAGAAATTCCGCCGAAAGAAGTATATAGATTCCAGCTACACCAAAAAGGCAGAGCACCAGATACAAAGCACAGTGGAATATGTTCTTAAGGCTGACTACCATAACGGCTGAGCCGAGGATAATGCCCGCCAGTATATAGAAGATGGCAGCTGGGACTCCGGTTAACAATTTCGATTTCCTTTATTTTTCCCCCTCACCCTTTTTCCCTCTCCCCGCTGGGGAGAGGGAGACCTCTTTTCCTCTCCCCTTAGGGGAGAGGATTAAGGTGAGGGGCTACCTGTTTGCAGGTCAAGTATGTCCGCCAAAACCGTTTGACAATACCACTTTGGTCAAGTATGCCATCACCCTTGATCATTCTTGCTCAACGAGGATGTTATCATCCTTGCTGACTTTTCTCTTGTGGATGAAAAATCCACACACAGGGTGCTCTCATCTTTGACCATTTAGTCTTTAAGGATCTTTGAGTTGGGGCAGGGGTTGAACCCCTGCCCCAACACTAAGAAATTTATTGATATTCCTTTCCTATCTCAGCTAATTTCTCCTTATCGTAAATCAACTCTTTCTTATCATACACGGAAAACTCATACAGGGGGACTAATTTTATAGCTTTTCCCTTTACCGGACAGGTCTCCTCACACAGACCGCAGTAGATGCATAAACCGGTATCTACCTCGAAGACCTCAGCCATCCTCTTTCCGCTTTCATCCTTGGTGGCGGAAAATTTTATAGCATTGTTGGGGCAGATTCTGTAGCACAGTCCGCAGGCTATGCACTTGAGTTTGCTGGTCTGGGGATCAGTAAGAAGGACCACACATCCGCGGGATCTCTCCGGCATGGTCCATCTCTCTTTGGGATACTGTAAGGTGATGGCGTGTTTTCCCAGATGCTTCACCGTTACGGTTAATCCCAGAATCAGATTATATATTCCCGAATATACTCTTTTAATTAAAGTCATGCTCTTAAGCAAAAAGTCCGGTTAAGATTAGGTTCAAAAATGCCAGAGGCAAAAGAAACTTCCAGGCAAAATCCATCAATTGATCAACCCGAACACGGGGATAGGTCCATCTGAACCACATGATCACAAGGATTATTCCAAAAGTCTTAATAAAAAACCACATCCAGGAAGGGAGCCAGGGTCCGTTCCATCCTCCCAAAAACAGGGTGGTGGAAACTGCGCTTATGGTGAAAAGGTTGGTGAATTCGGCAAAGAAGAACATGGCGAATTTCATCCCACTGTATTCGGTACTATAGCCCGCCACCAACTCCTGTTCAGCTTCCGGTATGTCAAAGGGGGTGCGGTTCACCTCGGCTACGGCGGCGGTCAAATAGACTAAAAATCCGATGGGTTGTCTGATAATATACCAGTCCCAGAAATGCACCTGAGAGTTGACTATCTTTACCATGGAGAGGGACTGCGCTAAAAGCACCACGCCCAGCACAGACAAAGTTAAGGGGACCTCGTAGCTTACAATCTGTGCCGCTGATCTAAGTCCACCTAAAAGAGACCACTTATTGTTGGAGCCCCATCCCGCCATCAAAAGCCCCACCACGGTAAAGGTGGTGATGGCTAAGATATATAATATGCCGATATTTAAGTCTCGCACGATAAGCCCTCTGCCGAAGGGGATGCACACATACACCATAAAAGCCGCCACAAAAACCACGATGGGAGCTACCACAAAGACTGCCTTATCCACTTTGACAGGGACGATATCCTCCTTCATGATCAGCTTTATCGCATCTATTATAGTCTGTTTCCATCCGTGCCAGCCGGTTCGCATGGGACCGAACCTGACCTGCATGTGGGCGGATACTTTCCTCTCCCACCAGACCAAAAACAAAACCGCAAGAGTGATGAAGGCAAAGATGACTATCACCACCAGCAACATGGAGAGAAGATCCAGCCAGAATTGGGGAATGCCCCAACGGGTGAACAATCCTTCCAACCAAAGGTAAACTGCTTTGAAAACGTTATCTAATTCAAACAAAAAATTCTCTCCCGATGTTATGTAGGTTGCCCCTCTGTTGCGTCAGGATATCTATTTAATCTGTTTAATCTATTGGGCATCTTTTCTCACCTATCCACATCCGGCATGATCACATCCAGACTGGCAAAAATCGCCACTAAATCCGCAATCTTCCATCCTCTTGCCATCTCCGCCAAAGCCGCCAGATTCGAAAATGAGGCGGTGCGAAGCTTGACCCGATAGGGGATGGTACTGCCATCAGAGATCACATAAAATCCCATCTCCCCACGGGTGGACTCGACCCGCGCATACGCTTCGCCCTGAGGGGGTTTGAATACCGGTTTGGTCTTGGTCTTTATCTCTCCCTCCGGTATGGAATCCAGAGCCTGCTCCACGATTCTGTTGGCTTGCCTCATCTCCTGAATTCTCACTATATATCTGTCCCAGGTGTCCGACTGGGTGCCAGTGGGTATTTCAAAGTCAAATCTATCATATATGGAATAGGATTCTTCCTTTCGCATATCCCATTTGAGTCCGGTGGCTCTCAAGTTTGGGCCAGTGACCGAATAATCTATGGCAGTTTTCTCATCCAGTATCCCCACCCCCTTGGTTCTTCCCAAGAAGATGGGATTTTCGGTCAGAATAGCCTCGTACTCATCCACCCGGGGCTTGAAATATTTGACAAATTCCTTGGCTTTGGGAATGAACTCAGGAGGAAGATCCCGCGACACTCCTCCCACCCGCATATAATTAAAGGTTATCCTCTGCCCACAGGTCATCTCTATAAGATCCATAATCATTTCCCTTTCACGAAAGCAGTATAAAAATGGTGTGATAGCTCCCAGATCCAGAGAAAAAGTACCCAGCCAGATTAAGTGGCTGGCTATACGGTTAAGCTCATCCATTATCACCCGAATATATTCTGCCCGCTCCGGCACCTCAATTTCCGCCAGCTTCTCCACCGCCATACAGAAGCCATGATTACAGAACATGGCGGAGACGTAATCTATCCTGTCGGTGTAAGGGATAAATTGAAGATAGGTTCGATTTTCTGCGATTTTCTCCAGCGCTCTATGAAGATACCCCACTATGGGAACCACATCCACAATTACCTCTCCATCCATCTTGAGAAGCAGTCGGCATACTCCGTGGGTGCTGGGGTGCTGAGGACCCATGTTGACTATAAACTCTTCCGTGTCTGCCTTCTCCACGCTCAAAAGTGGCACCTGCCCGTGGGCTCCATAGGGGACACTATTTTTTGGGTAGTCGGACAAAGTCTTTTCCCTCCCAATCTTTTCTCATGGGGAAACCTTGATCCCAGCCTTCAGGAAGAAGTATGGGTCTGGGGTCAGGATGATTTTTGAAGGTTATCCCAAAAAGCTCAGCTATCTCCCTTTCATGCCAGTTGGCCGCTTTCCATACCGGTGTTACAGAATCCATCTCTCCGTCTCTGGGGACAGAGGTCTTTATGGCTATCTTATGCCGGTGGTTGAAAGAAAACAAATTATACACCACCTCCATATGATCCACATAATCAACACAGGTCATGCAAGCCAAAAGGTCGAAGGAAAGCTCAGGGGTTTCTTTGGCAAACTGGCACACCTTCAGGATTAAATCCTTATCCACCTTAAAAGCAACATCCACTCCCACAAAGGGAATCTCTTCGATCTTATCTGGAAATTTGTTTTGAAAAGTTTTAAGTATTTCTTCTTTGGTCATGTTGTTGATTTTCTTCTGACCAGAACCTAACTTAAGTTAGGTTCTGGTTTTCCTTCTTTTAACTCCAATCCGCAATTTTCTCTTTTTTTATCTTTCCCTGCAATTTGATGCATCCTTCCATCAATGATTCCGGACGAGGGGGGCATCCGGGAATATAGACATCCACCGGGATGATAAGATCTACCCCTTTCAACACGCTGTAGGAATCATAGTAAAAAGGTCCTCCGGTTACCGCACATCCTCCCATGGCAATTACGTATCTTGGTTCTGCCATCTGCTCGTAAAGCCTTTTGACCCGGGGAGCCATTTTATGAGTAACAGTTCCCGCCACAAACATCAGATCCGTCTGTCGGGGCGAGGCGCGGAAGATCATCCCGAACCGGTCAAAATCGTAACGGGAAGCGCCGGTACACATCATCTCCACCGCACAGCAAGCCAGGCCAAACAACATATACCACATGGAGGAAGCCCGGGAATAGTTCAGCACATCGTCCAAAACCGTAGTTACCAGACCACCGCCAGGAAGGTGTTCTAAATAGACTGGAAGTTTTTTAATCAGACCCATTTCAAAGCTCCTTTTTTCCACACATAGACCAAGCCAAAGATCAAAATGGCTAAAAATATCATCATCTCAATGAAGGCAAAAAAACCTAAGCTTCTGTATACCACAGCCCAAGGGAAAAGGAACACCACCTCTACATCGAATATCACAAAGATTAAAGCATAAAGATAGTATCGAACATTATACTGCACCCAGGCGCTCCCGATGGGAAGCTCACCACATTCATAGCTTTCCAACTTCTCCGGGGTGGGATTATGTGGACGTATCAGCTTGGAGAGAAAAAAGACGAACAGGACGAAAAGAACCCCTACCAAAGAAAAGAAACCAACGTATGCATAATCCTGAAGCATATATAACCTGTCTTTAAATCTTTTTCAACAATGGTGGCTTTTTCTCATCCCGTTCAAAAGAGTCAGGTGCAAGTGAATTTCTTCACAAATGGTTTAGATAAAAAATAGCTTTTTTGAAATTTGTCAAGAAATTTTATAAACTTTTCGTGAAAAAATTTTTTGACAGTAGGGAAAATGCTTTGCTCCTGACCGAAAATCTTGGTTGCAAAAAGCCAGAACCTAACTTAAGTTAGGTTCTGGCGCTTCCTCAAACACAAAAAGCTTTAGCCTGGTTCACCTAAAGGTGAACACTCCAGATTCTTTTTTCAGGATGAATTCTCTCCGAACAGTTTTTCAAAAGGCTGCTTAAATTTCCTTGACAATGAGAATCGTAGATTTATTTTAGGTGTGCGGTTTACCGGTTATCTTTTCAGGTGAATGTCAAAAACGAGATTTCGTTTTATTAACAGGAGGTTGAAAAAATGAAGAAAGCTGTAGTTAGAGCAGTGACAGTGGTTCTCTTGGGGGGATTAGTCTGGGGCACATTGTTTTCGTCAAGTTTGGCACAACAGTTGAAGGTCGGTTATGTGGACGTGTTACGCCTGAAAAAAGAATATAAAGAATTTCAGGAAGCGGAGGCTAAATTCGAAAAGGAGATGGCAGTCTGGCAGGCTAAGGCTGATTCCATGCAGAGCGAGATGAATGACTTACTGAAAAAGGTGCAGAATCCCCCTATCACGATGCGCGAGGAAGCTATAAGCAAATTACGGGAAGAACTCTTAGTTAAACAGAATGAGTATCAAATTTTTGTCGATGAGGTGATGGGTCCGGATGGTGAGGCGGCAAAAAAGGAGTATGAACTCTCCAAACCTTTAATAGAGAAGATTAACACGGTAATAAAACTGATCGCCCTGAAGGGGAATTATACTTATGTTTTAGATTCCACCGCGGGAAGTGTCTTGTATGCGGATGAAAAGTATGACCTCACAGATAAGGTGTTAGCGGAACTTAATAAATAAGTTAGATTAGAAAATTTTCCGCCAGGTCAGGGGATCTGGTGGGCACAGAAATAGCGATCAATCCAGAAGGTTGGAAACCTGAAGGTTTCCGCTACACAAATATTTTTTCAAAAAGTTTATTTTTTTCTTGACTTAAATACAGAAAAGAGTAATTTTGAGTAAAACGTGTTGGCTACAGCTTGCGTATAAGAAATGAAACTAACATAAGGAAGGAGGAAGGGGACCGGTTAAATAAATTGAGTTAAACATTGATAATCGTCAGGAGGGGATCCGAATTTTTTAAATCCACGCAGAAAGCAAATTTCTCACAGTTTTAAGATTCCAGTTTGACCTACCAGAACATGCCACGGAGGCACCAACAACTGCTGTAACGCAAAAGCAGAAAGATCAAAGGGACAATCCAACAAGATATTTGATAAAGGTTAGTTGCTTATTAGGGCAAAGAAAAAATTTGACCTGATAGGAATGCCTTTAAACATCTGGGGTAAAGTAGGGCTTTTAGGCTAATTTAGCCATTGAAGCCAAAGTGTTGGATGGTGATAATCTAACTTTGAAAAAGGGAATTTGACTTAGGAGTGGAAGAAACCTTTTCCTTATCGCCTTTGGCGAAAAGAGAAGGTGAAGACAAAAACCTTAACCTGTCTTTATTGAGTGAAAAGGAGGTGGTGCTCGAATGCTGAAGGGGAGAAAAGAAGAGGAGATAAGGGTAAACAAAAACTTTTATTCTCAAATGAAAGGAGGTTTAATTATGCCTCGAAAGATCTTAGCAGGGCTCTTGGTTCTGGCTTTTGCTCTGGTCGGATCAACTGTGCTGGCTGATTATGGTGATCCTTTGAGTTATCAGATTCTTTCCGGCCGCAGTGCAAACACGGTGATGGTAAAGATTTATCTGGAGAACACCAAGGGAATGGCTGGTGCATCCATTCCTTTAAGCTTTGATTCCCGCGGCTCAGACATCCTGTGCACCAAAATCGATTTTACCGGGAGTCGGGTGGCACATTTTTCACTTTACCCCAGCATAGACAATCAGAACAAAAGGGTGCTCATCGGTATGATCAGGGCTTTGGATGAAAATGTCGATGACGTCCTGCCACCGGGTAAAGGCCTGATCGCCACACTTCACTTCAGCTCAAAGGACAGCCATTGCCGCCCTGAGCTCAAAATCACCGCCTGGCCGATTTCTTCTTCTGCAAAGGTTTTCTTCAACGTGGTAGACGAGAAAGGCAATTCCATCTGCCAGAAGAGAATTAAGGATGCAGATATTGAGATTCCCATCGAGCCTGGTGATGCAGAGGAATTGCAGGAGGCACTGCCTTCCGCTTTCAAGCTGGAGCGGAATTATCCTAACCCATTCAACCCGGAGACGGTGATTAAGTTCACCCTGCCTCAGGACACACCGGTAACTCTCAAGGTTTACAACATCTTAGGTCGGGTGGTCAACACTCTGGTGGATGAGATGCTTCCAGCCGGGGATCATTCGGTTATCTGGGACGGGAAGAATGAGAGCGGTCGGGATGTAGCCAGCGGAGTGTATTTCTATCGTATCAAAGCCGGCGACTTCGAGTCGATCGAGAAGATGACACTGCTAAGATAAAAGAGAGACAGATCACCCTATTTGGGAACTGACCATGTAACTAAAAGAGAAGATGAATCCCTGGTGTCGATTTTGGCACCAGGGATTTTTTTATCTTCAAGTTTTTAACTAATGGGATTCCTAATTATTTTGTTGACTTTTAACCCAAAAGAATGTAAAATAACTCCCGATCAAGATACTATCGGGGCGTGGCTCAGTCTGGTAGAGCACTTGGTTCGGGACCAAGGAGTCGCTGGTTCAAATCCAGTCGCCCCGAGATGGAATTCAGTTAATAGTTCATGGTTCACGGTTCATGGTAAATGCAAAAAAGCGAATAACAGTTCATGGTTCACGGTAAATGCAGAAAAACAAAATCTTTATTGGGGTGATTGGGGCGGGGGATTGTTCAGACGACATTGGTAAATTAGCAGAGGAAGTAGGGGAGAGGATTGCTAAGGCGGGGGCGGTTTTGGTTTGTGGTGGACTGGGTGGGGTGATGGAGGCTGCTTCCAAGGGTGCAAAAAAGCAAGGTGGAACAACCATCGGAATCCTGCCGGGTATTGACAAAGATCATGCCAACCCCTTTATAGATTTTCCCATAGTCACCGGATTAGGTGAGGGAAGAAATCTTTTGGTCGTCCGCAACTCCGATGTGGTGATCGCTTTCCCCGGAGAGTTCGGAACCCTGTCTGAGATCGCCTTGTCTCTCAAGTTAGGCAAGCCGGTTGTCGGTCTTTCCACCTGGGAGGTGTCAGATAAAATAATCCAGGCGAAAAGTGCACAGGAAGCTGTCGACACCGCCTTAAGTCAGGCAAAAACTTTACAAAAAGGTTATGAATGATAAGACCACAGGGCCCGAAGGACTGGTAGGCGCTCATCTGATCATATCCGGATTAGTTCAGGGAGTGGGCTATCGCTGGGTTGTAATGAGAAAAGCAGAGGAATATAACCTGAAGGGCTACGTGAAAAATCTGTATAATGGCGACGTAGAAGTTGAAGTGGAAGGATACCGACCGATGATTATTGATTTTGTCAAAGAGCTGAGGGTTGGAGTAATGTCCGCACATGTGACCGATGTAAAAATCGAGTGGAGCGAATACAAAAATAAATACAAGAGTTTTGACATAAAATTTTGAAGAGGACAGTTGCCAGTTTGCAGTTTTCAGTTGGCAGTTATCAGTTTGCAGAGGAGAAAAAATGGAGAAAAGCATAATCGATATCGCCAGGTTGAGAGAACTCATAAGAGATGTGCCCGACTATCCTAAAAAGGGTATTGTGTTCAAGGACATCACCACCCTGATAAAAAGGGGAGATGCTTTTGATGAGGTGATTAACATTTTTTTTGAAAAATGCAAGGATAAGAAAATAGATTTGGTGGCGGCGGTGGAGTCCCGCGGATTTATCTTCGGGGGCGCATTGGCGAACCGATTGAAAGTTGGATTTATTCCCATCAGAAAATTCGGCAAACTTCCGGCAGATACGGTGGAGCAGAAATATGATTTAGAATACGGCACCGATACTTTAGAAATCCACAAAGACGCTCTCGGTCCCGGACAGAGGGTTTTGATCGTGGATGATCTTTTAGCCACCGGCGGAACCATCCAAGCCACCTGCAAATTGGTGGAGAAATTAGGTGGAGAGGTGGTTGGAATTTTGATTATGATTGAACTCGGATTCTTGAATGGTAGGGATAAGCTAAAAGACTACGATCTTTTTACTCTGCTCAGGTATGAATAAACCCTTGCTCACCGTTGGTGTTCTTCACCAACGGGAGATGGACGGCGGATGAAGAACACCCGTTTGGAGCAGGACCTCTCCCCCTTAGTCCCCCTATCCCCCGCCTTCGGCGGGATCTTCGACATAAAATGGAGAGGGGTTCATCCTGAAGAGATTCACCCTGAAGGGGAAATAGGAGGTGAGGTAAAAGTATGGTAGGTCAAAGATGGCGGAAGCCTGATTGAGATCAAAAACTGGAGTGTCGGGGCTTAGCCTGACTAGTTATCGGAGTGCGGAAGCAAAGCTTCCGCAGCGCAAGCAAGCTTGCGCACTCCTCCATGAACGGCGGGTGAAGAACACCCGTTTGGAGCAGGACCTCTCCCCCTTAGTCCCCCTCTCCCCCGCCTTCGGCGGGATCTTCGACATAAAATGGAGAGGGGTTCATCCTGAAGGGGAAACAGGGGGTGAGGTAAAGTAGAGAGGGGTGGAGTGGGGAACTATGAACTGTGAACAGTGAACTATTAACTGAATTGACCGTGCCCCCGTAGCTCAGTTAGGATAGAGCAGTGGTTTCCTAAACCATTGGTCGCCCGTTCGAGTCGGGCCGGGGGTATTTAAAGCGGTTCACGGTTCGTAGTTCATGGTTCATAGTTTTAAAGACAACAAACCGATGGGTTTTCAAACTCATTGGTTTTCTTTTTTTAGTGGATACCGTGGTTTCATCCCGTTGTTCGGGATGTAATCCCGAACACCTCTGTGGCGTCGGAGCTTGTCTCCAACGGAGAAGCTCATACCGGCTTAATGACGATAAAATCATGGCTAAAATAGTGTTGACTAAAAGGGATAGTGCATTATATTAAACATAGAGTGAACTATACAATTGTTCGGAGATCTTTCTGGCCAAATTTCTCCGACGGTTGTGTTTAACCAAAGGCTTAGGGCTGTTTTTTTGAAGCTTTCGGCGAATGTTAGGTCCGGACAGGTATCGGCAAAAAAGATTAGCTTGACAAGTTTCTAAAGAGAGCGTAAATGATAACTTCCATGGTGAGCAATTATCGATCTATAGATTTAATGGATTGATAGTCAACGGATAGAACGGGTCAATGGATTGAACGGATTAAACCGTCAACGGATTGAGCGGATTAAACGGATATCAAGAAAAGGAGGAAAAAATGAAAAAGATGTTAGCAGTTATTCTCACCATAGGGTTGATCGTTTCAGTCAGCAGTTATGTTTGTGCTCAGACCGACTTTGATTACAAAAAGGTGAACCCGCTTCGCTGGATGGATCCTTACAGAAATCCGATCACCTATCAGGAGTACCAACAGAGTCGACAGTTCGCCACAGAGTTTAATGTTAGGTGCATTTACTCCGGCAGTAAGGGAGACATACCCATCTGTATCGTGATCAACAGTGTCCTTGAGTCTTCGATCCAAAGTTCCTTTTCTGTGTTTGTTGCCGATCTCGAGAATGAGGGGTATGTCGTCAATGTTTACACCGCGGTGAATAACGGGGACGAGGTTGCTCTTAAGGATATACTAATCTCTGAATGGAACACCCGTGACATAGCTGGCGCCATCCTGATCGGTGATCTCCCTGTGGCTTGGTATGAGATGACCCATCCACCGGAGTATGGCGGAAATCACGTGGAGTTTCCCATCGACCTTTTCTTTATGGATTTAGATGGGCTATGGATTAATCTTGATGATGACGGTTTGTATGATGGTCATCTGGACGGAGATTGGGATATGGAGGCGGATATTTGGGTGGGGAGGCTTTTGGCTTTTAACCTCACTGAGCACGGTGCCTCTGAGGTAGCGATGATGGACAATTATTTCGATAAAAATCATCGCTATCGAACCGAAGAGCTAAGACTTCAAGATAAGGCATTAGCCTATATAGATAACGACTGGTGCATGTACGGATGGGAGGATGAGGTGGCTTTGGCATATCCTGTCACAGATGCGGTCACGGATCCTTATGAGACTACCAGGGAAGACTATATGCAAAGGGTGAGAGAGAGCACCAACAATCGGTACGAAAACCTGCTTATCTGCTCACATTCATCTCCCTGGGCGCATTATCTGTATTGGGGGACCGGACCCTATGACTACTCCCTGTTTCACAATCATGAGATTGAGCAGATAGACGTTCAGGTCCTCTTCTATAATCTTTTTGCCTGTTCCAATTGTCGGTTTGTGGAACCGGATGACATGGGAAATTGGTATATTTTTCAGAGCACGTACGGGCTTTTGTCCGTCGGCTCCACCAAGTCCGGAGCCATGCTCTGCTTTGATGATTATTATGGACCCCTGGGCAACGGGCTGGGTTTCGGAGAAGCCTTCCTCTGGTGGTGCCAGAACAACATGGAGAGCTGTTACGGAGAATATTCCCGGGTCTGGTTTTACGGTATGACCCTTCTGGGTGACCCCACACTTAAGCTCTCCAGGTTTTTGGAGGATCACACCGGAGATGTGACCGGGGATGGAGTGATAGATCTTGCAGACGTAATATTTCTAATAAATTATCTCTTTAAAGGAGGAACTACTCCTGACCCATTAAGATTGGGGGATCCAACCGCAGACTGTGTGGTGGATGTTGCGGATGTGATCTTTTTGATAAATTATCTTTATAAGGGTGGATCTGCTCCGGGGATAGGATGTGCGTAATTCCGTGGATCGGTATCAATGAGTGAAGGGGATTGAACGGACAGGTTTGAAGATAGAAAGATGAATTTTCAAAAGCCTTTGTTTCTGCGCATATTTGATGCACCGACATTAAGGAATGCCGATGCCAATTAGCTTTGGGGAATCCCCCCCCCCATTTTGCGAGGAATCTTGAGACTATTGCCGAAGCATCAAGAGACTCGGAGAAATAGAATTAGATGCACTTTTTTCTTGATAAATGTGAGGGGTGGTTTATATTTAAACTGTAACCTACATAATTAGCTATTTAAAAGGATGTAATCCAATTAATCCTCTTTTCACAAGGAGGAGAAGATGAAGACTCGTTATTTGATTTGGGGGGTTTCTTGCATTTTACTCTGTGTTTTCCCCGCAAGCAAAAGCTTTTCAGAAGATCCTGGCATTCCGGACACTGTGAGGTTTGGGGAGTGGTCTGTGTATGTCACAGGACCACCATACAGAGGGGAAGCAATCGTTCCTCTGGTTGTCTTCAATGATGAACCAGTCCAAGCATTTAATATCCCCATCAAGTGGATAGGACCTATGGTATGCGATACAGCCTATTTTGCCGAAGGAAGACCCGATATGTTTGATTGGCAGTATGTCTTGATTGATAGCTCTATAAATCTTGTATGGTTTAGTGCCCTTTCCTACGGCGACCCTATGCCTCCGGGAACAGGGCCGGTTGCGTATATGCATTTTGAGGTGAATGACACCGGATGGGCGGAACTGGACACAGCGAATACGGGTATAATCTTTCTTATCTTCAAAGATCCACAAGCGAATAGTTGGATGCCTCAAGTTGTGCCAAGCCAAGACCATATCGAACCCAGCTTGGTGGGCGATGTTAACCGTGACGGACAAATGGATTTAGGGGACATCGTTTTCTTAATCAATTACCTGTATAAAGGTGGACCTCCCCCCGACTTTCTTGAGCAAGGCGATGTCAATGGAGATTCTGTCGTTGACTTGGGTGATGTTGTCTATCTAATAAACTACCTCTATAAGGGTGGACCTGCACCCGGGATAGGATGTGCGTAGTCCCGTGTCCGGGGTTAACGGATGAAACAGATTAAACCGTTACGTTTTGAAGATAGAAGGATGAATTTTCAAAAGTCTTTGTTTCTGCGCACATTTGATGGACCGGCATTAAGGAATGCCGATACCAATTAGCTTTGGGGAATCCCCCCCCATTTTGCGGGGGATATTGAGACTATTGCCGAAGCATCAAGAGACTCGGAGAAATAGAATTAGGTGCACTTTTTTCTTGATAAATGTGAGGGGTGGTTTATATTTAAACTGTAACCTACATAATTAGCTATTTAAAAGGATGTAATCCAATTAATCCTCTTTTCACAAGGAGGAGAAGATGAAGACTCGTTATTTGATTTGGGGAGTTTCTTGCATTTTACTCTGTGTTTTCCCCGCAAGCGAAGGCTTCAGCCAAGATCCGGGCGTTCCGGATACGGTAAGATTAGCGAACCTGGTTAGTGATGTGAGCGGTCCCCCTTACCAGGGAACTGCAGTTTTGCCAATAAGGGTGTTCAATGACGAATACTTGGCGACTCTGTATATCCCCCTCAAATGGATGGGTCCTCTGTTGGGTGACTCGGCAAGGTTCGCTGGTGAGAGAGAACCTTATACCCACTTCGGGGGAATCAATATGGGTTCCAAGGGGTGTTCAATTTTTTTCACCGTTCCTTACGGGGGGCCGTTTTGTCCCCCCGGAGATGATACGTTAGTTTACTTGTACTTTTCTGTGGAGGACACCGGATTCGCATCTTTTGATACCACTTCGGGAGGTCCGGCAGAAAATTATCTGCATTTTTACGATTCTCTTCTCAACAAAATTGAACCCTACTTCGAGAGACCACGACTATATCACATAACTCCCCCTTATTTGCCGGGTGACGTAAATAATGATGGGCAGATAGATCTCGGAGACGTGGTTTTTCTCATCAACTATTTGTACAAACAAGGACAGCCACCTGAACCGATCGAGGTTGGGGATATGAATGGTGATTGTGTGGTTGATATCGGAGATATCGTTTATCTGATAAATTACCTCTATAAGGGCGGACCTGCACCCGGGATAGGATGTGCGTAGTCCCGTGTCCAGGTTTAACGGATGAAACAGATTAAACCATTACGTTTTGAAGATAGAAAGATGAATTTTTAAAAGTCTTTGTTTCTGCGCATATTTGATGCACCGGCATTAAGGAATGCTGATGCCAATTAGCTTCGGGGAATTCTCCCCCGTATTTTGCCGGGGGCTTTGAGAATATTCCCCGGGCATCAAAAAGGTTGGTAAATGTCGAGCAAAAGAATTTTTTGGCGAATACTTCATTTTTCGATGTTGATGTCGTTTAATTATATATGGGGCTGTTTATTGTAAAGCTGGAGGTGTTATGAAAACAAGAACAGTGATATTTGCTTTAATTTGCATAATCCTATTTACTGCACCGCTTTATCCAGCATCATTCAATGGGAAAAAGATTTTAAAGGGAACCTGGATGGGAAGAGAGGCAGAGTATATAGAAGGAGAGATTCTTTTCAAGATGAAATCAGAGGTCAAATTAAACGATGTTAAGAGATTTTTTGAAGAAAACAAGGCTAAGATAGTGGAGGGTCCTGACAGACTGGGAATAGGAAGGTTAGAGTTGACCTCCCCCGTTGATATCTTTCAGGTGATTGAGAACTTAAATTCCAGCGATTTGATTGAGTTTGCTGAGCCAAACATGATTGATAGAGCCTGCTATCCTCCCAATGATTATTACTTCGAAAACTCATACCAATGGGGGCTGTATAATTACGGGCAGTTTCCTCCGGGGGGGACCCCTGGCGCAGATATTAATGCCACGGCTGGCTGGGATATCTCTACGGGCAGTTCGGATGTTTTGATTGCCATTTTAGATTCCGGACTACCCCTGTTAGGAGCTTTCCTCTATCATCCGGATCTGAGCGATACCAACAGGTATGTGCTGGGTGAGGATATAACAGGTGATGGGGAGTGGGTAAGGGATAACTTTGGGCACGGCACACATGTTCTGGGAATTATAGCCGCGGTTACCAACAATATGGTGGGAGTGGCAGGGGTGGATTGGAATTGCCGGATTTTGATCGATCAGGTATTCGATAGCTCGGGAATTGGAACCCATAATACCTTTAAGTATGGGGTCCTTCATGCGGTGGACTATGGAGCCCGGGTAATCAACTATAGCGGTGGAGGATTTGCCTCCTTTACCAAAGAGCAAGCGGTTAAATATGCCGACAGCAATAACGTGCTTTTGGTCTCCGCAGCTGGTAACGGATTCGGGGATTCGATTCTGTATCCGGCTCACTACGCTGATAATTACCTGAATGTTATGGCCGTATCAGCCACCACCTGTAACGATCAGTTGAGTGACTATTCTAATTATGGTCCCTCCATAAGCGTAGCCGCCCCCGGTGGTCACGGCATTCCCTGGAATGCAGATGATATTTTTTCCACCACTCCCAATTATCCGGTAACACTCAGCGGTTCACCTTATTTTCTTACCCAGACATACGGCTATATGGCAGGTACCTCCATGTCCTGTGGCATGGTCACCGGACTGGCTTCGCTTCTGCTCTCCATAGAACCAAATTTCAATGCCTATGAGTTAAGAGAGATTATCGAGCAGAGCGCAGAACAGGTAGGAGACTACATTTATTACATAGAGACTGAGAAAAGCTTTGAGCTGGGCCATGGACGGATAGACTGTTATGATGCTTTAGTATTAGCATCCGGGTATACCTATGTTTATGGAGATGCAAACGGCGACGGGACCGTTACCTTGGGAGATCTGGTGTTTATTCTTAATTACCTTTTCAAAGGTGGTCCGCTTCCCGATCCTCCCTCGGCTGGTGATCCTAATGGCGATTGCACCATAACTATGGGGGATTTAGTTTACCTGATAAACTATCTTTATCGCATGGGACCTCTTTTGTTGAGGGGCTGCGTGGGGGAATAAGGATATCCTCCTGAAAAAATAGTAGGTTGGTTTGTTTTCTGCAACTGGATACTCCTTTCTTTTTCTTCGAACTCTATTTTTACATTTCCCATCCACACTGTAACATACCCAAAATTGTCAATTTCTTCTGAGGCTTTCAACTTTTTTATCTTTCTTTTAATTCCAATTAAGCTTCTGACAAAGCCAACTCCTGTTGGGGCGGGGGTGTACCCCCGCCCCTTTTCAACGGTCACGGAGACCCGTCTGGGCGGACAGGGGCTCGTCCTGCACTTCGTCCTGAGACTCAGTGTCGAAGGAAAGGCTCGCCCTGAAGGGTACAACCCCTGTCCGATCTGGGAATCTTGCAACAGGAAGCGTATGGTTCGCGCCCTTCGAACAAGCTTTCGTACTCCAAATACACTTTTTCAAACAGTCTATAAAGTTTTATACTTAAGAGGATTATTTTGAAGAGTTCTGTGGATTTTGAATTAATTTTTTCACAAAAATAATTCTAACAAAAAAATTGACAAAAATTGTTAAGATGCTATATTACTTCAATATGTTACAAATTTCACAAGCACACGCTTGAAGTAGAGCGTATGATTCTTAATAGCTTCTGGATTTGACCGTTAATTTTTTTTGACTGCAGGAGGAAAAATGGCAATCGTTGATTCCAAGACCGGTAAAGTTAGGAAAAATTATGGCATAGATGAATTGATTGAAGCGGCGAACTTGATGCGAGGATATAACATGATCTCCCTGTGTGCGGCTGGGTCCGGACATGCTGGCGGAACCATGTCTATCATGGATATCACCGCGGCTTTATATCTGCACGTAGCCAACCATGATCCCAAAGATGCTTTCTGGGATGAAAGGGATCGAATCATCTGGTCCACCGGACACAAAGCCCCTTCCCTTTACCTGGGTCTGGGCATGGCAGGCTATTTCGATGTAGAAGAGGTGGTCAAACTGAGAAAACTTTACAGCCCTTTTCAAGGACATCCCCACTGGTTGAAGCTTGCAGGAGTAGAGGCTTCAACCGGATCTTTGGGACAGGGATTGAGTATCGCCAATGGAATCGCTCTCGCTGGAAAACTGAAAAACAAAGGCTATCATGTTTTCTGTCTTACCGGAGATGGGGAGCATCAGGAAGGACAAATCTGGGAGGCGATTATGGAGGCGGGTAATTTCAAGCTGGACAATCTCACTAACATACTGGACAAAAACCGCCTGCAGATTGATGGCTGGGTGAAGGATGTGATGGACATCGAGCCCATTGTGGATAAATACAAAGCCTTCAAATGGAACGTGATCGAGATAGATGGACACAACATGAGGGAAATCGTGGAAGCATTTGAGAAAGCGAAAGCCCATAAGGGTCAGCCCACGGTAATTATAGCGCACACGGTAAAGGGAAAAGGCGTTGATTTCATGGAGGACGTGGCAGGCTGGCATGGAAAGGCACCCGTTTGCGATCAGAGGGAAGAAGCCCTAAAACAATTGAAAGTTGACCAGACGCTCGATTACCATAAGTTGGACAAAAAGGCAGATGATTATCAGGCTGAGGCAACCAAGAAATTAGAAGCAAAGATGCCCAAATTCAAGAAGGATTACTTCTGGAACAAGCAAGATAATATGAAGGTGGATATGGACCCTACCCGTAAGGGCTTTGGGCGTGCTCTTGACAAAAGAGGAGATGATCCCAGAGTGATCTGTCTGGGCGCAGACATATCCGGCTCCATCGCCATCAGCATGTTTCACGAGAAGCATCCGGAGAGAAAGGAAAGATTTTTGAGCATGGGGATTGCCGAACAGAGCGGAACCGGGGTTGCCGCTGGCTTGGCTAAAGAGGGAATGATTCCGGTATTTGGCACCTATGGAGTATTCTCTGCCGGGAGAAACTTAGACCAGCTTAGAACCACGGTCTGTTACGGAAATTTCAACGTCTTGATCGCGGGAGCACATGGGGGCGTATCCGTGGGACCGGATGGAGCCACCCACCAGGCTTTGGAGGATCTTTTCCAGATCTGCGGACTGCCTAACATGCATGTGTCAGTTCCCTGCGATTCTGTTGAAACTGAAAAAGCCACGGAAACTCTTCTGTTTGACATCAAGGGACCCAAGTATATCCGATTTGCCCGAGAGGCAACCCCCATCGTTACGGATGAAACCACCCCTTTCAAATTCGGAGAGGCGAATATCTACAGATACAGAGGGGAGAAAGAAAGTTTTAAAGATGCATTTGAGGTTTTTCTGGCATCTGCATACACCTCAGAAAAAGAAAACTTGACCATCATCGCCTGCGGTCCGGAGGTTCCGGAAGCCATGCGAGCGGCATGGATATTAAAGGAAGATTTCGGGATCGAGACCAGAATCATAAATGTGCATACCTTAAAACCTCTGGATGGAAAGCCTTTGATCGAGGCAGCGCTGGAAACCGGGATTATTGTAACTGCAGAGGAACATCAGGTGGGTGGATTCGGCAATTGGATAAGTGCCGTGGTTTCTCAAGCCACCCAGCTTTACAAAAAACCTATTCTTTTTGGAATGATCGGGGTCAAAGACCGGTTCGGTGAATCCGGTAAACCCTGGGAACTGATAAAAGAGTTCGAGGTCTCCGCCGAACATATCGCCCAAAAGGCAAAACAGCTTTACGATATAAAGAAGAAAGGATAAGAGAATCTGGATGACGAATGAAGGATGACGGATAAAAACTCATTCTTCGTCATTAATCATTCGCTATTAATTATCTGAATTTCTTGCTGGGACGGAAATTGCACATCTATCCCTCATTGTGGCAGATAAGGGCTCGTCCTGAAGGCTCGCCCTGAAGGGTACAATCCCTATCCGAGCAGAGGAATTTATTTATTGACCAATAGACTTATGGAGGAAAATCATGAAATTGGCAGACAGAATGTCCAGATTAGGAACAGAGACCGCCTTTGAGGTATTAGCCAGAGCCAAACAACTGGAGGCAAAGGGGAAAAATATTATTCATCTGGAAATCGGCGAACCGGATTTCGATACTCCTAAGAACATTATAGAAGCTGGAGTCAAAGCGCTTAGGGGAGGATATACGCACTATGGACCATCGGCGGGATCGCCTGAGTTCAGGGAAGTAATCGCCCAAGAAGTATCGAAAACCAGAAAGATAAATGTTAATCCTGATCAGGTGGTGGTTACCCCGGGAGGCAAACCGATCATATTCTTCTCTATTTTAGCCTTAATCAATGAAGGAGATGAGGTGATTTATACCAATCCGGCTTATCCTATCTATGAATCGGTGATAAATTTCATCGGGGCTAAGGCAGTTCCCATTCAACTCAGAGAGGAGAACGATTTTCGTTTGGATACCGATGAATTTAAAAAATTGGTGACAGATAAAACCAGAATGATAATCATCAACTCTCCTCAGAATCCCACCGGTGGAATCTTGACCCAGGAAGATCTGAAGGCGATTGCTGATGTCGCAATTTCTAAGGATATATTCGTTCTGTCAGATGAAATATACAGTCGCATAATCTACGAAGGCAACCATCACAGCATCGCTTCCTTCCCGGGAATGCAAGAGAGAACTATAATTCTGGATGGTATGTCCAAAACTTATGCCATGACCGGCTGGAGGCTGGGTTATGGAGTGATGAGAGAGTACTTAGCTGTTCTGATTGCCAAGTTGCAGACCAACTCCAACTCCTGTACTGCAACGTTCACTCAGAGAGCAGGGATGGAGGCTCTCACCGGGCCACAGGACGACGTGGATCGGATGGTGGCAAAGTTCAAAACAAGAAGAGACGTTATAATTGAAGGACTGAACGCTATTCCTAAAGTAAGCTGTAGGATCCCCAAAGGTGCCTTCTATGCTTTCCCTAACGTGAAAAAGATTGGTTGGGAGGCAAAGAAGTTAGCCGACTTCCTTATGAATGAAGCTGGGGTAGCAGTTCTCTCCGGCGTATCGTTTGGTAAATATGGAGAAGGTTACATCCGCATTTCCTACGCCAACAGCGTGGAGAATATAAAAGAAGGATTGTTCAGGATAAAAAAAGCTTTACAAAATATAAAATAAGCCGTATTTTAATGTAAGCTCACCAAAATTTACGCTCAGAGTGGGGAGCGAAAAAAAGATAGTCCAGTTAAAAAAAAGCTTTACAAAAAACAAAACGGTATTATCTTAGTCCAGACTCGACATTTGAATATCAATAGGGCGGAGAAAAAAACATCTTTTGGTATAAAAAAGCTTTACAAAAGATAAAATAGTATTAACTTAATTTAACTCACCATCGTAGAGTCATCGGATTTGACTACCTTCTTGTGACCGGTTGAGTCCATTGTTCAAAAATTGGGCTTTTTGGAAAAATTGAGGGAGGGTCGGTTCACACTCGGGCACTTTTTCCGCATAACTTACATCCTAAACTTTTCTGGCTTTTTGTCGATCTTATAAAAGGTGAATCGACAAGAACTTAAATGCTTTATAACAAATTTCCCAGGGGATGTAAATTGAGGATGTAAAAACAATAACATTCCCACAAATTGTGCGGTTGTTGAACAACCAAGCTATTTCTCACAACTCTGAAGAGATTGATGATCCACCGATCTAATTACAGCAGTTGTATGTAACATACCGCTGTTCATAGGATAGAATAGACCCGAACTTGAAAAACAGTTCAACCATGACAATCATCTAATAAACTAAATCTATAACCAACTTTTTCAATAAAGGAGGTGAGTAGCTGGGAGCAAAAAATAACGTTTTGGTTAACGATTTAGAAGTTAACTTTTCAGCAGGAGGGAAGAAAATTGAAAAACAAACACATACTGAGACTGGTGCTCGCCGGGAGCATATTGCTCTTTGTCTTTGCCTCTCTGGTTTTCGGTGGAACCACCGGAAAGATAGCGGGGGTAATTCAGGACAAGGATACCGGTGAGCCGCTGCCCGGTGTAGCTGTGATGATCGAGGGGACCACCCTGGGAGGGGCAGCCAATGAAAACGGAGAGTATTTCATTCTCAACGTGCTTCCCGGAGTCTACAAGCTAAGGGTCACCCTTATCGGGTACGCTCCGATGGAAATTGAGAATGTCTCCGTATCGCTGGATTTAACCACAACCATTGATCTCGAGTTGGTCTCTGAGGCGGTGGAGGTGAGAGGTGTGACCGTCACCGCGGAGAGACCGATATTCGAGCCGGACTTGACTTCCACCGCGCACATCATCACCGCCGTGGACATGATTCACCGTCCGGTGATCAATACCGACGGGATTGTCTACCGCACTCCGGGAGTGGTCTTCGATCCCATCGGCGGACCCATCAATTCAGGGACACAGGGGACGGTGATCGGAAATGAAGGCGACCGTGTAACCGACAGCGCCAACCCGGGGATTACTCTCAGAGGAGGACGCCCCCAGGAGGTGGTATATATGGTGGACGGGTTGTCCATCACCGACCCCATCCTGTCAGGTCAGGCTACCAACTTGAACCATTTCACCATCTCCGAGGTGCAGTTGATCACCAGCGGGTTCAGTGCGGAATATGGTAACGCCATGTCGGGGATTGTCAATTATGTCACCCAGGAGGGTGGAGCCAAGCTCTCCGGAAGATATCAGTATTCCACCGATGCAATTCTGGGAGACGACTATGATCTGGGAACCAATGAGCACTTCTTGAGCTTGAACGGTCCTGTGCCCGGCACAGAGGATAAGCTAACCTATTTCCTTAGCGGCAACCTCTATCTGACCGACGATTGGGGTCCCCGACTCCATAAGCTTCCTCATCACCAACAGCAGACCTATCGCACCCAGGGTAAGTTAGCCTATAAGCTCACCCCTTCGATCACCCTGCGCATGGGTGGTTTCTCCAACCGGAGGCAATATGAAAGGTATAACCATAGCTGGCTCTATAACCTGGACAGCTACAACGCCACTCTGGAAAAGGCAAACCAAGGCTATTTGGCTTTGACCCATGCAATCTCCAAAAGCACGTTTTATGAGGCCAAGCTGGGATACTTCAAGAATGAATACACCATAGGCAGACGTCTGGACAGGAACTTCCTGGAACGCACTGCCTACGATATGTTCCCATCGGATACAGCGGCGGCAGAAGCTTACATTGCCGAGCATGAGGATGAGGTTTGGGATGGTGAGTGGTGGAAGGACTACAAATTTTTGGAGCCGACGCCCGATACCAGCGAATGGAGAAGGTACCGGGAGCGCAGGCAGGAACAGAACTATGATCTGGCTGTGGACAACATGTTCTGGTCACATTATGATACCAGGACGTTCCAAACCAGAGAAAGCGAGGTCATCACCGGAAAATTCGATATCACCAGCCAGGTGAATTTCAACAATCAGATCAAATCCGGATTTGAGGTCAACTCCTATAAGATCACCAGGCACTACAACAGCCTTCCCTGGGATGCTCAACCGTTCATAGATATCTATGAATTCAAACCTTTAGGCGGCGCCTTCTACGTTCAGGACAAGATCGAATTCCAGGGGCTTATTATTAACGTTGGGGGAAGAGTGGATTACCTGAGCAAGGATGCGAAAGCCTGGGAAGACGAGGAAGACGTTCCCACCAGACCTGATTTGGAACCCGAAGGCGGAAGAACCAAGGAAGTTGACGATAACATCACCTTCAGTCCCAGATTAGGAATCTCCCATCCCGTCTCCGACAAGATGACCGTCTTTTTCAATTACGGTCATTTTATTCAACAACCCCGTTTCTTGGAACTGTACCTCGCCTTAGCCCCCAACCTGCAGAGATCAAATCAGCAGGTGGGCAACCCCGAATTAGAGCCGAGCAGGAACATACAGTATGAGCTGGGACTCACCCGCGCCATAACCCGCGATATGAAATTCAACGTCACCGCCTATTACAAGGACGTCTACAACATGATGCAGTTCGAAAGAATCTTCATCGTGCCCAACCCCTACGACGTTTACAAGAACTTGGACTATGCTAACGTGAAGGGCGTGGAGGTGACCTTGTCCCAGCGACCCAGGAGATTCTTTGCCTTCAACTTGAGTTATGTTCTCCAATACGCTCAGGGGACCAACTCCGATGCCCGGGACCAGTATGAGTATCACTCCCGTGACGCAACCGATCCGGTGACCGGTCTGCCCCGGGTCTTCCCGCAGAGGGTGAATCCCTTAGACTTCGATCGAAGACACAGCGTTGTGCTGCAGGCGGACTGGAGATTCCCTGATGATTTCAGTGTGGTCGCCCTGCGCAATTTCGGGATGAACGTTGTCTCCGAGGCGGGCAGTGGCCTTCCCTACACTAAGAGGGATTACAAGGGCAACAGAATCGGAACCACCAACCAATACCGCAAGCCCTGGACTTACAATACGGATCTGACCGTGGATAAAAGCCTCGATGTCTGGGGGAGGGAGATCAACGTCTTCGTTCAGGTATTCAACCTGTTTGACCGGACCAATATTATAAACGTCTATCCTGCCACCGGGCTTCCCGACGATGATGGTTACCGGCTGGATCCTGGGTCGGTGGTAGATCCGGGAGAAGACGACAGCCATGAATACTGGGAGTGGATACAGGTAAAGGACACCGATGGGGACGGACATATCAGCGCGGAGGAACAGGCTGTGGCATACAGCAATGCTTACGAATTGTATGCCAAGGATCCCATGAATTATGGAGCTCCCCGGCAGATCAAGGTCGGCTTCTATGTTGCCTTCTAAAGGCCGAGATCAAGTATGAGACAAGGATTCATTTTCAAAAATGAATTTTGAAAAGGAGATTTGACATGGAGAAATTGGTTAACAAACGAGCACTCTTAGGTGGGTTTATCTTTCTGTGTTTCCTTCTTTTGATTCTACTTCCCACACAAAGCCAGGCTCGAAAGGCAAGCCAGAAAGTTACCCCACCTTTGGCAAAGGCGGCTCAAACTGAGCACTCTACCAAGTACATAAGGCACGGCCTGGACGTCAACGATTTCAGAGTGCCCATGACCAACTATGCCCCCTTCGGGCAGCTCATTGATCTAGGAGCCGCAGGAGGCGAGTGGCCCACAGGTTCCAATGAGTTCTATATCTATGGTGCCGGCATATGGGTGGGCGGAACAGTCAACGACAAGACATTGCAGACCTTTGGCTTCAGCAACTCCGGGACTACCAGGGACGATGTTCTTTGGGGAGCCATAACCGATCCCAGAGTGGTGATCGGGTATAACCCCAGCGGAGGCGCAGAGGAGTTCTCCGGGCTGACAGACATTTTCATCACCGGTCACCCCGAGGATTATGATACCCCGGATTACTGGCCACTACCGGACATAGTTGGCATCCAGGACAGCTACTGCGAATTCGATGATCAGGACCCCGAAAGATGGGACACGGGGCTCAACTCCAATGCCGGAGATGGAGTGGATATCGCCAAATACGGCGTGGGAGTCAAGGTGATCCAGCGCACCCACTCGTGGAACTACGAGAACAACAAAACCATCCACTTCTTCATCTACCAGATAGTAAACACAAGAGAGGATAAGGCGCCCATAAGGAACTGCTATGTCTCCATCATGTGTGATGCTGATGTGGGTCCTACCGCCAACGACGATTTGGTCGGCTTCGATGCCAGCCGGAATTTGGGATATTGCTATGACAGCGACTTTGCCGAGCAGGGCTTTGCCAGAATCCCGGGCTTTCTGGCCTACAAATTTCTGGAGAGTCCGGTTGCCAGTTATGACGTGGACTTGAATGGTGATGATCAAATCGACACCACTGTTCTCATAGACGTAAACGGTGATGGTGTGCTGGTGCGTGATGTCCTAAAAGGAGAGCCTCTGGGTCTAACCTCATTTAAGACCTCAAACCTGCAGTCGGGCGATCCGGATACCGAGCCGGAGAAGTATATCATCATGGCCGGGCACAATTACCCGGATGTAGGAGACCAGCGTTATGCTCCCTTCGACCTGGGAACCGGAACCACGCCGGTGGATCAGAGATTTTTCCAGAATACCGGACCATTCCTCTTGGCCCCTGTGGGTGAGACGGTGATCGATACGGTCTGGGCCTGGGATTCAGTAAACGAGGAACTGAAAGTGGCCAGCGTTAACACTATCGTTGGTGATACCGTCAGGGTGGTGGTAGCGGTCATGATGGCTCCGGATGAGGAACAGCTTCCTCAGATTGCCGACGTAGCCCAGGCCATCTATGACATCGGCTTCGTGCTCCCCAGGCCTCCGGATCACCCCAACTTTACGTTGACCCCGGACGACAAAAAGGTCTACATCACCTGGGACGACGCGGCGGAGCTCTCCGAGGATCCGTATTACGTGTTTACCAGTAATCCGGCTGATCCCCTGTATGACCCACAATATCTGCAGAAGGATTTCGAGGGATACAAGCTGTACCGGAGTACCTCCGGCCTCCCTGGCACCTTCCAACTCTTGGGCTCCTGGGATAAGAGAAGCGCTACCCCAAGGCATGTGGATGTCGAGCAGCTTTCTGGTCCCCTGTTTGAGGGTACGGTCAGCTATGATGAGACCAATACCGAAGGTTATATCCTACCCAATGGTGGGACCGCCCTCTTCGCAGGTCATGCATACTTGGTGCAGGTAAAATCGGACAGTTCTTTCTCCATCACCGACCTGACCCTGGGAGTGACTATTCCGGTCACCGAGGAGGAGGATCACTGGTATTATACCGGAGAGCCTCCCTATGAATTTGAGCTATTCGATGCGGATTTCTGGAGTCGGAGTGACTCGGCGGGTGTGGCTAATGGAACCCATGACAAGTACTTCGATGGATGTAATCTCTTGATTGGCGGAATGGTCATCAATTTCACCGGGGACGAGGCCTCCTACGTTCCTACAGAGGACATGGTATGGAGGATTACCGGCTTCTCGGAGGCGCTGGAGGGCGACGACACCGAGCTGGCGCACGCCTACCTGGATACCGGCTTGATCAACGGAATGACTTACTACTACGACGTCATCGCCTATGATTTCCAGCCTTTCGCATCCCCCCGGAGCCTAGCGAATGGTCTCAGGGGAACAGCGACTACTCCGCGATCCAATACCACCGGCTATTCTCCGGCTGTCGTCCTCGCTGTCAGCCACCCTTCCGGACAGAGCGATGGCTCGGTCACCGCGGAGGTGGTTGATCCTTTGTCGGTTACCGGACACGACTACAAGGTGACCTTCGACGACAGCGATCCCAGCAACATCGTCTGGGATTTGGTCGATGTGACCACGGGCCAAACAGTGCTGGAGAATCAAACCAACCAGGCAGGAGACGACAACTATCTGGTGGTGGATGGAATTTTGGTCAGGGTCTCAGGGCCGAATTTCAACATCAAGTCCATCGTGGAAATACAGAACGCCGCTGGTCCCGTGGATCCGCCGGACAATGTGGGATGGTCTTGGAATTCCACCGGTGACTTCTACGTCTCCACCGATGTTTCGGGCTCTGATTTCTCCCGCATGAACTGGAGAGGATTGATAGGGATAGATGACTGGGAGATCCGGTTTACCGCCGAGGGCAGCGAATGTTACGACTTCAATACCGACACAAAATGGCCTGGTCGGTGTCCTTTCGAGGTATGGAATATTGGTCCCGGAACCCCGGATGATGATTCCGACGACAAGAGGATTCAGATAGGTTTCCTCGACGACGAGGATCCGACGGGTTGGAGCGCGGGCGACAGAATCTATCCAGCGGAGGCGGAGTACTACGAACCGTTGCCCTTCGACGCCGAGTACGTCTTGTACGACGATTTCCATATCGGCCGGATCATATTCAACAGCTCCGAGCCAGCCACGGGAACCATCGTCAGGTTCATCACCAACAAGCCCAACGCCTCCACGGACGTCTTCACCTTCTCCACCGGGAAGGCGATGATTGATGAGGATCTGGTCAATCTCGACGATATCAAGGTGGTTCCCAACCCTTACATAGTGCGGAATGCTTGGGAGGCCAGCCGTGATTATTCCCGTATCGCTTTCACCCATCTTCCCGACAAATGTTCCATCAGGATATACACTCTCTCCGGCGATCACCTGCAGACTCTCGAACATGAAAGTGCCGAGTTCGATGGAAATGAGAACTGGGATCTTTTGACCAAAAATAACCAGAAGATCGCCGCGGGCATTTACATCTATTATGTGGATTCAGAATACGGAGAGAAGATCGGGAAGTTCGCCGTGGTCCGATAACTTGCGAAATTATTGAGGAGGAAAATTGCCATGAAAAAGTTTCTTGTGTTAATACTTCTGGCCCACTTGGCGTGTTTTGCTGGTGAAGCGAAGTCCGCGGAATTCGACAACCTGGGGACGTCCGGCGCTCAGTTTCTCAAACTGGATGTGGACGCCCGGGTGGTGGGCTTAGGTGGAGCAAATGCGGCTATTATCCGAGGAGCGATGGCCCTGTACTATAACCCCGCGGGCATAGCCAACATGGATGAAAGCAGCATAGCTTTTAGCTATACCGATTGGATCGCTGACATCAAATATAATTATCTGGCTTATCAGACTCCCATATCCGGAGTTGGAAACGTTGGAGTTCACGTGGCAGTCTTGACCATGGATGATATGGAAAGAACAACTCTGGAGGAGCCGGACGGAACTGGCGAGATGTTCGGAGCCAATAGTTGGGTGGTGGGGGTAAGCAATGCCCACCAGCTGACAGACCGGTTCTCCTTTGGAGTAACCGTCAAATATATAAGAGAGAAGATCTCCGAGCTCTCCTCAGGATCGGTTGCTTTCGACGTTGGCACCATATACTACACCGGCTTCAGAACCCTCCGGATAGCCATGTCCACCCGAAACTTTGGAACGGATACCCATTACGATGGAACCGAATTGGAGACCACCTATGATCAAGACAACAATCCCAGCACCAGTCCGATTGAAATAAGGCTGAATACCCAATCTCATCCTTTGCCTTTAAGCTTTCGCTTGGGCTTGGCATACGATTTTGAGTTCGATGAAGACAACAAGCTTATGGCGGTACTGGATGGATACAATACCCGCGATCGGGGTCAGCAGGCAAGTGTGGGATTTGAGTATAGCTGGCGAAATCGGCTGGCTCTCAGAGCCGGATATAAAATGGAAACCGATGAAGAAAGTATAGCGCTGGGAGGTGGATATGATTTTGACATCTCTGGATTTGGAACCCTGGGAATCAACTATGCCTGGGCAGATCTGGGTAGATTAGAAAATGCCCACAGGTTTAGTATAGGGCTAAACTTCTAAGCCCAAAGATCGACAGGTTACAAGTAAAACGCCAGTCTCCTTAAGCACCAGAACCTAACTTAAGTTAGGTTCTGGTTTAAAGGGGCTGGCGTTCTGTTTTTTGCAGGCGAAAAAGGTGATTGGACGATTCGAATGAGTCGAATATATTAGAAAAATCGTCCGAAAGTCCCGCCAGAGGCGGGACATTTATGAGCTACAATTTATTCTGATGAGCGGGAAAGATAACTTATTCCCATCCGTCAGGGATATCTCTTTTTGCCGGTCCATCGTATTCAAAGTTCCAGTTGCCTAATTTGCGCATGGGTTTTTCCCTGGTCATCTCCTCGTATGCATGAGCCACCAGACCAGCAACCCGGGAGATGATAAAAAAGCCTTTTCCCACTCTCCAGTCGAAACCCATATCTGACATGACCGCGGCGATGGCGCCATCCACATTTATGGGGAGCTTTTTCCCCAAAGAATTGGACAGTTCCTTCTCCACCGCCTGTGCCAGCTCCATATGTCTTCTTAGGAAATTCAAATCCCGGGCTATCTGAAAAAGTTTAACCGTTCGGGGGTCGGTTTCGTGCAAACGATGTCCGAAACCGGGGATTCTTCTCCTTTTATAGATGAACTCGGAGACCATTTCCTTGGCAATGGCAAAGGTATCATCCGGCCTTTTGCCCCAGTCCTGCAAGATCCTGGCGCATTTCTCTATGGCTCCTCCGTGCACGTCTCCAATGGTCATTACCCCTCCTGCCACCGCTGCATTCAAGGTGTTCCCGCCTGAGAGCACATTCCGTGTGGAAAGAACAGAAGGAGGTGTAACCCCGTGATCTATGCTGGAGACCAAAATCGCCCTCATCATCTCTGATTCTTCTCTTTTGGGAAGCTCACCTCTTAAGATAAGAAAGATGGCGTCGGAAAAAGAGAGTTTCCCCATCATCTCCACGATGTCATATCCCCTTACCCTTATTTCCCCCTTTTTAATCTCCGTTATGGCAGTTTTCCATCTATCGTCACTCATCTTTTCCTCCAATCTTAAGATCCCTGTGGATAAATTTAAGTTGAAACCTACGAACAAAAAATATCATGAAGTCTAAACAAAGTCAATAGATTTGTATCTCAGGTTTTGTAACTAAACAGATGGAAAGTATCCGCCCGTGTTTTGCAGGAGATTGCGATCCAGCACCTAACTTAAGTTAGGTGCTGGATTCTTCTTTTTAAGAGCATCCCTATTTCGCTTGACAAAAAGCTTTTTTGGGCTTTATTAGATCAAAATCAACTTGAGTTTTGTTTTTCATACTTTGTTAAATAGGAGAAAGTTCAGGAGGACGGGATGCTAAGAAACCCGCTTTTAATAGCTATAATGTTAATTGTAGTTCTGTTTCCAGCTGGAATGCGGGCTGGTATGAATCTAAGTCTGGATGAACCCTTTCCGGGATTTTCCAGCAACGAGGTTGGCGATATACGTGTTATGTATCATCCCGAGGGTGACACCATCATCTGGGTGGGAACGGCCAGGGGAGTTTCTAAGACCACGGATGGAGGTGAAAACTGGTTTTTCTATGATCGAAGAAACGGTTTAAACCAAAATGAGATCTCTGCTCTGGCTGTATCAGGCACCACCTTATGGGCGGCTACGGCTTATTATAAGTTAGTTGAAGGGGAGTTGTTTCCTTATGGTAGAGGATTCAACAAAACCGAAGATTTCGGCGAAACCTGGTATTCGTTTATTCCGCAACAGGTCGACTATGCAGGGATGATCGCTTATGATATCGCCATCGACGATACTTTAGTCTGGGCGGCCTGCTGGTATGGTGGTCTTTTGCGTTCGCAGGATGGAGGAGAAACCTGGGAGAACGTATTTGTGGACTCGTTTGCTCAAAAGGACTTCGAGGAAGGACGCTTCCAGCATCTGAATAACCGCTTCTTTGCGGTGGTGGTGGATACCCTTTGTCCCATAGAAAAAAAGTTAAAAAACTCCATCACCGACATCACCTATGATGGGAAACTGATCTGGGTGGCAACTCAGAATGGGTTGCATTCCAGCATAGATTTGGGAAAAACCTGGTTTGCCTATGATACTACCAGTGGGCTCAATTCAAATGGCGTCTTCTGCCTGGCAGGTGATACTTCATTCTTCTGGGTGGGTTTATATGATGAAGAAGAAACTTATCCACTCCCCCTCTTGCCTTCCTTAACCGGAGCAGATTTCAACTATACTACCGATTATGGCGCAAATTGGACCACTTCCCACCCAGATCAGGGACAGGCAAGCTTGTTGGAGAAATTTGCCTTTGACATAGCTTTAGTGGATACGATAGTCTGGTCGGCTTGCGGAAAAGGTGGTTTGATCCGTAGTTTCGATCGAGGAGAAACCTGGGAGAACATTTTTGTTGATACAGCAGCTAAGAGGAGATTTGAAGAAGATCTACTTGAAGAGAACGACGTCTTCACCAGCGTGGCAGGGGATACCGCATCCCCTGACACAACCGCAATCTGGGCAGGAACCAGAAACGGAATATTCAAGTTTATCTTCACCACCAGCGACTCTGCGGATACGGTTTTTCATTATCTTAGTACTGCGCCGATGGAAACCAACGTGATTCTTTCCATCGGAATTCAAAGATATGATAATCAGAAGGCCATTTGGCTGGGCGCATACAAGTACTTAGGTTATCCTCCTTCTCCTCATAGTATTTATGGAATCGCCTATAAGAGCACCGACGGAGGGGAAACCTGGAATAGCTACCTGGACCTAATCCCTGTTCGTGATTTTGCCTTCTTGGATTCGATTGTATGGGTAGCTACACATGAAGGGTTAAAAAGGTCAAAGGACGGTGGAGAGACCTGGGATACCTTTGAGATTGTTGACTCCGCCTCCGGTGAATTGATAATTCCTTCACAATTTACTTCCGTTTATGTAGTGCCCGATACTTTAGATACCATAATCTTTGTGGGATCTATAGATGGTTTAGCCAAATCCACAGATGATGGTAAAACTTGGCAAGTAATCAAATTCGCTCATTCTTTTAAAAAAGCCATCTGGGCGGGAAGTGCGGCAGGAATTTACAAATTCATCTATAATTATCGGGATGTGTCTGACACGGTGCTCAATTACAATTCCTACATGTACAACATAACCGGAGATTGGGTGGTTAGTCTGGCGATTCAAGAATATGATGAAAAAAAGGTTATCTGGGCAGGAACTCAGCCCACCTATTCCGGTGAACACGGTGCCAGCTTCAGCACAGACGATGGGGATGCCTGGGAGGTTACCCTTCTGGGTGATCGAGTCTGGAATTTCGCTTTTGACGACTCGGTCGTCTGGACGGCTACAGGCTCAGGACTGAAAAGGTCTTATGATTGGGGAGAAAATTGGGAAGTTTTCAATTTTATGAAAGACAAAGAGGAAATCACCGAAAACAGAATCTTTAGTTCTGAATTTACCTCGGTAGCCATAATTGATCGTGAGGTGTGGGCGGGGAATGCTGATGGCTTGGTAAAAAGCCAGGACAAGGGGGCATCCTGGGATGTGTTTCGCACCGCCGTTGCCATTGGAAATGAGGGATCAAAGACAGCATACGCTTACCCCTCGCCTTTTTCCCCAGTTTTGGAAAGCGGTCAGGTGGTAAGAATTCATTATCTCCCCCGACAGGATGGACCGGTCACCATAAAAATATTTGATTTCGCCATGAATTTGGTCATCACCTTAGTGGATGGCCAGCACCGAATCGCAGGTGTGGAGTATGACGAGCCCTGGGATGGGAAAAATGAAGAGGATGATCTGGTTGCCAATGGAGTCTACTTCTTCAAGGTGGAGGCACCAGGAGGCCAGACCGAATGGGGGAAACTGGTTATCCTAAAGTAGCTTTAGCAGACTCTTAAGAGGGAATTGGATACAAGGAGAAGAAAGATGTTTAAGAAATGTGTTCTAAGAATATTTTTGATCTTGATGATATTTTGCTCAACCACTTCTGCTGAGACCGGAGATGGAGGCTATGCGGGTCCGTTTCTCCAACCGGGCTTTGGAGCCAGAGCCTTAGGCATGGGGGGTGCATTTGTGGCAGTGGCGGATGATGCCACCGGAGGATTTTTTAATCCAGCTGGATTGGTTCAGATCACCAAACGCACCTTCGGGACATTTTACAGAAAGATGACACTTAACCGAAGATTATCCTACATCGTTTACAATCAACCTGTACGAGACGAAGCTACCATTGCCTTAGCCTGGATCAATGCCGGGGTGGGAGATGTGATGGGAAGAGATAGAGACGGAAATATAACCGAAGAGATATCAAATTATCAGAATGCAGTTCAGCTATTTTTTGGGCGCAAAGTCTTGGAGCAATTATCCGTTGGCTTGGGGATTGAGTACATTCAGTACAACCTGTCAAACATCAATGCTTATGGAATCGGTTTCGGTTTCTCTGTTTTCGGAAGACCCATACAAAAGTTACGATTGGGGTTGGCAGTGGAAAATCTGGGAATGAAATACTCCTGGACCTCTGGAGAATATTGGAAGTCCCATGATCCTAATCTTTTGGGCTCTTCGGTGACAGAAAAATTTCCGGTCAATGTAAGAGCGGGTGCATCTTATCTTTTGCACAAAGATAGAATTCTTTTTTCCACTGAGTTTGACAAAAACGAAAAACAAAATGTGAAAATTCATCTGGGCGTGGAAGGATGGGCGTTGGAGAACGTGGCGGGGAGAATAGGATACGACAGAGGCTCATTAACCTTTGGTCTGGGACTAAGGCATAAAATTCAATCTGCTGTTTTAGGTTTTGACTACGCCTTTATCTTCAGCCGGGTAGGGGATGATGCCGATCATTTAATCTCCCTTCAATTTGAGTTCTGAGATTAAAAACCGCAAGGGTGAATTTGTGTAGTTGACCCGCCTCCGGCGGGGCTAAATCAAAGCTTGGATGTCATGCAAGCACTCAAAGTGAATCCAAATTTTGAAATATATCAGGGTTCTCTAAAAAAATTAAATAGGGAGAGGTTTTGTTGGAGTGTCCCGCCCCGCTAAGCGGGATCTACGACTTTGGCGGGACCTGAAATCTCTTGAAAGACAACGAACTTTTTTTTGGTTCACCTAAAGGTAAACACTCCAACTTCTTTTCTCCTTGCGGTTTTCAGAGACCTTTATCAATTAACTTAACGGTGCACATAATTGGAGAAAAAGTGCAGAAGCGCAGGCTGAAGCCTGCGGCTACCATATACACGCTAATTCAGAAAAAAGGAGATAGTAAGGTAGCCGCCCGTTTGGGTGCTAACAAAGGATAACCAAAATTATATGCGGGCCTCAATTACTTATGGTTTTAAAAAGACTCAGCGAAAGTGTTTATTGTATCCTGGCAGGAGAGAAAGGAGTTAACACCGGGTTTGTGGTAGGCAAGAATGGTATTATGGTTATCGATACCACCTTTTCGCCCTATCATGCTACGCTGGTGTTGAAGCAGATAAGATCAGTCACCCAGAAGCTGATCAGATACGTATTCAATACTCACCATCATTCAGATCACACCTTTGGTAATCAGGTCTTCTCCGCCAAAGTGGTTGCTTGCCGGGAATGCAGAGAAATTATGAGCAATCTCCTCAAGACAGAGTGGAGCAAAGAATCTATCCAGAAATGGACTGATGAAAATCCAGAATGGAAGGAAAAATTAGCCAACTTAAAGATTACTCTTCCCGATCTGACCTTTGATGGGAAATATGAGATAGACTTAGGCAACTTGAAAGTTAACTTAAGACACTTAGGTGGTCATACAAAAGATTCCTCCGTAGCCTACATTTCCTCCTCAAAAGTTTTGTTCGCTGGCGATCTCATTTTCCAGGGACGATATCCGTATACAAAAGATGGTGATATCCAAAGGTGGCTTTCGGCTTTGAAGACCATACTGGATATGGATTTTGAAATTCTGGTTCCCGGACATGGGTTTTTGTGTGGTAGCCGGGATGTGAAGCATCTGGTTGATTATTTTGACAATCTTTTGGAAAACTGCAAAAGATTTATCCAAGAAAACCTCCCTCTTGCCGAAATTGTAAAGAGAGAAGAATTTTTAAAATTTGCCCGTCGAAACGTTAACAGACATCAGGAGAATATCAAAAATGTTTACGCTGAACTGACTCAAGGATTCATCCTGAAGGAATAGAAATTGAAGAATAAAGTTGTCCTATCTATTGTTATCTTGCCCTTTCTTTGTGCTTTTTTGGTCTCTGAAGCAGGTTCCCAAAATAACAAGAGTGGCACCTCGAGTTTGAGCTTTTTGAAACTTGGGGCTGGTGCAAGGGCTGTGGGTATGGGGGAGGCTTTTTGTGCCCAGTCCAATGGGGTGGCTTCGCCTTTCTGGAACCCGGCGGCACTTTCCGGCATACAAGGAACGCAAGTCAGTTTTACCCACACTCGGTGGTTTCAGGATGTAACTGCTGATTATTTCTCCTCTGCCACCAGGTTGAGGAAAAATACTTTTGGTCTGAGTCTTTCCTTGGGCAAGGTTCCGGATATTCAAAAGAGAGGGGAGGTCGCCACAACAGAACCGCTTGCGCTTTTTGATGCTCACGATTTGGTCTTGTCGCTTTCCTACGCTCGAGATTTGAGAAACAAATATGCCATAGGAGTCTCAGTAAAATGGATCTACGAGAAGATCGACGTCTCTTCAGCCAGTGGATTGGGGTTTGATCTGGGGGGAATCTTTTCTCCCTTTGCCGGAACAGGAAAACCTGTTTTGCAAGACCTTACCTTCGGTGCGGCGGTGTTGAATTTGGGCTCCAAAATGAAATTCGAAAAGGAAAGCTATTCTCTACCCACTCAATACAAAGCTGGAGTGAACTATTTTGTCGAAGGAGAACAATGGCAAAGCGGTTTCACCTTGAGCCTGGATGTGGTCAAACCCAGAGACGATGATATGAAGGTTCATCTGGGTGGAGAATACGGCTTATACCAGAGCTTCAAATTACGATTGGGCTATCAGTTGGGTTATGACGAAAAAGACCTATCATTCGGAATGGGTGTAAAATTCAAAAAGTATGCCATTGACTACGCATTTCTTCCTTACAAGTCAGATTTGGGTGACGTGCACTGCATCTCTTTGGATGTCGAATTTTAGGAGTTACTTTAAGTGTCAAGCTCCATAGATTTTGTAAAAATCACTTTGGCAGGGCTAAATGCCCTTCAGGGTGAACCTTCAGGATGAACCCTGCCCTATGTTTGGTAAGTGATTATCCCGAATAGGGCGGAGATTTATTCCGCCGTATAATATGGCTTTTCGGCATTCCCCTCAATTTTTTCACAAACTTCTCGTGTAAAACAAAGGAGGAAATCCTTTATGGCAAAACATAAGATCGCCTGGCTTCCCGGAGACGGGATAGGAGAGGACGTTTTGAATGCGGCTAAGATAGTTTTGGAAAAGATAAAATTAGATGCCGAATACATTCCCGGTGAGATTGGCTGGGAGTTCTGGTGCAAGGAAGGAAATCCCTTGCCGGAGAGAACCATTCAGCTTTTGAAAAATACAGACTGTTGCCTTTTTGGTGCAATCACCTCAAAACCCAAGGAAGAAGCAGAATCAGAGTTGGATCCTGCCCTCAAAGGCAAAGGATATGTCTACTTTAGCCCCATTGTGAAACTGCGCCAGCTGTTTAACCTCAGGACCAATCTTAGACCCTGTAAAGCTTATCCGGGCAACCCCTTGAATTATCGAGATAACGTAGATATCGTGGTCTTCAGAGAAAACACTGAAGATCTTTATGCGGGTGTAGAATTCCATCCCCTTCCATCAGAGGTGATGTCAGTTCTGTGCAGACATCATGAGCGGATGAAGAAGTTTGAAAATACTCCACTTGAAGACATAGCGGTCAGTTTGCGGGTGAACACCCGGAGGGCCTGCCAGAATATCGTTCGGGACGCTTTTGAATATGCCAAAAAACATAAAAGAAGATCGGTTACCGTGGTGGAGAAGCCCAATGTGATAAGGGAAACCTCTGGTCTGATGGTCCGGGAGGCAAGAAAAATTGCGAAAGAATATCCACAGATTCCTTTGTGGGAGACCAATATCGATGCCATGTGCATGTGGCTGATCAAAAATCCTGAGGACTACGACGTTTTGGTTACCTCCAACATGTTCGGTGACATAATATCGGATCTTTCTGCCCAGTTGGTGGGCGGATTGGGCTTTGCCTGTTCTGGAAACATCGGGGATGATTATGCCGTCTTCGAGCCTACACATGGCTCTGCTCCCAAATATGACGGGATGAATAAGGTCAATCCCATGGCAACCCTTTTGAGCGTAAAATTGATGTTAGACTGGTTGGGAGAGTCAGAAAAATCTTTGCGCCTGGAGTCTGCCATTGCTGAGGTGATCAAGGAAGGAAAGGTTCAAACCTACGACATGGGAGGAAAGTCCACCACCACCGGTGTGGCGGAGGAGGTGGCAAGAAAGCTTTAAAGGAGTGCTTCGAGTTTGTTAAGCGGTTTCGAATTTGAAATTATAGGGACAAGCCTTGTGCTTGTCCTTACAATTTTCGGACAGGGAGGGGCCCTGTCCCTACGTTTTTCTTTGATTGGAGGGCATCAGCCTTCACTACTGTACTCTTACACTGCCCCCCAACTTTCCCAAAATTTCCTGCAACATCTTTTGGTTTTTCGTCATTTATGTTTATATTAGTATGTTGTGAATAAGTAATCGTGGCATGATGCCGTGTTACGCCGCCAAGAGTGGAATCTCGTGGTTTAAGCAGTCACCTGCGAGAAGAAAAATAATAATGCATCCGTTATCAGAACGAATTAAAAAAGATTTGCTTCCCTTTGTGATGAAGCCGGGAAGGTATGTTGGAAACGAGTTGGGAGCGATAAAAAAGGAACATGAGGGAAAGCTGAAAGTGGCGTTAGCTTTTCCGGATGTGTATGAGATCGGAATGTCTTATCTGGGCTTGGCTATTCTCTATCACATAATCAATAAGAGACCAGATTGGGTGGCAGAAAGAGTCTTCGCTCCCTGGGTGGATGCCGAGGGAGTTATGAGAAAGGAGAACATACCTCTTTTTTCCCTGGAGACTCACATACCTTTGAAAGAATTTGATGTTCTGGGATTTTCTCTAACTTATGAACTCAATTATGCCACTGTTCTCAACATGCTCGACTTGGCGGATATCCCAGTCTATTCTTCTCAGAGAAACAAAGAGCATCCTTTGATCATCGCCGGGGGACCTTCTGCCATGAATCCGGAGCCGATGGCAGAGTTTTTTGATCTGTTTGCTTTAGGCGATGCAGAGGAGATGATCGGGGAGATATTGGAAGCAATCCAGCAAGGGAAGAAAGAGAAGACAAGCAAACAAGAACTTCTGCTTAGACTCTCCAAAATATCTGGAGTATACATTCCCCAGTTTTACGAAGCCCAATATAACAAAGAAGACAGATTTGAAAAGATTACGCCAAAGTTGTCGGGTGTTCCTGAAAAGATAAAAGTAAGAACCGTTCCCCAACTGAAAAGCGAATATTATCCACATTCTCCCATAGTTCCCTTTCTGGAGACCACTCATGACCGGCTGACCATAGAGATCATGCGGGGCTGTCCCAGAAGATGCCGTTTCTGTGCGGCGACCATAGCGTATCATCCCAAGCGAGAAAGATCAGTTAAGGAGATAGTTAAACAAGCTGAATCTGGTATCATCAGCTCCGGCTGGGATGCGATTTCTCTTCTTTCTCTCTCCACCACCGACTATTCTGTTCTGCCTGAGTTAGCTAAAACGCTTTCTCAGAAATTTTACTCAAAAAGAGTTTCCATCTCACTCCCTTCACTCAGACCGAATTCCTTCTCCTTAGAGTTGGCTCAGCTTTTAGCCCGGGTGAAAAAGCCAGGCTTGACCTTTGCTCCGGAAGCAGGCACCGCCAGGCTTAGAGACGTTATAGGTAAGAGCTTGAATGAGCAGGATCTTCTAAATACCGCAAAGGTGGTTTTCTCCTCCGGGTGGAATCTGATCAAACTTTATTTTATGATCGGGTTGCCCACTGAAAGGGAGGAGGATTTAGGAGGAATAGTGGATTTGCTAAAAAAGATATTAAGGGTGGGGAAAGAGACGGGCAAGGCGAAGAATCTGAATGTGACCATCTCGCCTTTTACCCCCAAGCCACATACTCCTTTTCAATGGGAAAGGTTAGAAGATACCGATAGCCTGCAAGAAAAGATTCGTTATCTGAAGATCAATTCCAGAAAGGGAGGATTGCATCTGAAATTCAGGAACCCGCAGGTCTCATATCTTGAGGGAATTTTGGGTCGGGGAGATCGACGACTCTGTTCTGTGATCTTCTCCGCCTGGAAGAAAGGGGCAAAGCTGGATAGTTGGACAGAGCATTTCAATTATGAGTTCTGGAGAGAAGCTTTTGCTGAGCAAGGAGTAAATCCAAATTCTTACACTGAGGAAAAGGATCCGAATTTGCCCCTTCCCTGGGATCATATTGACAAAGGAATCAGAAAGGAATATCTGAAGAGGGAGAGAGATCGGGCTTATGCTTTTCATAAGGAATCTGTTACAGAGAAAAAATATCCTTCGAGTGTGGGCACCCAAGAAAAGTCTTTCCCCGGTGAGGTGAAGGTGAGCGATTTTATTCCTCAGGAGGGATTGAAGAAAGTGCTTGCTCCATCAGAGGAACCAACATCTATCTCTTCACAATCCTTTGGTCGGAAGAAAAAGAAAAGAATCGTATCGCCAGCACTTTTGGTGGCGCGTAGTCGGGTTAGACTGAAATGGAGCAAATCCGAGGAGGTCAGATTTACCTCTCATCTGGATGTGGGACGTACCTTAAAGCGCACCATCCGCAGATCGGGAATTCCCATCGCATATTCGGAAGGGTTTCATCCTCACCAGAAGATCGCCTTTGGTCCTCCGCTTCCTTTAGGATTTATCTCTGATGCAGAGTTTCTGGACATACAGCTTACCGAACCTTACGCCCCTGCCATCTTTCATCGATTGAACCGAGCTTTGCCATCAGGATTTAAGTTTCTGGAGGGCAAGCCGATTTTGGGCAAATCAGACTCCTTAAGCTCCATCATTAATTTAGCTTGCTATGAGGTAAGGTTGGAGATCTCCTCAGATCAAATAAAGAGAATGATTGAATCCATCTTAGATAAAAAGAATTTGTTGGTGAAAAGAATTTCCAAGCAACAGGAAAAAGAGATAGATATAAGAAGACATGTTCTGAAACTGGAGTATGAACCTACCGATGATCAGGTTGTTCTTAAAATGCATCTGGGTCTGGGAAGTGATGGTTATGCCCGACCAGAGGAGATTTTGGTGCATGGTTTTGGCCTGGAGGAAAGGAAAGTAGCGGGTTCGCTTTTCAAGAGAACTGGACTTTTTGTCATGAAGAATAAACAGATCACAACTCCCATGGAAGTGATTTAGCTAAAAACTCCATCTTAACCTGAATTTTTCAAAAGAAGCATTAAGCAAATCTGAGCTCCACAGGTAAATCTTCTTAAGAGAGTGAAAAAAACACAAGGCACAAATCCCAGAGAGATCGCTTTAAGAATTTTGCATGACATAGAGGTCAAGGATGTCTTTGCCAACCAAGCCATTCAGTCTTTCTCCCAGAATCTTTGTCTTTCTTCTCTTAATCGAAGATTTATAAGCCAGCTGGTTTTTGGAACCACCAAAATGAGAAGGAGGGTGGATTATGTTTTGGGTCTTTTCCTGGAAAGAAAACTGGAGGAGTTGACCCCATGGATACGAAATATATTGAGGATGGGGATCTATCAGATAGATTTTTTGGAAAAGGTTCCGGAGAGTGCGGCTGTGGATGAGTCGGTAAAGCTGGCTAAAAAGTTCGGACACAAAGGAACGGTAGCTTTGGTCAATGCAGTCCTGCGAAGCTATTTAAGAGAGAGAAGCCAGGTGAGTTTTCCTGCCTGGGAAGAGGATAAGGTTAAGAATATAGCGCTGTTTTATTCTTTTCCTGACTGGATGGTCCAGATATGGCTGGGGATTTTCGGAGAAGAGCAGACCGTCAAGCTGTGTCAGGCTTTCAACGAAAGACCGCGACTTTGCTGCCGGATGAACTCGTTGAAAATTGATCACAAAGGGTTGGAGGAAGCCTTCAGGCGGGAAAAGGTTAAATTCAAGCCGGGCAAATTCGGTAAAGGTTTCTATTCAATCGAATCCAAAGTGGATCTGAGCCGCTTTTCTCCCTTGCAAAAGGGGCTAATTTATTTTCAGGATGAAAGCGCCGGATTTCCGGTTATGCTTTTAGATCCTCAGCCGGGTGAGTATGTAGTGGATCTTTGTGCCGCTCCAGGAGGGAAAAGCACTCTCATTGCAGAACGGATGAAGGATCAAGGGCTGGTGCTGGCGGTGGATATAAGTGCAAAAAAACTTGATGTAGTGAGAGAAAATTGCCAAAGGCTGGGAGTGCGTTCTGTAGCTTTATGTTGTGCTGATGCTGTAAATTTTTCCTGCCATCCTGCGGACAGAATTTTGATTGATGCTCCCTGTTCCGCTTTAGGAACCTTAGGGCGAAATGCAGATGCCCGTTGGAGAAAACAAAAGCAGGACTTACTCAGACTGCAAAAGCTCCAGCTTGAAATCTTACTAAATGCAGGAAAACTCCTGAAAGAAGGTGGCATTTTAGTCTACAGCACCTGCACCATCACACCTGATGAAAATGAGCAGGTGATTGAAAAGTTTTTAAAGCAAAGACAAGACTTCCGACTAACAGAGGCTTCCCATTTCGTGGATGCTGAGGTGGTGGATCAGAATGGTATGGTTCGAACATTGCCCCACAACCACAAAATGGATGGAAGCTTTGCCTGTAGATTAGAAAAAATGTAGTCTTACAGAAGGTGAGGATTTTCGACTGGATTTTTAAAGGAAATATTGTATTTTGGGTTGCGAATAAGAATGTAGAACTCAATTTTTGAAAGTATCTATGGCCGAAACAATAAAGAAAAGGCTGAAGCAAGCATTTGGGTTCGTCTGGGGAAATAGACCAATAAGATACCCGCTTTTACTTTTGGGGACAATTGCAGTTCTTTTTCTTTTCCTGCTTCTGGCTGACCGCGTGATTATGCCCATAATTGTTCACTGGGGAGAAACGCGTGCAGTGCCAGACCTGACGGATTTAAGTTTAGAAGAGGCAGAGGAAATTTCAAAAAGAAAAGGTTTAACCCTTCAGGTGACATCAGAGGTGCATGATCCCACCAAGCCTCCGGGAACCATCCTTTCTCAAATCCCTCATCCCAATACCAGGGTCAGAGAAGGGAGGGTCGTGAAGATAACGGTGAGCAAAGGTGGAGAGGCAGTGTTGGTGCCCAGACTACAGGGTATCTCCATAAGACAGGCGGAACTTTTATTGATTCATGAGGGATTGGAGTTGGGAGATGTAAGCTGGACTCCATCTGGTTCCTTCCCCGAGGATGTGGTGATCACCAGCACTCCCTCATCCGAAACATCCGTCCCCGTTGGAATGTCTGTAAATTTGAGAGTTAGTCTGGGAATAAAGCCAGATACAGTTGTTGTGCCGGATCTTTTGGGGATGAACTTAGAGGAAAGCAAGAAGATCCTTCGGGAGATCGGACTTGGGCTGGGAAAGACAAAATTAAGGGTGAACAACGATTTTCTCCCCGGGACCGTATTGAGACAGTCCCTGAAGCCGGGCCAAAAAATTGTAAGGGGGTCCAAGATCGTATTAGAGGTCAGCACCACTGAATAAGCCTCTCCCCCTATCCCCCTCTCCATCCTTCGACAGGCTCAGGACGGTGAGCGAAGTCGAACCGTGAAATGGAGAGGGGTTCACCCTGAAGGATTCACCCTGAGGGGGAACAAAGGGGGTGAGGTAAAAAACAGCTATAGGTTTTGCTTTTTGGGCGCAATTACACATTACAAAGATTATGGAAAAGATTATAAATTTGAACCGTTTTTGCGAGGTGATAAATGATAAAGGTTGCACCTTCTCTTTTATCTGCTGATTTTAAAAACATAGAAAGAGAAATCAAACGGGTGGAAAAGTGTAAAGTGGACCTGCTCCACCTGGACGTAATGGACGGACATTTTGTGCCGAACATCACCTTTGGTCCCATGATTGTCGAAGCCATAAACCGATGTACTAAGCTTCCTTTGGACGTTCATCTGATGATCGAAAATCCGGACTCGTTGATGGAATCATTTGTCAAAGCTGGCGCAGATTATCTTACCGTGAGCTTCGAGGCTTGCAAGCATCTTCATCGAACTATAGATCTGATCAAGAGCTTCAAAGTCAAGGTGGGATGTGCCTTAAATCCTGGCACGCCCTTTCGTGTGATCAAACCTGTTCTAAAGAAGCTGGATCTGCTCCTTTTGATGACAGTCAATCCCGGATTTGGAGGGCAAAATTTTATACCATCGGTTCTGCCCAAGATTGAAGAAGCAAAGAAATTCATACAGGAGCATAAATTAAAAACAAAGATAGAGGTGGATGGAGGGATAAATCCTCAGACAGCCAAACTGGTGAAAAAAGCGGGGGCGAATATTTTGGTGGCGGGAGCGGCAATCTTTAAGAGCAAGAACTATTGCCGGACGGTGAAAGCTTTGCGAGAAATATAATAACTCGTTGGTCGAGGGTGCCCTCCCAGACGAGCGCCCGTACGGGTGGGGGTCTCCGTCACCCTCGACCTTTAGCTATATGGCAGGGTAAGGTACCCTGCCACAACGTTCAGTGCAGCGTTCGTTGACACGACTCCTGCAATATTTTTGTTGCTAAAATGATTAGGGTGTTTATATTATAATTTTGTATTTTAGCCCGATCAGGCGTATGATAGCAAAAGGAGAGTTGAGTTCTACTCGGTTACTTTAAGAGATTTAATTCAAGGTTTGGTCTGAGAATATGTTTGAAGATTTAACCATAAAGTTAGAAGGGATTTTCAAGAAGCTCCGGGGACGGGGAAAGCTTTCTGAAACCAATATCAAGGATGCTTTGAAAGAGGTGAGGCGTGCGCTTCTGGAGGCGGATGTCAATTACAAGGTGGTTAAGGAATTCATCAGTCAAGTGGAAGCCAAAGCCATTGGTCAAGAGGTTCTGCGAAGCATTACACCCGGACAGCAGATTGTCAAGATAGTCAATGAGGAATTAACCGCCCTTCTGGGCACAGAAAGGGTGGAGGTGGAGTTCTCTGCCCAGCCTCCTACCGTCTTCATGCTCATCGGTCTGCAGGGATCGGGCAAAACCACAGCTTGCGGAAAACTGGCACGATATTACAGAAAGAAAGGAAGATTTCCCCTGCTGGTGGCGGCAGACGTTTATCGTCCAGCCGCAGTAGATCAGCTTAAGATTTTGGGCAAGATGCTTGACATACCAGTTTTTTCGTCTAAGGATGATCCGGTAAAAATATGTTCAACCTCTGTTGAACATGCTAGAAAGGAAGGCAAGGATTTAGTGATAATCGATACGGCAGGAAGGTTGCATATCGATGAGCCTTTGATGCTGGAGCTTTTAAAGATAAAAAAGGCAGTTTCTCCACAGGAGATCGTTCTGGTGGCGGATGCCATGACCGGACAGGATGCGGTCAACATCGCCAAGACTTTTGAGGAGAAGATTGGCTTAGATGGGATCTTTTTGACCAAGATGGACGGAGACGCACGAGGGGGAGCAGCACTTTCCATTCGGGCTGTTACCGGAAAGCCCATCAAGTTCGTGGGGGTGGGGGAAAAGCTGGATGCTCTAGAGATGTTCTATCCAGATCGAATGGCCTCGCGCATCCTGGGGATGGGAGATGTGGTCTCTTTAGTGGAAAAGGCTGAGGAAGCGGTGGACTTAGAAGAAGCCAAAAAACTGGAGAAGAAATTAAGGAAAGAGGCTTTTACCTTAGATGATTTCTACGCTCAGCTTCAGCAGATAAAAAAGATGGGTCCTTTAGAGTCAATTATGGAGATGATCCCTGGTATGGGAGGAAAGATGATGCGAGGATTTAAGATTGATGAGAGAGCCATGGTGCGGGTAGAAGCCATAATTAACTCCATGAGCAAAGAGGAAAGACAGAAACCCAATATTGTTGACGGAAGCAGAAGAAGGAGAATCGCTCAGGGAAGTGGAACGTCGGTTCAGGGCGTCAATCAGCTTCTAAAACAATTCTTCATGATGCAGAAGATGATAAAAAACGTAACTAAAATGGATCTTAAGAAATTGGAGAAAGGATTTCTCTCTTTTCGTTGAAACACGGAGGAGGGCTCTGGTCTTGCTTTTGTAGTTGCCCAATTCATTGGGCTTATTAATTGACTTTTAAGCATTCTGCGCTGGATGAAATTGGAATCTAAACATAGACAATTAGAAAAAATAGAACTTGAGAAAAAACCATATTAAACGGAGGTGAACTTGGCAGTAAAAATTAGATTGAGAAGGATGGGTGCAAAAAAGAGACCCACTTACCGGTTTGTTGCCACAGATTCCCGTATGCCCCGGGATGGCAGGTTCATTGAGATTTTGGGCCATTACAATCCTATTGAAAAACCGGCTACCGTGAATGTGAAGGAGGAGAGAGTCTACTTTTGGTTGAAACAGGGCGCTATACCCACGGAGACGGTGAACAGTATTTTTAAACAGATCGGGCTTTTGAAAAAATGGGAGATGAATAAGAAGGGTGAGGATGTCTCCCAGATCAGCTTGTCGACTCAGCTTAAGGAAAGAGCCAAAAAGAAGAAGAAAAAGAAGGGAAAAGCGGCTGAGGAGGTCGCTCCAGCGGTGGAAGAAGGAGTTCCACCAAAGAAAGCTGAAGCTGAAAAGCCGAAGGAAGAGAAAAAGGAGGAGAAAGAAGAAGAAAA
>CAYOFL010000012.1:0-45051 GCA_964403165.1 uncultured Ignavibacteria bacterium
TATTCTCAATTACCGAGCCTCTTGATTTTTATCTGCACCTTTTAGTTTCCAGACTGTTCGGTCTGGATGGCTACACCACGTATGGAGTTTTGAGTTGTATAGCTGGGGTATTATCCATATTCTTAATTCTTCTTTTATGTGACCTATGGGGAAAGAATGGTAAAGAAAAGTTATTTGTCTTTTCAATTTTAGCGACCATGGGGGCGACCCAGTTGTTCTTTGGATATATTGAGAGCTACTCCTTCATGTATGTAACCCTGACCGCATATATTCTCTTCGGAATGAGATATCTAAAACAAAAAAGTGGATTTCTGTGGCCCTGTCTTTTTTTCCTTTTAGCCGCCAGCTTTCATCTCTCTGCGCTTTTTGTCCTGCCCTCTTTGTTCTATTTGGCTTTTGCTACACTACCCCAACCTTCCAGAGAAAAAGTCCACAGGATCCATAGGACCGGAACGGTAAAACTTTCCAATATATTAAGTCTGGTTTGTGTGATCTCTCTGATCGGGGCAGGGCTTTATCTTTTGAAAGCTTATTCCCCAGAGGGTCCCTCTGGTTCTTTTTTGATCTATCCGTTTGGAGAAGGGGAGAGTTTTTACTCTTTTTTCTCTTTGGCTCATATCTTGGACTTTTTTAACCATCAGCTTTTAATCTCTCCGGTAAGTTTAGTGCTATGCATGGTACTTTTAATCTTTTTAAGATGGATCAACTTTAAGGAAACGACAGTTAAGTTTTTTATCTGTGTGATGGTGTGCTCATTTGGGTTTGCTTTACTTGTTGATCCCAAGTTAGGATACGCCAGAGATTGGGATCTTTTCGCCTTTACCGGTTTGGGCATCACCCTCTTGGCATTGTATCTGACGATAAATATTTCCAGAAAAGAAAGAATAATGAAACTGGATCAGATTACGTTGATCTTGGTTATTACCTCCCTTATTTCCACTTTGCCCTGGATATTGGTCAATGCCTCCGAAGAAAAAGCGATAGCTCGCTTTGAGAACCTGCTAAAAATGGATGAAAAAAGAGCGGCCCATGGATATGAAACCTTAGCCTGTTATTTTCGAGATAAGGGCAAACACGAAAAAACTATCAAACTATGGAAAAAGGCTATTGCCATAGATCCAAATCCACGTTATTTTGCTTCACTGGGAAGTGCGTATAGTAGGTTGAAAAGATACGATCAAGCCACAGAGGCTTATGATCGATTCATAAATATGGCACCAGACTTTTCGGGCATTGATCGTGTGTATAAGGATTTGAGCAATGCACTGGCGAAAATGGGCCGGTATGATGAAGCCGTTTCTCAACTGAAGAAAGCCATAGGCTTGAAACCAGGGAGGGCAGATTATTATTATAATCTGGGCAACATTTTAGGACGGGTAGGAAGGTTTGAAGAAGCAGTGCCATACTTTGAGACGGCGTTAAAACTAAACCCTGGCAACACTGCCATTTATAAAAAGTTGGGGATATGTTACGCCGGAATGGGAAAAAGGGAGGAAGCCAAGGCATACTTAGAGACATACTTAAAGTCGATGCCAAAAGACGCTCCCGGGGTAAAAGGGATCATTGATAGCATTGAACTTGAGATAGAGTATGGTCGATAAACTAATATAGGGTTTTTGAAAAAACAGACGAGATTTGCAGGGAGATTGGAACAGAAGTTGACTGAAGTTTTTCTACGGTGAGGATGTTCGACTTCATCTACTAAGGGAGGGAGAATGAACTTGATCAAAGAAGACGAAAAAACAGTTGAAGAGGTAAAGAAAATCGGTGATGAGCTTTCCATTCTTCCCATCAAAGGAACAGTGGTCTTTCCATACCCTATCGTCCCCTTGGTGGTGACCGAGCAGAAGTACGCCAAATTGATTGATGATACCCTGATGGAGGGAAAGATAATAGGGCTTTTTGCGCAGAAGAGCTCGGCGGTGGAACACCCAACTGCTGAGGACATCTATAGGGTGGGCACGGCGGCATCTATTTTGAAGATGCTACGATTTCCGGATGGCAGTGTCAGGTTCTTAGTTCAGGGATTGTCCCGGGTGAGGGTAAAGAATTTTGTCAAGACTGCGCCCAACCTGGTTGCTAAAATAGAGGTTATCGAAGAGAAGATGGATAAAAATGTGGAGTTGGAGGCTTTGATACGGAATGTGCTGGATCTTTTGAAGAAAGTGGTGGATTTAGCTCCCTACCTATCTGAGGAGTTGCAGGTGAGCGCCATCAACACCGAGAATCCCAGCCGACTGGCTGATCTGATCGCCTCAAGTCTCAACATAAACGTGGCTAAAAAGCAAGAGCTTCTGGAGACCTTCGATACCAAGGAAAGGCTCAGAAAGGTTCTCTCTCACATCAATCGGGAGGTAGAGGTGTTGGAGCTTTCCCAGAGGATTCAATCTCAGGCGGCCAGCGAGTTGGGCAAGACCCAGAAAGAGTATATACTGCGCGAGCAACTCAAGGCTATCCAGAAGGAATTGGGTGGAGCAGATGAGAGGACCGCGGAGCTGGATGAGTTCAAAAGGAAGATAAAGGAAGCCAAGATGCCAGCGGAGGCTTTAGATGCGGCCCAAAAGGAGCTGGATCGACTTTCCAAGATGAATCCGGCGGCGGCAGAGTATACCGTCTCCCGCACCTATCTGGATTGGCTGGTTAATCTTCCCTGGAGCAAAAGCACTCAGGACGTGCTGGACATTAAGAAGGTGAAGAAGATTTTGGATGAGGATCATTATGATCTGGAGAAAGTTAAAGAAAGGATTTTGGAATATCTTGCGGTCAGAAAACTGAAAAAAGACATGAAAGGACCGATTCTTTGTTTCGTGGGTCCACCCGGAGTGGGCAAGACCTCCTTAGGAATTTCCATTGCCCGGGCGATGGGGAGGAAATTCAATCGCATATCTTTAGGGGGGATGCGGGATGAGGCAGAGATTCGGGGACACAGAAGGACCTATATCGGTGCTCTGCCGGGAAGAATAATTCAGGGGATCAGACGCGCCGGATTCCACAATCCAGTCTTCATGCTGGATGAGGTGGACAAGATCGGACAGGATTTCCGAGGCGATCCAGCTTCAGCCCTGCTGGAGGTTTTAGATCCAGAGCAAAACAATACATTCTCCGATCACTATCTGGACGTTCCATTTGACCTCTCCAGGGTGATGTTTATCACCACCGCCAATATCCTTGATCCAATTCCCCGGGTTCTGAGAGACCGGATGGAGACAATCGAGCTCCCCGGTTATACAGATTTAGAGAAACTTCAAATAGCAAAAAGACATCTCGTCCCCAATGAGTTGAAAAATCACGGTCTTGGTCAGGAGAACTTAGTCTTTCAGGATAAAGCCATAAAGAAAATCGCCACTGATTATACCAGGGAGGCGGGATTGAGGAACTTAGATAGGGAAATTGCCACCGTTTGCAGAAAAGTCGCCAAGATGGTCGCCTCTGGCAATAAGAAAAAAGTGGAGGTAACTTCAAAGAATTTAGAAAAATTTTTAGGACCGATTAAATTTTTCCAGGAGATGGTGCAGAGGACTCCTCAGATAGGAGTGGTGCCGGGAGTTGCCTGGACCCAGACCGGTGGGGCTCTGATGTTTGTTGAAGCTACAAAAATGAAGGGAAGAAAATCTTTAACTTTGACCGGGCATCTGGGTGAGGTGATGAAGGAATCGGTGCAGACTGCATTATCCTACGTCCGCTCTGCCAGCAAAAGATTGGGCTTAGAAGAGGATTTCTTCGAGAAATACGATATACACGTCCATGTTCCGGCAGGAGCCATTCCCAAAGATGGTCCCTCTGCTGGAATTACCATGGCAACTGCCATAGTCTCTCTTCTGATCGAAAAGCCGGTCAAGCCCAAATTAGCCATGACCGGAGAACTAACCTTAAGAGGTGAGATTTTGCCCATAGGGGGCTTAAAGGAGAAGACTTTAGCCGCCTATCGATCCGGAGTGGAGACTTTGATACTGCCAAAAGAAAATCAAAAGGATATGGTGGAGATACCGGACGAGATAAAAAAGAAGATAAAATTCGTTTTCGTGGAGACCATGGATCAGGTGTTGAAATTGGCTCTGGATAAAGAGAGAAAGGTGGAAAGTCAGAGGAGAAAGGGTTCAAAACGGAGAAAAAAGACTCCCAACAGATGAAAGGATTTTCCAACAGATGAAAGGATCTCCCAACAGATGAAAGGATTTCCCAACATATGAAAGGATTAAACAGATGGTGTTTTTTAATCTGTTTAATCTGTTGGGAAAAACTTCAAAAGATCATGAAAATCGATGCGGAAAAATATAATGACCTAATCTATAAAATAATCGGCGCCGCCATGGAGGTTCACAATTACTTGGGTCCTGGACACAATGAAGGGGTATATCAAAAAGCTTTAGAAAATGAACTTACATCTTGCGGCATCGCTTTTGACTCGCAAAAACCTGTTCAGATAGATTATAAAGGAAAGCAGGTAGGATTGAGGTATTTAGATTTTGTGGTGGAGGATAAGGTGATTGTGGAGATAAAAGCAACTTCTGAGTTGACCTCTCTTTTCGTATGGCAGGTATTGTATTACTTTGCCGCCACCGACTATCCAGTTGCTTTGTTGATCAACTTTGGGAGTCAGACATTAGAATACAAAAGATTATTGCCTAATGAGAAAATCTTGAAACATAGGGAGAAAAGAGAGAATTCCCAACAGATGAAAGGATTAAACGGATAGTATTTTTAATCTGTTTAATCTGTTTCATCTGTTGGGAATCTATTAGAAATCTGTTGGGAATCTATCGGGAAATTATGGGAGATAAATCGGGATTAGATTGGGGTGAGAGAAGATGAAAAGAAACTTGCATTTTCTGTCTTTTCTTTTTGTATTTTTCTTTGTCTTTGTTTATCTATCAAACTGTGGCAAGCAATCCAAGTCCGAGGCGGGGGCAGATATCAATAAGGAAGGAAGGTTTAAAATGGGACAGACCAGAAAGCCTGCGGTAGCAAATCAGTTTTATCCCGGCGATCCGATGGTTTTAACCAGACAGATAACGGATTTCTTCAAAAAAGCTAAAAAGGAACCAATCCCGGGAAAAATCGTAGCATTGATAGCACCACATGCCGGCTACATGTATTCAGGTCAGGTGGCGGCTTATGCTTTTAAGCTTTTAGAAGGTTTCTCCTTTGAGACGGTGGTGGTGATCTGCCCCAGCCATGTTGTATCTTTCAAGGGCGCCTCGGTATATAACGGCGGTGCTTATGAAACTCCTTTGGGCGTAATTGCTGTGGATACCTCCCTGGCTGGAAAGATGGCTGATGCAAAAGAGAGAGTTTTTCTTTCCACCAAGGGACACGGTTTTGTTGGGATGAGAGGGGAACATGCCATAGAAGTTGAGCTTCCCTTTCTTCAACTGGTACTGGGGAAATTTAAACTGGTTCCCATTGTGATGGGCGATCAGGACTGGACCACCTGTGAAGCTTTAGCAGAAGCTTTGATAAAAACGCTTAAGGGCAGGAGTGTCTTAATCGTAGCCAGCTCAGACCTTTCTCATTTTCATCCATACGATGAAGCGGTGAGATTGGACAATATAGTAATAGGCCATGTGAATTCCTTTGATCCGGAAGGACTGTTTACTGATGTTTCTGCCGGGTTATGTGAAGCTTGTGGGGCAAGCCCTATGGTGGTAACCATGCTTGCCGCTAAGGGATTAGGCGCGGACAAAGCTAAAGTTTTGAAATATGCCAACTCTGGAGACGTCACCGGAGATAAATCTGGCGTGGTGGGATATATGGCGGCGGTCATCTATGATTCAGAAGCCAAACCGGAAGATGAGAAAAAATCAGAGAAAGAAAAGGTAGAAGTGGAGGGTGATCTTTCTGATGAGGACAAAGAGACTTTAATACGTATTGCCCGAAGCACCATAGAGCACAAAGTCGAAGGCAAAGAGCCACCGGAGTTTGAAGTCGACTCACCCATCCTGAAGGAAAAGCGCGGAGCTTTCGTAACCATTCACGAACATGGTCGCCTCAGAGGATGTATCGGCTACATTGAGGCTATCAAGCCGCTTTACATCACCATTCAGGAGATGGCAGAGGCGGCGGCTTTAAATGATTCCCGCTTCCCTCCGGTTTCTTTAGAGGAACTTCCTCTTTTGGATTTGGAGATATCCGTTCTTACCCCTTTGAAAAGAATCAAAGATATAAACGAGATTCAGATAGGAAAACATGGAATTGTATTAAAAAAAGGATACCACCAGGGAGTCTTCCTTCCACAGGTAGCCACGGAACAAGGTTGGGATAGAACAACCTTCCTCAACGAGATTTGCTTCAAGGCGGGCATCCATGATAAGAACTGCTGGAAAGACAAAGATACGGAAATCTACATTTTCTCAGCAGAGGTGTTTGAAGAAAAGAAGTGAGTTTCCAAATGTCGAGTAAAATAAAGACAACAAGAGTAATTTCATTTCTGGGGCTGGTGGTCGTTTTCTTCATTTTTTGCAAATGGTCCGGGCTTTTTGAAAGAAAAACAGATAAGCCTCTTAAGCAAGAAAGCATTAGCCCACTTCCCCTGAGTTGCATATTTCAAGGAAAACTCAACCAGAACGAATCTCTGTATCTTTCCCTGTTAAGAAAAGGTCTTTCCCATCGGTTGATCTATCAACTCACCTCAGCCCTTAAAGGCAAATTTGATCTAAGAAAATCTTTGCCAGAGGATTCTTATACTCTGTTGACCACACCCGACTCTGTCCTTCTCTTCGAATATCAGAAAGGGATGCGTGAAAAATGCAGGGTAGTAAGAGAAGATGGTGAGCTGAAGACTATGGTGGAACCACTTCAGTTCAATTGCACAGTTAAATCACTCCAAGGGGGAATAAAAGGCTCTCTATGGGAGTCCATGATAGACAGATGCGAAAGTCCGGAACTGATCATGAAGTTGACCGAGGTCTTTGAGTGGGAGATAGATTTTTTGACCGAGCCAAGATGTGGGGATACCTTCCGGTTGATCTTTGAGGAATATCACAAGGATGGCAATTTTGTAAAGTATGGTGACATTTTGGCGGCTGAATATAATTTGGGCAGTCGGATTCATCAGGCGGTGCTGTATCAATCTCCTGACGGACGAGGAGGTTATTTTGATCCGAGCGGAAAGTCGGTAAGGAAGGCTTTTTTGAAATCTCCTTTGAATTATCGAAGAATCAGCTCCCGATTTTCCTACCGTCGCTTTCATCCTATCTTCAAAAGATATCGACCACACTTAGGGGTGGACTACGCCGCTCCGGTAGGCACTCCGGTGGTGGCTTCCGGTGATGGATTGATCACTTTCGCCGGCTGGAAAAGAGGTTTTGGAAAAATTGTGGAGATTCGCCATCCTAACGGTTTTGTCACCTCCTACGGACACCTTTCCCGCTTTGCCAGAGGCGTCAGGAAAGGGGTAAAAGTAAAACAGAAAGATTTGATAGGATATGTGGGGAGCACCGGCGCCTCCACCGGTCCTCACCTGGATTATCGAGTGAAAGCTAATGGAAGATATGTCAACCCCCTTAGAATGGTCGCCCCTCCCGTTGCTCCACTGAAGAAAGAATATATGGCGGATTTTCAAAGACACCGGGATAATCTTTTATATGCACTTGATCTTCTCACCCACCAAAGGCTTCTGGCTTGGTCGGATAAAAATAAATAACTTGATCTTAGAAATCCCCCTTCTTTTTCTTCTGAATAACAAAGATGCAAACCGGTAGCGTAAAAAAGCTATTAGATAGATTTGGCTTTGGTTGGGTTCTCGGTTCCGGTGAGGAGATTGAAGCCGTATCTTTATCAGATATAAAGCCGATTCCACTTTCGGGAAACTTCGACACAGGTTTTGCTTTAGGTGAATACAACATATTAGATAGTGGGAAGAGAAAGAGAACCATAGTGGGCAATCTTTTGCACAAATTCAAATACGAACAAAATTCCCATGCCGGGACGATTCTGGCTGATCTGGCTTCTGGTTTTATAAACAGTCATACTCTTTTGAAATCCTCTGATTTAATGTTAACCATTCCTCCTTCTTTTAAGAGTCGATCCTTTGATCCGGTCTCTTTTGTAGCGGAAAGGATCGAGGAAAAAACAAAGATCCGCTGGGAAAAAGATACTTTAAAGAGAACCAAACTTACCAAACCCCAGAAGAGCATTTGGGATAAAGAGCTCAAACAGTTAAATGTGCTTAATACTTTTCAGTTAGCAAGACCTCTAAAGCTGGACGGTGAAAAGATACTATTGATTGATGACGTATGTGCTTCGGGAGCCACCTTAAATGAGATTTCAGCTATCCTGAGGCAAGCGAAGATAGAAAAGATTTATGTCTTGGTGCTAACAAAAACTGCTTATCTTATCGGGAATGGTTCCTTCAGTTAATGTCTATTGTTACGAGCTACCTTACCTCGCAATATTTTGGTTCGGGGTGAGGGTTCATCCTGAAGGGATTCACCCTGAAGGGCACCCCGAACCAACATTCTGTTCCTGGCAGGCGGGGGATCTGCCTATGGCATGACCAGCCCCGCAGAATAAGGGGTTATCCATAACTCTCCAGATTTTACTTGAAATTTAAGTTCTTTTGGTATAACTTCCTTTTTGGAATAAAATGACAATGAAGAGGCGTAAGTTGGATTATAGAAAATATGTTGTAGCACTCAGGGAGAAGGCTAAGGTTGGACCCAAAGCATTTCAACAGCTTCTTATGAGTTTCGGTTCGCCAGAGAATGTATATAACGCTTCCAAAGAGGAGCTTTTGTCACTTCCCCGGATGAATTCCGAAAAGGCGGAACAGATTCTTAAGTCGCAGGATTTGTTGCCCGAGATAGAAGAACATCTTCTTTATCTGGAAGAACAGGGAGTCGGTATCCTCACTATATTAGATGATGATTATCCCCGGTTGCTGAAACGAATCGATGATCCCCCGCCTCTTCTTTACTTTCAGGGAGAGTTTCCCGTTCAAGAGCAAATCTTCGTGGCAGTCATTGGATCCCATCGAGAATATACTACCCAGAAAATGGAGCTTGCAGTTCAAATCGGAAAAAATCTGGCTCAAAGAGGGGTGGTGGTAGTTAGTGGATTGGCGGAGGGAATTGACTCTTCCGCTCATTTAGGCGCAATCAGCCAGGGAGGGAAAACCTATGCGGTTTTGGGGAATGGGTTAAATAGAATTTACCCCTCGGATAATGCCACCTTAGCAAAAGAGATTTCTCAAAATGGAGCGCTGATTACTGAATATAATCTAAACGTTCCGGTGAAGGTGGGACAGCTTATGGCCAGAAACAGAATCGTTGTGGGATTGTCTCAGGCGGTCATCGTGGTGGAGGTTGACGAAAAAAGTGCAGGCACAATGGATGCGGTAGACCTCGCCAGCAAACAGGGAAAACCTCTATTCGTGATGAGAAAAGAGGGATCTTACAAGGTGGAGGAAATGATTTCCGAAGGCGCAGTTGCTCTTCAGGGAGTTGATGATTTGGATCTGGTGGTGAATTATCTTTAAAAGCGGATTATCCTTTTCATGTGAAAGATGCTGAAAACTCCCCGCTTGGGATGCGCAGGCTGAAGCCTGCGGCTATCATAGTAGTTTTTTTTCACAATCCCATCTTAGAGAGAATAGAAAATATATGAAGGAATATCTCGATTACGAAGAGGGGGTAAGGAAACTTCAAAAGATGGTAGATGAGGTATGTAAAAAAATAAAAAGCGGCAAGCTTACCTTAGGTGAAGCTAAAAAAGAGGCAGGTTTGGTTAGACTGAAAGCTGAAAGGCTTATACCATTTGAGATGGATAAGTTCGATCTTATTTATATGGCCAGATTTAAAAGATTGATTGAGCAGTTTCTGTTGCCCAAGCTAAAAGATAATTTGCCAAAATGACCTCTAATTCTTCCGATGAATACCTAACTATAAGAAATTTGGTTCGTTCCAAAATTAAAGTCGAAGGTTCCATTTTCATCGCCACCGCCATCCCTGTAAACTCAGAAGAAGATATTAAAGATTGGATAAAAAAAATCTCTTCTGAATTTTTTGACGCTACCCATAATTGTTTTGCCTGCCGAATCAAAAAAGCTCAAGACGAAAGTCTGAAATTCAGTGATGCAGGAGAGCCTAAGGGGACTGCGGGAAAGCCAATACTTTTTGCCATCCAGTCGGAAAATCTTTATAATGTCCTGGTGGTTGTTACTCGCTATTTCGGTGGTGTCAAGCTGGGGACCGGGGGGCTTACGCGTGCTTATCGGCAGAGCGCGCAAAGCGTGCTTCTGAAAGCTGAAAAAGTCAAAAGGTGGATCACATCGGAAATTACGTTTTCTTATCCTTCAAGTATGACTGGCAGGATAAATCAGATCTTCAGCAAGTACAACATCCGGGTTAAAGAGCATGGTTTCGAAGAGGAACCAACCGCAACAATTGTGTTAAAAAATAGTTTGTTAGAAAAGGTTAAAAAAGCTCTTCTGGAAACAACCAATGGTCAGGTCAAATTCAGACAGAAAAAGAAAGTATGATTGCGTTGGTCTGGGGGTGAATGCGGTGGACTATTTATGTGTTCTGGATCCATATCCTCACCTGGATGATAAGATGGAGGTGGTCAGATCTTCGGTTCAGGGTGGAGGTCCTGTGCCCACTGCTATGGTGACCCTGGCAAAGTTGGGGGCAAAGACCTGCTACATTGGCAAGATCGGAGATGATCCAGAAGGAAAATTTGTTAGATCTCAGTTAGAAAAGAAGGGAGTGGATACCCAGCATCTCCTATCAGATAAAAAGATAAAGACATCCAAGGCATTTATCTGGGTGGATAAGAAATCAGGAAAACGGACGGTGGCACTGGATCAAGATAAAAAGATGAGTCTGAAAAAAGATGAGCTTAAATTTCTGAATTTAATCTCCACCAGATTTTTACACATTGATGCCCGTGAGCCAGAAGTTAACATCTTAGTGGCTCGGTGGGCAAAAAAACAAAATGCTGAAGTCTGCTTGGATGTAGGAAGTTTGAGAAGCGGAGTGGAGGAGGTTTTTCCATATGTGGATCATCTGATCGTATCGAAAAGATTTGCCTGCGGTTTCGTCAAAACATCCGATCCTTTTGCAGGATGCATGGAATTGATGAAAAAAGGATTCAAAACTGTGGTGGTCACCATAGGCGAGGATGGTTGCATTTGTGGAATGGATAATAAGATTTTTCATTCTCCAGGGTTTCGTGTGAAAGTGATTGATACCACCGGGGCAGGGGATGTTTTTCATGGTGCTTTTATCTACGGGCTTTTAGAAAAATGGTCTCTGAAAAGGGTTGCAAGATTTGCCAATGCCTGTGCCGCCATGAAATGCAGAAGATTAGGAGGTAGAGCAGGAATACCCACTTTAAGGGAAGTTGAGCGCTTCATGAGGAGCTTTAATAAAAGGGGATAAGTCGAAGCAGAAAAGAAGCTTACGAACCCTGTTTTTGTTCAAACATTATGTTTTATTCCCTCTTACAGAAGGCTGTCCAGGTTGACACTAACCTTTTCTTTCTTCTGAACTGCAAAGCACAAAACTGTGTTTTCGATTTTCTGATGCCCATCCTGACCAATCTCGATTACTGGCGCATCCCCTTAATTCTTTTAGTGATTTTCCTTCTCGTCTTTGGACAAAAGAAGGGACGAATAGCGGTTTTACTTTTAATTCTGGGAATCGCTTTAAGTGACCAGGTTTGTAATAACGTGTTCAAGCCGCTGGTGGAAAGGACAAGACCATGCAATGTTTTGGAGAACGTTCACTTACTGGTGAATTGTACTAAATCCTTCTCTTTTCCTTCCTCTCATGCAACCAACATCTTCACCGGAATGATTCTTTTTTCCTTTGTTTATCAAAAGCTGAGAATTGTTTTGCTCACCATCGCAGCACTGGTGGCATACTCCCGCGTGTATGTAGGGGTTCACTATCCTTTTGATGTGGTGGCGGGAATAATTCTGGGCATTCTTTGTGCCCTGACAATTATAGTTCTTTTTAAGTTAATTTTAAGAAAATTTCCGAGGATGGGTTATGGAAAACGAATCGCAAAAGATCAAAATCAGGCTGATTCAGGGTAACATAACAGAGCAAGAGGTGGATGCCATCGTGAACGCAGCCAACAATCATCTGTGGATGGGAGCCGGGGTGGCAGGGGCTATCAAGAGAAAAGGGGGCAACGAGATTGAAAAAGAGGCGATGAGCAAAGGTCCTCTCCCCATCGGCGAAGCAGTGGTAACAAAAGCAGGAAGTTTAAAAGCGAAATATGTAATTCATGCTGTAGTCATGGGGCAGGATTTGGTAACCAATGAAGAGTATATAAAAAATGCCGCCTTCAACAGTTTGAAAAGAGCCGAAGAGTTAAAAATTAAATCCATAGCTTTTCCAGCTTTTGGCACCGGGGTAGGAGGATTTTCGATAGATGGATGCGCGCGGATAATGCTTGATGAAATCAAAAATTTCTCAAAAAAGACAGAATTCTTAAAAGAAGTTCGATTTGTGCTATTTGATAGGAAAAGCTATAATATCTGGAGTGTCTGGCTTTAGCCGGGCAAGAAGTATTTTTGGAGTGCGAAAGCTTGTCCGAAGGATCCCGCTTCGCGGGGCTTTTGCGATTTTTTGAGACAAGATCAAATTCGCAGGGCTGAATGCCCTGCTCTATGTGGGCCAAATAGGTAAGAACGAAAAAAGTATCTACCCACATAGAGGTGGGAATTCATCCCACCGCGAAGTAGAGTCCGTAGAGACAGGGCTTGTCCTTCAGGATGAATCCCTGTCCGAATATTAAAGAGGACAGCCACAAGGGCTGTCCCTACGTAAAAGATGTTCTTCAAAATCCAAATTCTTTTTATGAAAATGGTTGACAGTTGGTTACTAACGTAAAGGTCAGAAGTTATGCCGTTTTGTTACGTAGTGGAAGTTCTTCGTGTTCATCAAAGTAAACCTGGATAAGATCGGCCTCAGCCTTACCTGGAATAATTGAACTTTTCTGGTTGAAGGTGGCGAACCAATGTATTTCTAAGAATTTTACACCCCGCCTCGACATTAGTTCTTCAAGGAAACGTTGAGCTGATTTTCCATCGTGTTTTCCTCTTGTTAGGCGCCCGAATAGTTTTTGTTGTGTGAACGTTCCTTTTCGTAGAAAGGTGCCAGCCTTTCCAATATAGACAACTTCCGAACCTTTCTTGGTAACAGAATAGATCAGGTAAACACCTGGCTCATCGGGTACGTTTTCCTCTTTGGCGCGCCGACGGATTTTTTCTCCCTTGTTCAGTTTGAACTTACTATTTCGAAACATTTCTTTATACTCTTGGGCAGCCATGGCAAAAGTCATGTTTTCCCTCCTGTCTAGTGGGATTTTCTAGAGACCCCTAGGTCTGATTACTTAAAAGTATTTTTTTGCTATCTCAATAAAATCCTGTGTCTTAAAAGGTTTCTGAAGATATTCGACGCCGAGACTACGTATCTTATCAATTTTGTCATTTGCTATTCCTGAAACAATAAGGCAAGGAATAGAAGTGGTTTTGGGGATTCTCTTGATTTCTTTACATAACTGGATTCCACTTGGTCCGGCATGGGCAATGTCAGAAATGATAAGATCGAATGTTTTATTTTCCAGAAGTTTTAGTGCTTGCCATCCATTTTCAGCATTTGTTATCTCGCAGTGGAAATTAGATTCAAGTATGTTTCGTAAGAACTCATAGGTGGTGCCATCATCCTCAACGATTAACACAGTTTTCTTTCTCATATAGCCATGTTCTCCTTTTTCTGAATTCTCGTCAGTATAAGAAAAAAACCGCGCCAGCAAGCTGGTGCACTCCCAAAAACTTCTAAAACCACACCAGTTCATAGGGACAGGACTTGTTCCTGTCCGGACTTCATTCACCCTCCCTTTTGTTCCCTCCCGTCGAGGGGGGGAAGAGCTAATTCCCTCTCCCTTGACGGGAGACGGACAGGGAGAGGGTGATCTAGGCACAACACAAACAGTCCGTAGGGACAGGGCTTGTCCTTCAGGATGAATCCTTCAGGATGAATCCCTGTCCGAGCCCTAAAGCGGACAGCCACGAGGGCTGTCCCTACGGTTTCCTTAGGTTGGATTGATTACATCGGATCCCAGGGGGGAAGCACAATTGGTTCAGTTTTTAAAATGTCCAGCACACGTTTGGACAAGTGCTTTTTGTTGATTATCACCTTGTAAACGTATTCATCGAACCACTCATCATACATGGTCCAGTATCCCTTATCTCCCTTCTTATCTCCCCAGCTATTTTCCACCAGCCACTTTGCGGGTCTGCCCTTCAGCGTATCCACGCCCACGAATACCATAGCATGCGTGGAGCGGCTTTCCCGATAGCGAAACTTATCTTTTTTGCTCATGGAAAAGTCAAGCCCATAGAAGGTCTCATAATCATAGATTTTTGGAGACATGATGCCATGTTCGTAGCTGTCCTCTTTACTGACGTCGCAGGCAAAATAGACCGGCTGGTTATCCAATAGTTGCTTTAGGGCAAATTCCCTCATCTGTTTGGTGTCTAAGTTAACGAAAATATTATCCGGACGATCATAAATGTTTCGGCTTAGATACATTTGATAGAGTTTATTATACGCGCGCGCCGGGTGATTGTATATGGGGACATAATCTCTGAGGTCAACGTCCACCACCTCTTTAAAAAAGCTTTTGGGCGTGTATGTTTTGACCTCACTTACCACCGTGTCCTTGCTCTCGTATCGCCACTGAAATTTTTTGGGAGGGACTCCGAAGTTTAGTGCTAACATTCGATATATACTTTTCAGCATTTCCACTTTACGCTCTCTCAGTTGGGGAACCGTTGCCCCATTCTGGCTCATCTCCCTTAAAATAGCCGCATCCTGACGGAGCTTGCGGCTGATTAGCCGATCCATCATTCCTGTTTTGCTGGTTTGCTCGCTCTCCGGCATCACGCTTTTGGGCACAACCCCATACTTCTCTATCAACTCCACCACGTAAATCCACAGACCACCGTCAGAAAAGGGACTCTCCAGTATCATCTGAAGCTCTCTGTCCAAAGGATCACGGTCCCGGGTTTCAATGATAAGTTCCAAAAAGGTATTGGCTTTTTCAAACTTATCCCAGAAGAACAAGTAACTTTGGGAGAACTCGAATTCCTTCAATTTGTATTTTTCAATCACCTGGGGACGCATGATGTTTAGTCCGGCAAACAACCAGCATCGACCACTGCTTTTCTGATTGGTGATCCCCTTGGTTTTAATCTTATGGTTGAACAGGTTGTCGTGGGCTACATACATCTGGCGGTTCAACGCCAGTTTTTTGATATCATTGTTGGTTAAAGCATTCATCAAAGCGCGGGTTACCGCATCCATCTTAAAGGATTGACGAACCTCCCGAATAACATCCGAAGTAAGGGCACCTTCTTTATTGCTCTTTCCCCAAATGACAACTGAAGTCCCCATAAAGAGAATCAACAATAAGAGGGCACACATCTTTCCCTGTCTCATAATTTTACTCCTTTGCTTAAAGGGCTTTTCTGTTTGTACCTTGTTAGTTGTTCATATCAATCTTCACGCTTTTTTTTGCTAAATAATTCCCAAATTCTAAATCTTTGGTTATGGGCACTTAGATGTTACCTCAGCACCTTCACTGTTTGTAAAATACTACATTCCCATTTTGAATGCAATAAGAAGAATCCCTTGTTTTGTGGAGGAGAATGGACAGATAGGGTTTCTGGAGTGCACGGCTTTAGCCGGACCCAAGGTCTGCCTAAAGGCAGACACTCCAAGGCTCTTGCGGCTATTGAGCCAAAGGTTTTTGTCCTGTTATCATTTCAATGCTGAGCTGGAGAAATGAACGCTCTTTGGTTTGAAGCTCTCTTACCAGATCAGGCAGTTCTGAAGATCGGTCATGCTTTTGAAGTGGATCCTGGCGAATGTCAAAAAGCGAGCAGTTTACTCCTATCCGTTCGATGAAAAAGTAAGGTCCCTCTAACCAGCCGATCATGTTTCCATCCAACATCATGGCGAAGCCATTATCCTCCGGAGCAAGAGAAAGAATATCCCGCCCCCAGGATTGATGAAAAACCGGTTTACCTAAAATTCCCAGGATGGTGGGAACAAGGTCGGTCTGGCTTGCCACGGTGGAAATTCTTCTGGGCGAAGCACCCAGAATATGTGGAGCATAGATCAGACCAACGATATGAAATCTATCCCAGGGCAGGTCACTTTGGCTTTCCATGAACTTTCCATGATCTGCCACCATAACGAATATGGTGTTTTCAAAATAGGGCTGTTTTTCTGCCTGCTGAAAAAATTCGCCCAAAGCCCAGTCTGAATAATAAAAGGTGTTCAGATAATCAGAGTGAGGAACGTCTTGGGGAAAGATTTTGAAATCAGACGAGGGCAAAAGGAAAGGTTCATGATTGCTTAAGGTGAGGATAACTCCCAAAAAAGGTTTATCCCCAAATTTTGAAAACTCCAGATATGCTCTCTCAAAAACTACGTGATCGGGAACACCCCACTTGCCTAATCTTGTCCCAGGGGGAAAGTCCTCTTCTCCGATGAATCTTTCAATCCCCTGGCTTCTCAAAAAGCCCTCCATATTGTCAAATTGTAAGTCACCTCCATAAATTAGAATAGATTTGTAACCTCGTTTTTTCAAGATATCGGCTATGGATATAAAAGGATGATTGGCGGAAAACTGCTTCATGATGGAACGTCCAGGTGGTGAAGGAAAAGAACAGAAAACCGAGGGTATCCCTCGGTTGGTGCGGGTGCCGGTGGCAAAAAAGTTTTCAAATAAAATACCCTTTCGGGAAAGACTATCAAAATTCGGGGTTGCGTCCGGCTTTCCTCCCAATGCTCCCACATAACGCGCCAGCCAACTTTCTAACAGAATTATCACCACGTTATAATCTTTCGGATGTTTTGATTCAGATTCAGGGTAATACCAGCGAGCCAGAGAATGAAGAGAATCCGAAAGCTTTTCTTCAGGATTTGTCAATAAATTCAGAACAGAGGTCAAAGCTTCTGAGGTAGGGTAAAAATGAAATCTCTGGAGGGACTCTCCTCTTTTTTGACGGTGGTCCTCCCAATAGGATTTGCCCAAGGTGTAGACCCCGTTTAGTGCCAACTGGTTGGCAAAACCATGGGGGCTAAAGTATGCCAGACCCCAGTCAATAGGGGCAAGCTGCCACCGTCCGCGCGCCCCTAAGAAGAGAAGTGCCAAAATCAATATGAAATATATGAGGCGAAGACCGATTTTTTCTTTTCGTTTTTGGCGGAATATCTTCCCGCTTATTTTTATTACAAGGAAAGCGAAAAAAAAAGTGAGAGCTCCCCATAGCAGAAGATAAAAAACAAACGGATAACCAGACCACATGACATACCACATCATACCTGGCTGATCGGTATATTCCAGCGTCCAGTGGCTTAAACGGCTGCCGAATTCACCAAAGTATTCGATGTCCACCAGACTCAAAAAGAAGATTAGGCTCAAGCATATCACAAGAATCGTATCAATCAACACCCGGGTTGGCTTGAGGCGATCTATGCTGAACAGAGGCAGATGGCTAAAGATAAAGAGTGGAATAAGTATATAGCTTAACACCACCACATCAAATCGCACTCCGATAACAAAAGAATGCAGAAGCGTAAGCAGCGGTATGCCGGCGATGAGGTTTTGATGTTTTAAAAGAAACCCAAATCGGAATAAGGTTAAAAAAATTGTGGCTACTATAAAAACAGCGGCAAAGAATAAAACAATCCTGGGAGGGGAGATGGAATTTAAAATCGTGCGAAATCGTTTATTCATAGATCAGTTATTCAAAGGTGAAGGAGCAATTACAGGCGCATAAAAGTTATCAATCCAAAGCAAATCACGCCTGCGGCAATTTCAATTTGTTCTTTAGTTTTTCAACTTTTCCATCCAGCCTCACCAGATAGCAGAACACGCCAATCCAGATGATGAGTGTGACGATCATGGTTACATAGTTTGAGGACATCCTTATTCCTCCATCAGTTTATTTGATATTTTGTTTATTTTACACTCCAGCTTAAACATCCAGATAAAGAGGAGAGTAAACCCCAGAAGTGATGCGATAAATGTGATCAAAATCGAAGGGGACATCTGCATTTGGAGCTTTATATTTATCACCGAATCTGTGGGGTGAAGTGATTGATAAACTCTTGGAACCACAAACACCAGAAACGGAACGGTCAGAAAAGCCAGAATGGCATAGACTGAGGATAGAGCCGCCTTTCTTTCCTCGGACTCTACTGCTGACCTTAGAGCAAAATATGCTCCATAGATCAGAAGCAGAACGAAAATCGATGTCTCCCGGGGATCCCAATTCCAGAAGGAGCCCCAGGTGGATTTTGCAAATATTGAGCCGGAGATGGTGGCTAAAATCGCAAACAAAAGACCTAAACGTGATCCCACAGATGCTTTAGCATCGTAGGTTAGATCTTTTTTCTTTAGATAAAGAATGCTGAAAACAAAAGAGAAAAAGAAAGACAGGACTGCTATCCACGCCATAGGCACGTGAAAGAAGAAGATCCTTGATACCTCGCCCAGTTGTGACTGGGGCGCTGGCAAAAGAAAAGCCGCCACGATTACCCCACCTATCCAGATCAATAGCAATATTTTCCAGAACATTTAATTAACCTGTTTTACAATTATTCATTCGCTCCATACGAACTCGAACAATAAAATCGACGCCACAAACATCACCACTACATAGGATATAAGCAATCTCAAATCGCCCCAGCCGGCGGAGAAGGTTTTTCCTTCCAAGGATAATCTGGTGCCATCTATGGCGGTTATCAGTAAGGGTAGAAGGATGGGAAACGACAATACTGCAAAAAGTGCTCCCTTGGCGCGTGCCTTGGATATGATTGCGGCTATGATGGTAGTGGCGCAGACCAAACCCAGGCTTCCCAAAAGAAGAACCGATAAAAAAAGCCATAGATTCAAAATGGATAGGTTCATTAAGATTATGAACAAAGGAACAATTACAATTTCTAAAAGTAAAAGAAGGGCTAAATTGAACAGGAGTTTCCCCAAAAACACGGTGCTGGGTGTAGCAACCAGCTTTAATATGCTGACCGTCCTGCTTTCCTCTTCTTTAACAAAAACCTGAGCCAGTCCGGACATGGAAGAAAAAAATATCACCAGCCAGAAAAGAGACGCATTTAACCGCGCGCTCAAAGAGGAAACACCAAAAGAGAAACTTACCACGATTAAGGTGGTAAGAGCAAACATGAGGATGGCATTTAGGGCATAACGGGTGCGGAACTCGCACTTTAAGTCCTTTGCCAATAACCAGGCTGACTTAACCGCCCAGCTGGATGGTCTGATCGCCATATTTTAAATCCACCTTCTCGTTGGTGGCTAAGATAACTATCCCTCTTTCTTTCTGCAAAGAGATTGTCTGATCCACCAGTGATATTCCTTCTTGGTCCAAGTTGGCAGTCGGTTCGTCCAGAATGAGAATTTCAGGGTTATGTAAGCTCGCAAAAGCATACTTCAATCTCTGCTTCATTCCGGAGGAGAAAGAAAAAACCAAATCGTCTTCTCTTCTGCCAAGACCCACCCGACCTATCTTTTCCTTAAGTTCGTCCTTATCAGGATCAAAACCGCGGATACGAGACAGAAACATAAGATTTTCCAAAGCGGTCAACTCACCGTAAAGCTCCAAATCAGGCATCACCAAACCCAAAAGATTTTTACTTTCCTCTCTGGTGAGGTTTTTCCCATCGAAGCTGATTTTAACCTCGCCTTTTGTAGGTTGAATAAGTCCGCAGAGGATTTTAAGCAAAGTGGTCTTGCCCGATCCATTCTTCCCGGCTACAACCAGTGAGCTTTTCTGCTCCAGGGAAAAATTTATCTTATCAAACACCTTTCTTTTGCCAAACCATTTTCCTAAGTTTCTAACCTCTAATGAGATCATCGGTCTTGATACTCTCAAGAATATTTTGAATTAAATATTTCAAATCAAAATATCACAAACAATATATAGAGTCAAGAGAAATGGAGGTGACTTTGGGCAGGTCGGTTACTGGGGAATGGAGTTTCCCCGTAAAGAGTCTTCCCCACACCCCCTGGGTTGTTTTCCCAAGTGGGTCTCCGTCATCCCACGGAATTTGGGTGGATGATAACATCCACCCAAGAGCAGGAAACCCCAAGTCAATCAGCTTGAGGCAATAAAAAGGGATTTTGGAGCCTTAAACTAATAGTGCTCCAAAACCCCTGATATTCCGGTTTAAATTTTTGGGGATAACCTATCTTATTACGCTGACAAGTCTGTTCCAGCGCACCCGAGTGGGAAAATGCAGGATATTGTAACCAATATTCTTTGGTATGGACAAAAGATCATTTCCGGTAACTATGGGAGCATGGGGGTCTGGAGCCCAGGACCAGTGGATGATCATGGCTTTGCCTAATACCAATTCCCTGGGCAAAGGTCCCCAGTAGCGAGAATCAGCACTGTTGTCACGATTGTCCCCCATCATAAATAAATGACCTTTAGGCACCTTGAAAGGTCCAAAATTGTCCCGGCGATCTCTTTTTGGGGAGCGGGTGCCAGCGTTAGTATATTTAGCGAAAGGAGAGTCGGGAAATCTTTTTCCATCAACATATAGCACCTTGTTTCTTATCTGAACAGTCTGTCCTTCCACCGCCACGCATCTTTTTATATAGTTCACCTTCAGATTGTGGGGATACTTGAAGATCACAATATCACCCGGCTTCGGTTCTCTTAATGCAGGAAGGTGAATGTTGGTAAAAGGAATAGGGACTCTGGCACCATAGATGAATTTGTTGGCTAAAAGGAAATCACCTATCAGAAGGGTGTCCTCCATCGAGCCGGAAGGGATCTTGTATGCCTCCACCACCGAACATTTGATAATCAACGCCAAAATTAAAGCTATGCCAAAAGACTCGATATACTCTCTTAGCACAGTGAGCGCAGATTTCTTTCTTCTATCGACTTTTTCTTTTTTCCTTTTGAACACAGCTTTTCCTCCGCCTTTAGTTACAATGGACTCTTTTTTCTATACGCAATGGCTCAAGGCTTGTTTTGAAAATATTTCCGGACAACCGCAATCAGATCGATTAATTGATGGAATCAGACTTTTGTAATGACCGGATACATATCGGACACCCAAGAGGGACTTTCCCAGACGAGCGGACGCTCCCGTTAAGGATAACGTCTCCACGAAGAGCAGGAGATTGCCTCACAGCTGATTAGACGGATTAAGCTGATACCGATGATTTTTATCTGCTTAATAGATTCGCTACGCTCACTACAAGTCTGCTACATCTGCTGTGAGGGATTTTCTGCTACCTGTAGACCTTATCATCCAACCCGCCGTTGGGGAGTGTCTGATTTGTATTTGGTATCTACACCAAGTCGGCAATCTGGTATTGACTTCATTGGAGAAATGTTGTATAATTGTCTGAAAGCCAAAGCTGAAAGGCAACTATGGAGAAACTTATTTACTTAGACAGTGGCGCAACCACCTTTCCAAAACCTGAAGAAGTCTATGTGGCGATGGATAAATTCTTTCGCTGTTGTGGAGTCAACCCGGGTCGGTCGGGATACGATCTCTGCATGGTAGCTGGATCCATGATCGAGGAGACCCGCAAGCTTCTCACCGAGTTCTTCAATGGTGGAACCGATCACAATCGTCTGATTTTCGGCTACAACGCCACAGATGCTTTGAATTTAGCAATCTTTGGTTTGCTAAAGGAAGGCGATCATGCCATCACCTCCAATGTAGAGCATAATTCAGTCATTCGGCCACTCTACCATCTCTACAAGTATGGCGGCGTCGAAGTCGATCATGTTCCGTTCGACGGTCAGGGATTCGTGGACCCGGACGAGTTTGCCCGACGTTTCAAGAGAAATACCAAACTGGTCGCGATCAATCACGCTTCGAATGTCATTGGCACCGTGCAACCGGTTGGGGAGATCGGTCGGCTCTGCCGGGAACGTGGAGTCACCCTGTTAGTCGATACCGCCCAGTCGGCGGGCAAGATTCCGGTGGACATGCAGAAGTTGAATATCGACGTAGTGGCTTTCACCGGTCACAAATCCCTTATGGGACCCATGGGCATCGGCGGGCTTTATGTTCGCGAAGGCATCGAAATCCGGCACACCCGCGCCGGTGGCACCGGCGTGCGCTCGGCCGTCCCTACCCATTTGTTTGAATACCCATACCGGCTGGAGTATGGCACCCCCAACCTGCCGGGAATAGCAGGCCTCAACGCTGGCGTCAAATGGGTGCTTAAGGAGGGAATGTCAACAATCCACGGACGCGAAATGCAGTTAGTGCGTATGTTGAGGGATGGGTTGCGGGAAATAGAAGGCGTAACCCTGTACTGCCAGGAGAACCTTGACAATCACATTGGCATTCTATCGTTCAATGTGGAAGGGTTGGAGGCAATGGACACCGGCACCATGCTGGACGTCGACTACAGCATAACCTGCCGCACCGGCTTGCACTGCGCCCCCCTGGTGCATAAGCAGCTGGGTACTGATAAGATTCACGGATCGGTAAGATTCGGGATAGGCCCCTTAAATACCGCAGAGGATATCCAAGCCGCCATCAAAGCTGTGGGGGAAATAGCCCGCATTCGTCAAAAACAGAAGACCTGTTGACAGGTGATATTGACCTTCAGAGCACACCTTTCTACTATCATCTCTCCTTCTTTTCAATCACCAGGGCATCGGCTACCACCTCGGATACAGTCTTGATCTCTACTTTAAGATCATATTCGCGGTTTAGCTCGCTTAGCTGGTCGATGCAATTGTGGCAAGGAGTAACCACGATCTTAGCCCCGGTCATGCGAATCTGATCTGCCTTGATCTTGCCTGCCTCCAATCGCCTCTTGGCATAGCGCGTCATTGACAGTTGACCGCCGCCACCACCACAGCAGAAATTCTTTTCGCGATTTGGATACATCTCAACGAAGTTGGTGACCGCATTCTTTAAAATAAAGCGCTGTTCCTCGATGATGCCCCCCAGGCGAACCAGGTTGCAGGGATCGTGCAGCGTCACCCGTTTCTGGTTGCGCGAAGGGTCCAGCTTGATGCGTTCCTGACGGATATAATCAGCGATTATTTGAATGACGCTTTTGACCTCGAATCTGTCCTTGGCAGCCAACCACTCAGGCGCCTCCCAGCGATTGGAATTATAGCCATGACCACATTCGCCTAAGATAAGTGTTTTTGCCCCCAACTTGACCATTGATTGGCGCAAACGCGATGAAAGTAAGCCCGCCTCGTCGTCATTTCCACTGTAAAGACCATAGTTGGTGACGTCATAGTAGTCGCTGGATACGGTCCAGCTCTCGCTGGCGGCATAGAATATCTTGGCAGTGGCTAAAAGAGACAATGGGAAGAATTTAGGTTCACGGGGATTGACGGTGTAAAGAAGTTCTGTCCCCGGCTTATCGACCGGCAGATGCGCCTGTGGATCACCGACCTCCATCTGCAGCTCTTCGCTCAACCACTGGAGTGTATCGAGCCACTCCTCCCGGGGAATGCCCATGTTATTGCCCTTTTCCACAGCAGTGGTCACCGTTGATTGTAGACCAGGTGGAACGAGGTCGATGGAAGCCAGGGTGGTTCTGGCCATGCGGATCAGACGTGTTATGTTAATCCCCATGGTGCAGTTGAGCGCGCAACGTCCACATAGTGTGCAGCGTCCGTAGAGCGAATCGACCCATCGCTCGACCGTCTGGCTATCCAGAACACCATCAGCTTCAGACATTCTTCCCAATCGCCCCAGCACTGTCACGAGCTTTCTGAATACCGACGTAACAAGTTTGAGCTTGTAGGCCGGGATAGCCTCAACCTCCTGGGTGACTTGAAAGTAATGGCAGGAATCGGCGCAAAGACCGCAATTGACGCATGACTGAAGACCGGCAGCCGCCTTGTGGTCAAGCAGTCGCTTGAATGATGTCAAGGCCGACTCAAGTTGATCCGGTTTCAGACGCCGGATGCGCTCCAAGTAAAGATCTTTTTGGTCTTTTTCGGATGCCATATGTTAAGCTTTCTTTGAAGGATGAGGAAGCACGCCTCTTTTACCAAAGAAGTCACCGAAGAGAATCCGGGAATAAAAGAAGAAAACGCAATGACGAAGCTTTCCGAATGGAATATAAATAAAGATAAAGATGGCTATGACGGAAAATGGGACAAGCACGGTTTCTGCGAAAGTTGTTGCCAGAGCCGATAACAGGAGAAGGTCGATGAGGGAGTTGGCCAGATAGTCATCACCACCGCTTAAGGATCTCATGTATGGTTTAAGTATTCTCTTAATGAGCAGTGCCAGTCCACTGGCCAGACCGATTACCAACAGTATCCGCACTGGCTGCAACAACGTCCGGGGAAGCGAAATGCCCAATAACACCGTTGCCAGAAACAGCATTGCCATCAGTATGCCGACATGATACAGGATGCCTCCTGCATAAGTCCAGATATGTTTGGCAGCGCTTTCTTTCTCCCAGGGCAGCATGCCCGGTCCGAAGGCATACAGGATGCCCGCAAAACTGCTACCCTGCGGATGAGCATACGTCGGTCTCCGGCCGAAGGCGAAAGTTCGCACGACCATCACCGTGAGAACGACGAGGCAAAATAGCGCCGAGGCTGCCACACCCAGTTTCAGTACCGTAAATATGGACATTTAGCGAACCTACACACAGCCGTCCGGTTTAGGCAGGCCGGCTATTTTGCAAGCCCCCTTGGCGGGACCTGAGGGGAATAGTTCGTAAATGCGGCGCAAAGGCAAACCGGTGGTCTTACAGATAGACCGAACCATCGGTGCTAAGTTGGTTTCCAGGAAGTGGTTCCGGATGAACTCGATGACCGCCCAATGTTCCGGGGTTAACTTATCGATACCTTCTGCAGCTTTGGCTAAAACCTCCGCCACCTGCTTATCCCACTGATTGGAATCTGTCAGAAATCCCTCTTCGTTAAGTCCTAGTTTCTTGCCGTTGACATCGAGATGAGACATAGGTATACCTCCTCAAATTGAATAATCTGAGCAGGAAGATAATACAAATCAACCTGTTTTGCAAGGGAATTTGGATCCCATAAATATGAAGAGTACCGTTTCAGCACAAAGTGATTTAATTGAGAATTCAAGTTCACAGGAGTTTGATGAGAGTAAAGTCGAGGCCCCCAAGAGAACAGTTCGGAAATCATCCGCCAATCGCCTCATCATTCCTCTTGACAAACGGCCGTTTATTCTATATACTCGATTGACGCAAGGATTTCCTTGCCGTCAATGAAAAAGGGAGGTAAGCGAGAGAAATAATGTAACCGCTTTCAATTAAGCGGATTTCATCACACTTTGGTCTCCGCTATATCAATCTATAAGGCAGGCATCGGAGTTCGGTATGGCTGTTTTTTGTGCTCACTTTATGTAAAAAAGCTTCTGGGGATAACAAATAAGCAGTGCAAGAAGGTTTTAGAAGAGGTCAAAAAGTCAAATAAAGTCAATCTTCCCGGCGCAGTCAGGGTGAGCTTTGGTTTCTATAATTACGAAGAAGAGATAGATCGACTGATCGAAGCACTCCATAGAATTTCTAATAAGGGGTATAAAGGAAGATATAAACTTAACCCGGCGTCGGGCTAGTATATTCTTAGAGGATTTTGCATTCGGTTATCAGAATTATTTTGATTTTTAAGTATGTATGGGCGATGCTCCGCCATTGCCCCCCAAACCGGGCGGACACGGAGGTCCGCCCCTACAAAATAACCATCCAGTTCAAAAGGAGAAGGATATGTGGTCTACCATCATCTTGATTTTAATCATTCTGATTTTCATTCTCAGCATTATAAAGATTTCTATGGATGTGAAGCGAAAAAAAACCAAAAGCTTTATCATAAAAGAGGGGATAATTCTTCTTGCAATTCTTGTCGCTTTAATAATAGTTGACGTCAGATTTGTAAAAGAAGACAGGATCAAAGAAAAAAGTGCAAGAATAACCGAAGAAGAACCATTGGCTACAGAACGGGAAGATCGAGAAAGAAATCTTCTGTCTCAGATTCAAGATTACATAGGTGAACTGAAAGATACCGACAAGCCGCAGGTGCGGCTGTTTTTGAGACAGGGACTGGAATATAAAATAGAAGAGGAATATTCTGAAGCTTTGGAGATCTTCAGGCAAGCATTAGATTTGAGGCTCACAGATGAAGAGAGACTTGCTTTCTTCATATTGATGGGCAATTGCGAGGCGTATCTTGAAGAGTATAACTCGGCTATAAATTATTATTATCAGGCAGAAAGGCTCGGCAAGGACACAGGTAATGACGCTGCCTTAACGGTAGTTTATTCCAACCTCGCTTTAGCTCATCAATTGGAAGAAGCACTGGATGGTGCTCTGAAGAACTATTTTAATTTGCTAAAACTTTTCAGAAAAATGGGTAACACATATGGTGAGAAGAATACATTAGCTACCATCGGCTTCATATATCAGATAAAAGGTAATGTGGACAGCGCCTCGTTTTACCACAAAAAGTCTCTTAAAATACCTACAACAGAACTTGACTTATTGGCTCAGGCGGCGCAGATGAACAATCTGGCTTTAACCTATAGATTGCAGGGAAAGCTGGATAGCGCCCTGACTTTGCATGAGCAAGCACTTGTGCTTTTCCAGCAAGCGGGTGATAAAAAGGACGAAGCAAACGTCTTAAGTAATATTGGCTTGATTTATCAAGAGGCGGAGGATTTAGGGAAAGCTTTAGAATATTACCAAAAAGCCTTCAAGATCGACAGCACCATTGGCAACGTTATGGGTCAAGCAGGTGATCTTACCAATATCGGCGCTACACTGGAACAGGAGGGGGATTTGCTCAAAGCAAAAGAATTTTACCTGAGGGCGCTTTCTCTTTTTGAAAATATGGATGCCAAAAGGGAGATGGAGTTTGTTCGTGGCAACATTCAAAGGGTGGAGAAGAAGATGAAAGAGTAAAAACACCCATGTTATATGAGTTGGTTGAAACGGCTAAGATCTTTGGGCGGGATAAATTCTCCGTTCCCGGGTGAGACCAGAGTCTGGCAAGCAGAGGGCAGGGCATTAAGCCCTGCCCCTGTGGTTTTCAACCGTTCCATATATCCTGCAAAATAGAACTTCTCTCCGCAGGATTCATGGAGTATATTTACCTGGTCTGATTTAAGAATCGCACAGGTTCCAGATGATGATTCGGAGGATAGAACAGAAAAATCCGCTCATCGCCTTTTGCCCTTCCGATCTGAAGGAAGTAAAATGAATTATCCACAGAAAATATTGTTAATCCAACTCCGTCGAATCGGAGACGTTCTTTTGTGCACACCGGCTTTGCGTGCGCTGAGAGCAAATTTTCCGAAAAGTTACATCACCTTCCTCACAGAAAAAGAGTCTTCTGATCTTCTAACTTTAAATCCCTATCTGGACGAGGTGATCGTCCTGGAGAGAGAAAAGTACGGGAATCCCCTATACTCTCTAAAGAAGATATGGCAGATCAGAAAAAAGAGGTTCGATTTAGTGATTGACTTTTTAGGGAACCCGAGGAGCGCCTATATTTCCTTTCTTTCCGGGGCAAAGCGCAGAGTGGGGTATGATCTTCGCCTGCGAAGATTTTTCTATAACGTGGTCATAAAAAATGAGGGGAGATGTGAATATGCGGCTCTCCATAAACTAAAAGCTTTAAAAACGCTGGGGATAGAAAGCTTCGATTTAAAACTTGATTTTTTTATCCCGGATAAATCCGACATTTTTGCCGAAAGGTTTTTCAAAGAAAAAGAAGTTGACCAGAACAACCTGATTATTTCTATTTCTCCTACCAGCCGCCGGCATTTTCGGCGCTGGCCATTGGAGAGATTTGCTCGACTGGCTGATTGGCTGATTTCACACTTCAAAGCCTCTGTGGTTTTAGTCTGGGGTCCGGGCGAGAGGAAGGTGGTGGAAAAGGTGAAAGATTTAATGAAAGAAAATCCGTTAGTTTGTTGGGAGACGGAAAATCTTTTTCAGTTGGGTGGGATTTTAAAAAAGTGTGATCTTTACATCGGAAATGATAACGGTACCAAGCACATTGCTGTGGCGATGGAAAAGCCCACCATCACCATCTATGGCCCCCATGATCCTAAAAGCTGGACCTATCCAGATCCTTCTCGACACAAATTTTTGAAAAAAAGGGTGGATTGTCCCGACTGTGATAAGATCAAGCATAAATGCACAGAGCTTACCTGCCTGAATCAAATCACGGTTGAGGATGTTGAAGAAGCTTTTCTTCAACTTCTGAAAGATCACAAGAAAGCCAAAGAGAGAAGATTTGTCGAGAAAATTGAACATCTTGCAATTGATTAATGTAAGGTGGTATAATGCCTGCGCCCACTATGCATTGAGTTTATCTTATGCCTTAAAAGCAAGAGGGCATAAGGTGATAGTAGCCGGTGATCCTCACAGCCTACCATTGATCAAAGCTAAAGAACTTAAACTTTTAGTGTATGAAGATCTCCTCTTAAGCTACATTAGTCCCTGGATGATAGCCTATAATATAAAAAGAATGGTAGACTTAGTGAAGGAAGAAAGAATCGATATCATAAATGCGCACAGGGGAGAAGGTCATCTGGTAGCCGCACTTGCCACAAGTTTTTTCAAACGCAGAGTTCCCTTATTGAGAACCAGAGGGGACGTAAGGACACCAAAAGCAAATATTCTTAATCGCTACCTGAATGCTAAGTTCACAGATAAGATCATCACCACCTGCCGGGTTCTGAGGGAAAGTTATTTGAAGAATTTAAAGATACCGGAAGATAAGGTGATCAATATCAGTGTGGGAATAGACCATGATTTCTTTTCACCAAGAGGTAGTGACAGGAGGTGGAGAGAAAAATTAAGGATACCAGAAGAAAGCCTGGTGGTGGGGATTTTGGGAAGGTTTTCTCCAGTGAAAGGACATAAATACTTCATCCAGTCCGCAGAATATGTTTTAAAACATATTCCCCACACCATATTCATCGTCTGCGGGGAGGATGCACAGATAAGTTCAAATGAGCTGGAAAAGATGGCTAAAAGTATGGGTATAGAAGAGAATTTTCGATTCGTGGGAAAGGTAGGGGAGGTGAGAGATATTATCGCCCTTTTTGATGTGGGGGTGATCTCATCGGTGGGGTCGGAAACCATTTGTCGGGTGGCTTTGGAATACATGTCCATGGGGAAACCAGTGGTAGGAACTAAAGTCAACGCCGTCCCGGAGGTGGTGGAGGATGGTGTCAACGGTCGGGTGGTTGAACCAAAGAATGGGCAAAAATTAGCGGGTGCCTTAATTGAGCTATTGCAAGACGGACGCAAAAGAAAGGAATTCGGAGAAAAGAGCCGGAGCATTGTGCTGGAGAAATTTACTCTGGATGTCTTTGCCCAAAAGACAGAAGAAGTCTATTTTAACCTTTTGAGTTAACGATCTTTTCGTTCTTTCATCATGTCAAAAGATTGCGGAATAAAAGTTGCTGAGAAGGGTGTTTGGTTTTCCCTTTGTGGTTTTGCTTTTTTCTCGCCGTGGTCCATCGCCGGAGCGCAAACTGCAATCACAGTTGGGCTTTTGGCCTGGTTGGCTAAGATGCTCTTCTCTGGAAAAGTGAGCTTTGTCCGCACGCCCTTAAATCTGCCCATTCTTCTCTATGTGGTAACTCTGGTGATCTCTGTCATATTCTCACCCTTTAAGGTTCACAGCCTTTTAGCTCTGAAAGAAGAATGGCTACTTTTAATTTTTTTCCTGATTGTAAACAATGTCAGAGAAGAAGCGAAAGTCAAAAAGCTTTTTACTATTTTGATTTCCGTTTGCACCCTGGTTGGATTTTATGCCATTTGGCAACATTATTCCGGAATGGATCTATATCGGAACAGACTGCTGGAGCCAAGAGGAGAGGTTTTTTTGAGCCTGGGTCTTTTTGGTCATCATCTCACCTTCGGTGGGTATTACATGCTGGTATTTCTTTTGGCATCGATTATCCTTCTTGATGTTAAAAGAGCTGGCGCCCTTAGAATTCTCGATTTCATCGCACCCCTTGTGTTAGGATTTTCCCTGGTTTTCAGTTATGCCCGCAGTGCCTGGGTAGGGGCAGTAACGGGTATTTTGACGTTTGGTTTTCTGAAAGGCGGAAAGTTTATCCTTTTTTTGATCTTAGGGGTATCTCTCCTTTGTTTGCTGATCTATGTGATTGAGCCTACCAGTTGGGAGAGAATCAGGGAGATCAATCTTTCCAAGGATAAGCCTGAGTCCACCAGAATAAGATTATGGCAGACTTCGGTCAACATGATAAAGGACAAGCCCATCTGGGGAATCGGTCTGGGCAACTTTGGCAGGTTGTTCAATCAATATAAAGTGGACGGAGTCTACGATGCGACTTGCCACCCTCATAACGATTTTTTGAACGTGGCAGTCAACTCTGGTCTTTTGGGACTTTTAGCTTACTTAAGCATCTGGACGGTTTTCCTTTATTCCACCATCAGGGCGGTGTTTAGGAATAATAAAAATAGTTTTAGTCACTCGGTGCAAATGGGTGGAATGGTTGCCATCGTCGCCTTCCTTTTTGCCAGCCTATTTCAGTGTTATTATACCGATGCGGAGGTGAATATGTTGATCATGTTCATCCTGGGGTTGACCACGGTTTTAAATCTCAAAGCGGAAGGGAAAGATATTGAATAAGATTTCCTGCATCATCATCACCCATAACGAGTCTAAAAACATAAAAAGATGCCTACAAAGTGTAAGCTGGGCAGATGAGATTGTGATGGTGGACTCATACAGCACGGATGATACTAAAAAGATCGCATCTGAGTTTACGGATAAGATCTATGACCTTAAGTGGGAAGGCTTTGGTCCAGCTAAAGAGTTTGCCAGAAATCAAGCCACCGGAGAATGGATACTCTCCGTGGATGCAGATGAGGTGGTATCAGAAAGTCTGCGGGAAGAAGTTCAAAAAATAGTTGAATCCGAAGAATCTTTGGATGGTTATTTTATCCCCAGAAGATCAAATTTCTTGGGCAGGTGGATCAAACATGGTGGATGGTATCCGGATTTGGTCATGCGACTCTTCAGAAAAAGTGAGGGAAACTTCACCAACCGTTTGGTGCATGAGGAGGTGAAAGTGCGCGGTAAGACAGAAAGTTTGAAAAGTGATCTTTTGCACTATACCGATCCAGAGTTTGCTCATTATCTAAAGAAATTAAACCATTACACTTCTTTGGATGCCCTTCAACTTCACAAACAGGGGAGAAAAGCCAAGCTTTCCGACATCCTTTTCAGACCACCGGTTACCTTCTTTAAGATGTATGTTTTTAAGAGCGGATTTTTGGATGGTGTTCCGGGACTGATCTTATTTGTCTCCTCTGCATTCCATGTTTTCTCCAAATATGTGAAGCTCTGGCACTTGAACCAATCTTATGGTGGGGTGGATCAAAAAAAGAATTCAAAAGTCTTAAAAGAGTCTATGCTCCATGATGGATGATATCGTATATTTTATGTAAATGCTAACCATTCCCTTGACTTGAGATAAAATGAGAAAGCTTAAGATAACAGGAAGGGAAAGATTTTTGGTGATAAGAACCGATCGGATCGGAGACGTGGTTCTATCCACACCGGTTCTGGAGGCGATAAAATCCCGCTTCCCGGAATCACATCTTGCTATGCTGGTCTCTTCATATGCCGCAGACGTGATTAAAAATAACCCTAATCTTGACGATGTGATAATAGACGATCACAAAAATTGCCACAAAGGAATAAAAGGATTTTTCAAGTTAGTCAAAGCGATAAGGGAGAGGAAATTTGATGTGAGCATCCTGCTTCGACCAACATTAAGACTGGCGTTTTTGCTTTTTCTTGCTAGAATAAAATACAGGATTGGAACCGGATACAGATTTTACCAGATATTTTTTAATCGGAAGATTTATGTTCACAGAAAGATAAATCTGCGTCACGAAGCAGAATACAATCTGGACCTATTGCGTCCTCTGGGGATAAGGCCACAAAAGATCTTACCTAAGATGTATCTTTCCTCAGAGGAGGATGAGTTTGCCCATCAAATTATAGAAGAATTCAAAATCACTCCGGAAAATATCGTGGTGGCGATTCATCCGGGGAGTGGTAACTCCTCTTTGAATTTACCAGCAAAAAGATTCGCCGAGGTGGCAGACAAACTTGTGGAAAAAGTCGACGCAAAGATAGTCTTTACCGGCACGAAGGAGGAGAAAGGACTGGTCGATTTTATAAAAACCAACATGGAGCACACCGCCATTGATATGACCGGCAGAACGAACCTAAAACAGTTAGCATCTATTTTAAAAAGCTGTGACGTTGTGGTTGCCAACAGCACCGGGCCGATGCACTTGGCTGTGGCACTGGGTACCCCAACGGTGGCCATCTTCTGTCCTATCTTTGCCGCCGGTCCCATAAGATGGGGACCCTATGGAGAAGGTCATGAGGTCGTCCTGCCACCGGTTCCGATCTGCCTCAAGTGCAAACCCCAAAGCTGTCCCCATTATAATTGCATGGAAAAGATCGGAGCCGAGCAGATCGTTTCTAAGGTTTGTGCGGTGTTAAAGAAGAAAAGCAGTGTCATGCAGAACTAAAGAGGTCTCTGAAAGACTGCAAGGAGAAAAGAACTTGGAGTGTTCACCTTTAGGAACTATTGAAAAACGCACATTTCAGGGCGGGATATGCATATGCATTCATACGAAAATTCCCGCCCCTATGGGAGACAATTATTTATCGTCCATAGGGCAGGGCATTTAGCCCTGCCAAAAGGGTCTTCCAACAGTCCCTTTAAGTGGATCATGTAAAAGCTGGTTATGTTGCAAGAAGTTCTAAATCAAGCTAAAGCTTGACACTCCAATAAAACCTTTCCCTTCAGGGTGAATCCTATTGGACTTTTTCAGAGTTCTCTTTTATAATAACTTGAAAGAGAAATTGAGCCTAAAATTACCGGAGAGGTGGAATAAATGAATCTGGCGGAGTTCATCATAGGGGTGGAATCATTCAACGCCAACATAGATATTCCCCTGATCAGGAAGGCATATGAGTTTTCTGCCAAGGCTCACAGCGGTCAGTATCGGGAATCGAGAAAGCCTTATTTAGAGCATTGCCTGGAGGTGGCTTTTATCCTGGCGGATCAGCACTTAGATTCTGCCACCATCGCCGCAGGACTGCTGCATGACGTGGTGGAGGATACCGATGTGACTATCAAAAAGATAAGAGAGGAGTTCGGGGATGAGATAGCTGATTTGGTGGACGGAGTCACCAAGATCAGTGAACTTAAGTTCAAGAGCTTAGAAGAGGAACAGGTGGAATATTTCCGCAAGATGCTTCTCTCCATGGCTAAAGATATCCGGGTAATCATCATCAAACTGGCTGATCGACTGCACAACATGAGAACGTTAGATTCTCTGGATAAAGACAAGCAAAGAAAGATAGCCTCCGAAACTCGCGAGGTTTATGCTCCTTTAGCTCATCGCTTTGGAATGGCCAGGATAAAATGGGAGCTGGAGGATTTGTCTTTGAAATACCTTGATCCAGAAGCTTATGACGAATTGGTTCGGAAGATCAGTGCCAGAAGGGAGGATCGGGAAGCTTATATCCGGGAGATCACCGAACCTTTGAAAAGAGAGTTAGAGAAAGCAGGGATAGGAGCGGAAATAACTGGAAGAGCCAAGCATTTTGATTCCATCTATCGCAAGATGAAAAAGAGACAAAAGCCCTTCGAGGAGATTTTTGATCTTTTTGCCATTCGCATCCTGGTGGACTCAGAAGGTGAGTGTTATCATGCTCTGGGCATGGTTCATACCCTGTGGATGCCGGTGGCTGATCGTTTTCGGGATTACATCGCTCTACCCAAGTCCAACATGTATCGGTCGCTTCATACCACGGTGATCGGTCCTCGCGGGAAAATGGTGGAGATACAGATAAGAACTCACGAGATGCATAGAACAGCGGATTATGGAATAGCGGCTCACTGGCTATACAAGGAAGGGCGGATGAAGCCAGACGAATCAGATAAACAGATGACCTGGCTAAGGGAGGTTTTAGAGTGGCAAAAGGATTTGACCAATCCGTCTGAGTTTTTAGAGTATCTTAAGATCGATCTTTTCCGGGATGACATATTCGTATTCACTCCCAAAGGTGAATTAAGGCAACTTCCAAAAGGATCTACCCCTTTAGATTTTGCCTATGCAGTTCATAGCGAGATTGGGCACCATTGCATTGGCGCCAAGGTAGATGGAAAGATGGTGCCCTTAAACACTGTCATTTCCAGCGGACAGGAGATAGAGATAATCACCTTTCCCCATCAGTCACCTTCCCAGGACTGGCTCAAAATCGTTGAGACCACCAGAGCGCGAAGCAAGATCAGACACTGGTTAAGACAGAAAAGGCACAAGGAGAGCATCAATTTGGGAAAGGAGATCCTTGAAAGGGAGTTGAAGAAACAACACCAAAAATTTCCCTCTGATTCGGAACTTTCCGATTTGGCCATGGGGCTGAATTTCTGTGACTCCGAGGCGATGTTGTCTGCATTGGGAAATGGAAATGCCTCCATTAAACATATCCTCACCAAACTCATTCCACCGGAAAAACAGAAGAAAGCCAAACCTTCAGTCATTGGGAAATTTGTAGATAAAGCCAGAGGAGGTGCCAAGGGGATCAGGATCGGGGGAATACAGAACATGATGTTTCGCTTCGCTTCTTGCTGTCAACCTGTGCCAGGAGAACAGATTGTGGGATTCGTCACCCGGGGGCGTGGGGTTTCCATCCACCGTTCTGATTGCCCCAATGCGTTACAGATGTTGATGGAGGACGAAAGAGTGGTGGAGGCGAAGTGGGATGTGGGAAAAGATCAAGCTTTTTTGGTGAAGCTGGAGGTTTTGGTAGAGGATCGAAAAAATATGTTAAGGGACATCACCCAGGCTATTTCAGATGCTGACACAAATGTTCGGGGAGCAGAGATAAAGGGACGGGAGACCACCTCCTCCGGAAGCTTCATCATCGAGGTGAAAAATATAAACCACCTCAACAAGACCATCAAAAAAATAAAAAAAGTCAAGGGGGTCATCCAGGTGGAAAGATCTAAAGGATTGGAGAGGATAGAGGAAACGCAAAAAGATGAGATCAAGTAATTTCGTGGTCAATTCGACTCGGAGTATCAAATGGCTATCCTTTCCTCCACTGGATACCTATCCTTTCATTCTTCATGGTTTCATCGTCAAAAACCAAAAAAATCTTCTGAACGCAGAAACAAAAGAGGTAGAAAAATTCTTACAAAAAATCACCTCACAGAAAAGAATACTTATCTCTCTTTCCCAGATGCACCGAGACGAATGTGAGGTCATAACTTCAAAAGATAAACTCAAAAGAAGATACAAAGGGGATGCTCTTCTGACCGATCGAAATGATATCTTTATCTCTGTGTGGGTGGCTGACTATTTGCCCATCTTTCTGGTGGAGGAGAAAAGAAGGGTGATAGGCCTTGTCCATGCTGGTTGGAGAGGAACACTTCTCGGAATTGTCCAGAGGACTTTAGAAAAGGCAAAGCATCAGCTTGGCTGTAAACCTGCTGATTTCACAGCCTTGTTTGGTCCATGTATCCGGAGTTGTTGTTATCAGGTCTCGGACGATGTGGCGATCCTATTCGATAGGAAATGCACAAGCCGAACCCAAAATAGCAAAGTTACGCTCAATTTGATTTGTGCCAATTTGAAACAATTGGTAAGTTGTGGAGTAAAAGAGGATAAGATATTTGTCACCGGCAAGTGCACTTTTTGTGATGAGGAATTGTTTTATTCATACAGACGGGAAAAAGAGAAGGCGGGAAGGATGATCGGGTTTATGGGATTGAAATGAAGATCATTTTATTCACAAATACCGAACTTTACGGGAGGAGTGAAAATGAAGAAGTGGCTTTTTATTTTGTGGTTTTCCACTTTTCTTTTGTTTGCTTCCCAAGCATGGTGTATAACTGGCTTGGGCATAGGAATAAAAGGTGGCATGATACAGAATTACAAAAATGATAATTTGAATTTGATCCCTACCCAGGATCAGGACTGGCTTGAGAAGATGCCCCTGGTGGGAGTGCATCTTAAGATCGGGACCTTTCGCATAATACATCTGGAAGCATCAGTGGAATATGCCTGGAAAGAAAAAGAGATCGTTTTGAAGAATTTCACCAAAACGGATTTCTCCATAAATGATCTATCCCTGAATGCCACCGCCAAGTATATCTACTCTTTCCCGGTGCTGAAGCCATATGTGGGAGCAGGTGTGGGAATACACAAACTGGTTTACGGGATCTCCAATGAAACATACTCCTTATATGTGCCTGAGGACCAGCGTAGAGTGGGATTTCACGGAGTAGGTGGATTTGTTTTGTCGCTTCCCGCCTTTCCTCTGGAGTTTTTAGTTGAGGTAAGATACACCTCCATTCAGACAGAAAATGAACCCACCCGCTATACTACCATCCTGGCAGGAGTGACTTTTAACCTTCCTTAAAATTTACGAAGATGTGTTCAAAGTTGTCCCTAAGTCTGTAAGATGTGTATCGGAAAATAGTGAGTCATCTTTTTTGAAATAGTGAAGATCAAAACCTCTCCCCTTTTGTTCCCCCTCTCCATTTTATGGATAGGGGGATAGGGGGAGAGGTTTTCAAAATGTTCCTATGGATCCTGCGGACAACTTTATTAAGCAGAAGTTGACAAATGGGAAATTGTATGTTATAATTTTGCGGTGTTGATCATAATAGGAGGATGGGCATGAGAAAAATCTTTATAATTGTAATAGTCGCAGTTCTTTTTTCAATCCCCTCTGCTTCGGCTCAATTTTTGGGCCAGCTCACTGCGGCGCCTACTCTACATAAAGGAGATGCTTTGTTAGGAGCGTACCTGGGCGTTTATGACGATGCCTTCTCCATATTCGGACAATTTCGTTATGGAATAGCAAGATACTTTGATTTAGGCTTTAAAATGGGGATGATCGATCTGAACCCGGGGTATGGTGAAAGCAATTCCGGTCTCACCGTAGGTGGCGACATAAAATACTGGTTCATGGAGCAACGTTCCGGGGATCCACTGGATGTCTCTGTTGGAGTAGGAACGGAATATCTGAAGATATCAGATTTCAGTATCTTCACGCTGGGGGGGAATATTATCGCTTCTTATCAGATTAAATATCATCAGGGAAAAAGCGTGACCCCTTATGGTCGTCTTAACATACGGTGGGAAAGGGCCAGCTTCAAAGGATCGTGGCACTGGTATGGGGGATGGGACGCAGGAAGTTCAAGTGATAGTGACTTGGATGTAGCTTTAGCTTTAGGAGCAGAACTGAAGCTTTCGTCAGGCATCTATCTGGTCGGCGAATTGGAAATAGATGACAACGTGGGTTTCGTAGGGGGGGTGAATTATAATATATTTTAACCCCTCAGTTGGGGAAACCAATCCAGGCTCTGGATCATTAGAGTTTTTTTGAATAGTTTGACAAGCTCACAAACTTAAGGTGAGGGGCTTTGAGTCTGCTTGAGGCAGTCCTTTTAGGAATCGTTCAGGGTTTAACCGAATTTCTCCCTGTATCCAGTTCCGGGCATCTGGTTTTAGGTGAGTTCCTGCTGGGTGTCAAATTTGACGATATCAGCTTTGAGGTTTTTCTTCATTTTGGAACTTTTTTCTCCGTGGTGATCGTTTTCAGACACACCATCTGGTCCATCTTTAAAGCAGTGTGGCTTAAAGCTAAATCAATTTTCATAAGAGAGGTGACATCATCCGGGAGTGAGGATTGGCACCTGTTTTTGCTGATTGTAGCGGGATCGGTCCCAGCCGGGATAGCCGGAATGGTATTTAAAAATTATGTGGAAAGAAGTTTTTCTTCTGTCACCTTTGTGTCTGTGATGTTGCTGGTTACTGGCGCGGTTTTAATTTTCACCCAATTTTTTAAAGCCACAAGAAGAAAACTAAATTTTGGTGATGCATTGCTGGTGGGGTTGGCACAGGCTTTAGCCATGCTTCCCGGCATCTCACGCTCGGGTCTGACCATCAGCACAGGAATTTTCAAAAAGGTGGAGAGGTCAAGGGCGGCAGAGTTTTCGTTCCTCCTATCTTTGCCTGCAATTTTGGGTGCGTCCTTGCTTGAACTGAAAGACGTGTTAAGTTACGCCGACTCAGGCCAGGGTTTAAAGATTTATGTGACTGGTGCGGTCACTGCTTTTGTAGTTGGGTATTTAGCCATCAAATTTCTCTTGAGCATAATCAAAAAAGGTAAATTTCAGTATTTTGGGTTTTATTGCTTCGCAGTGGGATTTTTCTTTCTGATTTTCGCAGGATGAAACTTTTCGTCGGAGACAAGCCCTGAACCGAATGGTTTAGGACAAGCTCCGACGCTGGATTCTATCTTCTTCATCACAATGGAAAAAAAGATCGAGAAAATCTTAATCCTTCGTTTCAGTTCTCTGGGAGACGTAATACTCACCACTCCGGTGATCGGAGCGCTGAAAACTAAATTTCCCCAATCCAAGATATTCTTTCTTACCAAAGCTCAATACGCCGATGTGTTGAGTGCTGATCCCCGAATTTTTTCTCTGATAGAATTCGACCCAATCAGTAGACATAAAGGGGTTTCCGGATTTTTAAAACTGATTAAGGAATTACGAACTAATGATTTTGATCTACTGGTTGACCTACACGCTAATCTGCGCAGTTTTTTCGTTCGTCATATGATAAAGTCCAAAATCAAACTAAAATATAGCAAACGCTGGCTGTCCCGATTCTTGATGGTTCATTTTAAATTTTTTAAAACGAAATCAATTCATACGGTGGATTCCTATCTGAAAGTTTTAAAAAATATACAGATATACGCACCGGAAAGGAATCCCTTGATATTCCTGAGACAGGATGATGTGGAATTTTCAAATCATTTTCTGCTTGAACAAGAGGTTGAAAAAGATGATATTGTGGTAGGAATGCATCCGGGAGCAAGATGGAAGACCAAGAGATGGGATGAATGGAAATTTGAGCAGGTTTGTCGGTCTTTGATTAACAGATACAACTACAAAATCATGTTGCTGGGCGACATTGAAGACAAAAAGTTGATCGAAGAGATAAAAAAAGACTTACCGGATATAAAGCTGATTAAAGCAGTAGATTTGCCATTAGGAAAATTTATGAGCTTGATCAAACGCTGTGATTGTCTTATTACCAATGATTCTGGTCCCATGCACATAGCATCAGCCTTGCAGGTGCCGGTGGTGGTCATATTTGGACCCACTCATCCGAAATTGGGGTTTGCTCCTTTGGGTCCTGAAAATGTGGTAATCTGTGCTGATGTCAAATGCAGTCCCTGCAGTTTACACGGTGAAAAACGATGCAAGAAAAAATCCAGGGAGTGCATGGATTTAATCCAACCGGAGATGGTGACAGAAGCGGTGGAAAAGTTACTTCAAGAAAAGAACTCCATTCCGAAGGAAGCTTGATTGAGAGAAAAACTGTCATTTCTCATTCTCGTTCTTTTGTTGTCTTCTAAAGCATTTTCCCAGCCCCAGGACTCTCTTTACACCACTGAGACAGATTCCCTGGATTCGCTCATCAAGAAAGATAGCCTCGAATTGGTTGAAATAGTCCACACAGGAAGATTTGTCGAAAGCGATCAATTCAGAGACGAGCTTATTCGCCGTTTTTCTTTATCCAGCGAAATCACTTCCCGGGATATTGACGATTCCATTGGAGAAAGCTTTGGCGAGGTCCTCGATATGAGAAGTTTGATTGATGTTGTAAAGATAGGTTCAGCAGGACAGCAAGAGTTAGGTTCTTTTGCTGGGAATACAAGGGGGCTCAGCATTTATATAGATGGTAATCTGTTTCAACAGCAAGACCTGTACTTTCCTCATAGGGGAAATATGGATTTGAATTCAATTCTTCTGTCCAATGTTTCGAAAGTGGAATTTTTGCCTGCGGGATTGGCTAACTTATGGGGAATGAGTGCCGGGATTTTGGGAGTAAATATCATTACCAAGGATTTCGACGGGGTTGAACCATACTCCAAAGTGACCGCCAATAGAGGTCCCTATGGATTTCATAGAACCCAAGTAGAGTTGGGAAGAGCTCTCAGTTCCCGGGGAAAGTTCTATCTTACCACTGAATTTAAGAAGTCAGACGGTTATCTGACCAACGCTGATTATGATGGCTTCTCCTTTTGGGGAAAAACCACCTTCAATCTAAACAAGAGAATAGACCTCAAACTTTCAGCTTATCAATATAAAACCAAGATGGGACTGGTTCTTTTCCCTGATGCGAGTTTTCATGATATCAGAAAGAAAGTAAATAACTGGGGAACGGTTAGCTCTCTTATCATGCAGGAAAATAAAAACTGTTTTTTGAATATTGATTTCCGCTATGACAAGCAAAATCAAGAAGTCAAAAGCAAATGGTATGACTTTGGAAGCAAAAAGATCGAGAACATATTTGGTCTGACTGCAACTCAGACTTTGAAGTTGAAAGACACGCACCACATGAAAATTGAAGGCTACGGAGAAAGAAGAAGTCTGGAGGCTCTGACGACAAAGCGAACAGTTTACGGTGGCTATCTTTTGGGCGCGGATATGATCCAATTGCATCCAAAGCTGGGACTATTTCTGTTTTCCAGGTTAGGAAAGGAGGAGGGATTGGAAGCGGGTGTTTCCGCATGCGGAGGGGTATCATACAGCGTCTCAAAGGCTGTGAATCTGTTTTCGACTTTGGGAAGATCTGTCGGCTATCCCACCCTTATGGACCGAACTTGGCTTCTCTTTTCTTCGGGCTTCAAAGATACTATCGCAGATTACGCAGAAGAAGGGAATCCCGGCCTAAAATCACAGAAATCTCTTACAGTGGATTTTGGAGCAGACCTTCGAAAAAAGAATTATAAAATAAGCGGCTATATCTTCAACTGCCATTTAGACGATTTCATCTTCTGGTCAAATGTGGATACTACAATTCACTATGGACACTACAAACCGGTCAATTCCGAGGCGAAAATCTGGGGAGCGAATGTAAATCTGAGATTTGAGTTTTTCGATCATCTCAACTCATATATCTCATATTGCTTCAAACAGGGTAAAGACTCAAACAGAAAAATGAGACTGCCCCACTCTCCAGAGCATTCTCTTTTCGGCTATATCCAATTTGAAGATGAGTTTTTGAAACGAGAGATCGGACTGCAACTGAGATTGGAAACAAATATCTTATCCTACCGATTTATGGATGAATACGAGCAGGACAAGGAGCCGGGTGTGGCAATAGTCAATGGCAAGATAAGCATCAGGTTTTTGGATTTTCATTTCTATTATATAGTCCGTAACATCACCGATCAGACTTATCGACTAACAGGTGACTACTTTATGCCAGAGAGGAGCTTGTGGTGGGGATTTTACTGGGAATTTTTTGATTGACGCTGCAAATTGAATGATAAAGTTTGCTGGGAAAGCTACATTTCGAGGCGGGATGAATTCCCGCCTCTATGGAGTTAAATGGTTTTTCTCGATAGGGCAGGGCATTTAGCCCTGCCAATAAGGGCTTCAAGATATAAAAGAGGGCGAATTCAAAACGTGTTTCAACAAAAACGAGGTGAAGTATGAACAGGGAAGAAGCTTTGAATTTAGTGAAATCTAAGGTCAAGGGGAAAAATCTGGTCAAGCACATGCTGGCGGTGGAGGCGATCATGAAAAGGGTGGCAGAACATTTCTCAGAAGATGTAGAGATGTGGGGCCTGACCGGTCTTTTGCATGACTTAGACTACGATGAGACGGTGAACGATTTTGATCGCCATTCCCTTTTGACCTGCGAATGGCTGGAAGATTACAACTTAGATGAAAGAGTACTTTATGCCATAAAATCTCATCCCCGGAAGGTGGAGCCAAAATCCAAGATGGACTGGACACTTTTTGCGGCGGATCCATTGAGCGGCTTGATAGTGGCTGCTGCGCTGATGCACCCTACCAAGAAATTAAAGAATGTCACCGTTGAGTTCGTCTTAAACAGATTCAAGGAAAAAAGATTTGCGGCTGGAGCAAACAGAGAAGATATTAAAGCCTGTGAAAATTTAGGGCTGCCTCTCGAGGAGTTTATAAAACTGGCTCTGGAAGGAATGCAAAGCATCGATGAAGAGTTGGGGTTATAGGTTGTGGTTCTTTTGTTTATTTGGTAGCCGCCCCGCCTAGGGCGAGGCGTACATTTTTCGCCCAAATGGGCGGCTACCAAGTTGGTTCATATGTTAGGTGATTGATCATAGAGCAGGGTTCATCCTGAAGGGATTTCCCTCGATCCTGCACTTCGTCCTGAGACTCAGTGTCGAAGGAAGATCTTCGGGATCGAAGGACACCCTGAAGGGCATTTAGCCCTGCGGATGATATTTTTTAAATCCCAAAAACTTCACACTTCAGCCATGGCAGAAATCCGTTTCCCTTTCAAAGAAGTTCTTTTACTTTTGATTTCGTTTTCCTTTTTGATTCAGCTTTCCTGGGCTGATCCAACTCAGGATGTCTCTTTTTCTGATAACTTCTTTCAATCCGATACTCAAAAAATCTCCGATAAATGGTTTGCGTGGGACAAGGTGGAACACTTGGGGGTGAGCGCTTTTCTGTCGGGAGTATCCTACAGCGTATTCCGGGATTTCTACAATAATAAGAAAGAATCATCGGTGTATTTCTCCGTCACTCTGACATTCAACCTCGGCTTGGGAAAAGAACTTTATGATAAGAAAACTCCTCAGGGAAGATTCAGCTATAAGGATTTGGTTGCAGATATTGTGGGCATCGGGTTGGGTTTGCTAATAGCGACAAGATAAGATTGAATTATGGACCTCACCCCTTGTTTCCCCTTCAGGGTGAATCCCTTCAGGGTGAACCCCTCTCTCCCGCCTCTGGCGGGATTTTCAACATAAAATGGAGAGGGGGACACGGAGACCCGTCTGGGAAAGGGGGAGAGGTAAAAGGAAACAGTAGCCACAACAACACTTAAACATCCGAGTCTGATGATGAATAGTTTCTCACCGCAAAACAGACGAGCTATCGCTGGCTGGGCCATCTACGATTTTGCCAACACCATTTTCTCCATGAACATAGTTACCATGTATTTCGCTCAGTGGCTGGTGGTGGACAATAAGATGGAGGATATATACTATGGCATCAGTTATGCCGCCTCCATGCTTCTGGTGGCTATAACCATGCCGGCTCTGGGCGCAATATCCGATGCCAAAGGAAAAAGATTGCCCTTTCTTTTAGTTTTAACCTCCGGATGTATTCTAACAACCTTTGTTTTGGGAATAACCAGCAATGTGGTGACAGACGTTGCCGCAAAAGTTTTCTTGGCTTTGATTTTGTTTGCCTTTGCCAATTATTGTTTTGAAGGAGGATTGGTTTTTTACAATGCCCTTCTTCCCCAGATAAGCACACCGAAGAGCATTGGCAAAGTCTCTGGCTGGGGTGTGGCACTGGGCTACGTTGGGGCGATTTTGGGTTTGCTTTTGGTCAAGCCCTTTGTGGAGGGTCATGTCTTTGGCTTTAAACTCCCTTTGACCCAGGGTGGGAGACAGAATGCATTTATCCCCACCGCGCTATTTTTTCTTCTGTTCAGCCTGCCCATATTTCTATGGGTTAAAGAAAAAGCGCCACAAATTCCGGAGAAAATTAAGATAAAGGAGGCATTCAGGCGAGTATGGGAGGGGATATCCAACACCAAAAAATTTCCCGGAGTTTTGATGTTTCTTTTATCTTATTATTTTTTTGCGGATGCTATCGCCACCATAACTATCTTCATGGCAGTTTATGCTCAGGTGGTGATGGGCTTTCCCGATTCAGTAAAGATATGGTTTTTTATCGTGGCCACTACCTTTGCGGTGATTGGCTCATTTTTGTGTGGCTATGTTACTGATTTAATCGGACCCAAAAAGACTTTGGTATTTGTTGTTTTGGGATGGATATTTTCTTTATTGGTGATTATGTTGACAGTCGACAAGACGGTTTTCTGGATCATGGGTCCCTTGATAGGTATATGTCTGGGATCGACCTGGACGTCTTCCCGTCCCCTTTTGACCGGGCTGGTGTCCAAGGATACGCTGGGACAGTTTTTTGGTCTGTATGCCTTATCCGGTAAAGTTGCCGCTGTGGTGGGGCCACTTCTCTGGGGTGCGGCGGTTCTTTATTTTAAAGCCGATAATCCGATAGTTCAAAATGTGGGCTCACTTCTTGAAAGCTTTGGTGTTACTCTCTCCCCTCAGGTAATTTCGACCATTCAATATCGCTTTGCCGTGGGAATCTTGATCTTAATGATGGTGATAGGTTTTGTCATATTGTTGAAAGTTCCGGATAGGTTCGAGAAAAAAGCTTTACCGCAAAAGATATAAATTCACCTTCCATAGAGGAGTAACTTTGCCTAATCCTCAGAACATATCGAACTGGCATGAATATGTGGGGGTTGCCCATATTCATTCAACCGATTCGGATGGGAGCGAACCTGTTCCGGAGGTAATAAAGATAGGACAAGAACTGGGTCTGGACTTTCTTCTTTTTGCCGATCACATGACTTTAAACTCTCTTCATCTGGGACTGGAGGGATGGCATGGAAAAACTTTTATTCTCATCGGCTACGAGATACATGACCAGAACAATATAAATCATTTTTTAGCATTCGATGTAAACGAGGTTTTGCCGGGGGAGCTCACCGCACAGGAGTACGTTAAAGGGGTAAAACAGATGGGTGGATTGGGAATAATCGCCCATCCGGATGAGACCAGAGACCTGCCTCAATTTCCTCCCTATCCCTGGACCGCCTGGGATGCTGAAGGATTCGATGGTGTCGAAATCTGGAATCAGATGTCCGAATGGATGGAGGGGATAAACCGACTCAATCAGCTCAAGATGTTTCTTTCTCCCCGCAGATTCCTGACCAGTCCCACCGCTAAGATTTTGAAAATATGGGATGAATTGAATAAACAAAGAAAGGTGTGTGGAATCAGCGGAGTGGATGTGCATGCTTACCCTTATAAATTCGGTCCGTTTACATTTGTAATCTTCCCCTATAAAGTTCAATTTCAATCCCTGAGGGTGCATCTGA
>CAYOFL010000013.1:0-45023 GCA_964403165.1 uncultured Ignavibacteria bacterium
GAAAGCTCCTGATGTTTATGTTCGAAGCTTTCCACCAGATCCACCTGACATATCCTCTTAGATACACAGTTGCGATACACCTCAGCCAAAAGTCCTACCTCCAGTCCCCAGTCGGAAGGGATTCTGTTGACCCGGGCTAAATCAATATGTAAGCTGAACTCTCCGGAAAGCGGATAGCGAAAGCTGTCAAAATAAACCAAGACGGGCAGATAGCCTAAAATCTTTTCCAAAGTCCGGATCAGAGGGGTGAAAAACAGGCGGGTAACCCTTCCAAACATGCGATCGGTCACCCGGCTGTAAAATCCTTTGCAGAATTCATATCCCATGTTAGGGTTGGCTGACGGAAAACACAAACGGGCTAAAAGCTCCCGATTGTAAGTGAGGATATCGCAGTCGTGAAGTGCAATCACTTCGCTTCTCTCGGTGGCGATCACATAGCCCATGGCAATCCAGACCGATCTTCCCTTTCCATCAGGTCCTATGAACAGTTCATTTTTCTCTAGAAGTTTGTAAAGCTCACCGATCCTGGGGCCACTACTCCAAACGATTTTCATCTCAAAAGGCATTTCAGAAAGCACCTTCTTAGCCTGTCTGAACTCCATGGTGTCGGTCTTGTTCATCACCACCACAATCTCCTCCAGATACTTCACCTCAGACAAGTTTTCCAAAATCTTTTTGAAAGCCTCACTTTGAAAATCAGAAAAGGTGGTGGGCAAAACCAAACCTATGGGGCGATGTTTGGCATGCTCCAAAAGCTCAACTTCTAAAGCTTCTAAATCGGGCTTTCCCAGCCGATGCAGGGTGGAGACCACACCAGTTTGATAAAAATCACTCATTTTTTATCCCTCCTGCTTCTGTGGGTTTCCTCCATAAAGAGACTTAGTCATTTTTTTGGGACTATTTGTGTCTGGCATTTTAGTATAACAGATTAATAAAATCCAATCAAGAGATTTATTACCTGGTCAGCTTTTTTATAAGCAGGGTAAAGCCAAAGTGCAAAAAAAGAAGAGTGGTCAAAAAATGAAGGTTCTTGCCTGAAATTCGCAACTATCATTCCAACTTTTTCTTGACAAATGAGTATTTCATTCTATTATTAGGCTTCGTATGCAAATGTAGAAGTGCTGTGTATTAAGATGATGAGAAGATTTTACTTTTGATGCTGAGTCTGGTCGTTGGTTTGGGAAATCCCCAAGAAAGATATTCAAACACCCGTCACAACTTGGGGTATAGGGTGGTCGATTATTTGGCCACCCAGAATAACAAAAGCTTTAAACCAGGAAAAGGAGATTATCTTTTCTGTGAGGTTGAGGAGGAAACGGAGAAGAAAATTTTTTTGTTCAAACCTCTCACCTATATGAATGCAAGTGGAGAGGCGGTGATGGACGCCTTGGATCATTTCAGATTGGGCAGGGAGAATATTTTGGTTCTATGTGATGATGTAAATCTTCCCCTGGGGAAAATCAGAATCAGGGAGAAAGGAACCGATGGGGGGCACAAAGGGCTGAAATCGATCATCTATCATCTAGACTCCATAAATTTTGCCAGGCTGAGGATGGGAATCGGGGAGGCACCCCCGGGGATGGATCTGGAGGAATTCGTTCTCAAGGAGTTTGATGAACAAGAAAAGGAGACCGTGGAGAAAATGATCGAAAAAGCTTGCACCGCGGTAAAGAATACATTAATTTGGGGTGTAGAAGATAGCATGAGCCGATTCAATGCTTGAGCCTTTTCCTTTTATGGTATGAAAGATTTAAATCACTTACCTTGGAGGAATTGAGAAAGGGAATGGGTTTTTGATGAGAAAAGAAAATTGAACAAAAAGATATAATCGGAGGTGAGAAGTTGAAAATGTACGAAACCATATTCGTGTTGGATCCAACTTTAGAAGATCACAACGTCCAGAAGGAGATAGAGAAGATAGAGGGGCTGATCACCAGCCATAAAGGTAAGATAATAAAGACCGAAAAATGGGGAATGAAAAGATTCGCCTATCCTATCAAAAAGAAGATGCAAGGATATTATACTTTAATCTACTTTGATGGAGACGGCAATATCTCCTCCGAGCTGGAAAGGTCATATAAGTTGAACGAGTCCTGTCTGAGATATTTAACTGTGGTGTCAGAAGAGAAAGGTAAGAAACTCAAGGGAGAGGAGAGCGGGGAGGATCTGAAGGCAAACGCCTCCTCCTCTGAATAAGTTCGTAAGATGGAACTTTGGCTCTCTCAATCAGCGCCAATGAAAAAAATTTAGGTGAACTGGAAGGATTATAGTAAAGATACAGAATCAAAAACCAGGAGAGTTGCTTTATGCGGAATGAGTTCGAGCGAAGAAAAAAGAAAACCTGTCGTTTCTGTGAGAACAGAGTGGATGTAATCGATTATAAGGATGAAAAGCTGTTAAGAAGATTTATCACCGATCGAGGGAAGATCGTACCCCGGCGTATCTCTGGAAATTGTGCCTGGCATCAAAGAAGGCTAACTTCAGCCATCAAAAGAGCCCGACACTTAGCCTTTCTTCCCTTCACTGGCGAAATTTACAGATAGCTTACCTCCAAAGGAGGGAGCAACCTCTTTAAAGTAACCGAAGGTAATTACAGAGATTTTCCTATCTCAAAGAAAAAGGGAAAGGACAACTTAAGCTTTAACCTGAACCAAATCGAGCATCGGCTCAGGTGGTCGGCTTTTTGAGAATAAAAAGAAATAAAGATCAGGAGAGAAAAGTGATGAAGGTGATCTTAAGGGATGATGTGGAGAAATTAGGTAAATGCGGCGAGGTGGTGGAGGTGAAGGATGGCTATGGACGAAACTATCTTTTCCCTCGAAATTTAGCCGTTCCCACCACCAAGGGAAACTTAAAATCCATCGGGGAGATAAAAAAACAGAAGGAGATTAAGGATCTAAAAAGAAAAAAACAGGAGGAGAGACAAAAGATTAAACTGGAGAAGATCTCCTGTACTGCGGAGGTTATGGTGGGGGAGGAGGACAAAGTTTTCGGATCGGTCACCTCTCAAACCATCGCCGAACTTCTCCAAGAGAAAGGATTCGACATCGATCGACACAAGATCATGCTGGAGACACCCCTAAAGGCGCTGGGCGTCTATACCGTCCCTGTCAAAATCTCAGGTGATGTGGTCGCCTCACTGAAGGTCTGGGTGGTGAAAAAACAACAGACTTAAAGTCTCTTTAGAATAAAAAACCCCGAGGGAAAAATGAATATGATAGAAGCAAAGGTGAACGGATTGGCGCTTGATATGGTCACCAACTCACCGGTGGTGATTCTGTCCTCCGCAGATTCTTCGGATCGACTGCTTCCCATCTGGATAGGTCATTATGAAGCTTTAGCTATCGCCATGGAGCTATCCGGAGTCGCCTCTCGAAGACCCATGACCCACGACCTTTTGAAATCGGTGATAACCACCATGGGAGGAAAGGTTCAGAAGGTGGAGGTCACAGAGCTGAAGGAACAGACCTTTTATGCCAAAATCTATATTAAGGTGAACGGGTCGGTCCTGCAGATCGATGCCCGACCGTCCGATTCCATAGCTTTAGCGCTTAAAACCAAGGTTTCCCTTTACGTAACGGAGGAGCTGTTCCAGTTAAAAAGGGGAGATAAGGTAACCCCGGATTTGAGCGATCCAGAATCCTTAAAGGAGAGATTGAAAAGAATCAACCCAGAGGATTTCGGAAAATACTCCCTGTGAAATTTCAGGAAATGGCAAACTGCACATCCTGTGTCTCTTGCCCCTTGCCCCCTGACCCTAAGGGTCAAGGGTCAAGGGGCAAGGGTCATAGGTCTTATACGTTAGCGCATATGTGTTGATATGAAAAAGAACATCCATTTGCTATGCTTGCTTGTGACAATTTTCATCTGGTCTGGCTCAGCCAGCTGGTCACAAACCATAGATTTAAGCCAACTGGAGAAGAAATTAAGGGAGGCAGAAAGAAGATATTCCGAAAAAGATTACTTCAAGGCGGAAGATATTTTCGTTAACCTGTCTGAATCTTTCCCCACCGATCCAAAGTTTTCCTACTTTCAACTCATGATCGCCAAATGCGAATATCATCTGAAAGACTACTCTTCCGCCAGTGAGAAATTCAAAAACTTTATCCACCAATTTCCCCGAAGCAGGTTCGTTTCCACCTGTTATTTTATGCTGGGCAATATTGCCTACCTTCTGGGAGAGACGTTTGAATCTGCCCAGAGTTACATCTATGCTCATCAATTGGCAAGGGCTGAGAAGTTAAGGGTTTTGTCCCGAAGATCGCTTGAGCCTCTGTTGGAAAAATGGCTTACCGAGGGGGAACTGGTGGAGCTTTCTTTGACCAACAAAGATAAAAGACTTGCCTCCCGAATTTTTTTTTGGTCAGGAAAACGGAATTTTGAGCGCGGAAATTATACAGAAGCCTTTAAGGCATTAAGATACTACCAGGATAATTTCCCTCAGGGGAAAAATATCGGGGAAGTTCGTCTTCTCCTCAAGGATGCCTCCTCTTCGCTTGGGAAATCTATTAAAGTAGGAGTGTTGGTTCCTTTAACCGGGGACTTCTCTGTTTATGGAACTGGCTTATTAAATGGGATCAAGCTGGCCCTATCCTTCTATCCTCTTAGCCAAAAAAGGGTAAAGTTAGAGGTAAAAGATACCAAGGGAGACTTTGTGGAAGCCGCCCGGCTGTGTCGGGACTTAATAGAGGAAGATAATGTGGTTTGTGTGATCGGACCCATGAGGAGTGAATCAGTGGTAGGAGCAGCAGTGGCGGCAGAATATTTTGAGATTCCCTTGATCACCCCCACTGCTTCTAAGAAAGCTTTAGCCTCTTTAGGGGATTTTGTTTTTCAACTCTCCCCCTCCCCACAGAGCAAAGGGAGAAGTCTGGCAGAATTCGTCATGCAAAATCATAACCTTAAAGAATTTGCTATGCTGATTCCAGAGGAAGGACAAAATAAAGCAGAGGCTTTGGGTTTTAAAGAAACAGTTACAGAACTGGGAGGCAAGATAGTGGTTATACAGCACTATCCTTTGGGAACTCAGGATTTTTCACCATATCTAAGGGGAATAAAAAACACACTTTTGGGATACTCCTCTTCCTCTCCTTTGGAGGAAGAAGGTTCATTTTTCGATCAAATTCCGGTATGGGTGGATGGATTCTTCATTTCAGCAGATCAAAAAAACATCTACGATATTCTTTCCCGCATGGCTAACTTCAACATCTATGCCACCATCATCGGAACCCAGGGATGCGGGAATCAACAGGTGCTGGAGTTTGCTCAAATCCTCGACCGGGAGATAATCTTCACCTCAGACACCTTTCCTCAAAATAATAACCCCCACAGGCAGCGTCTTGCAAAGCTTTACTATGATCAGTATAAAGAAGAGCCGGATTTAGTCTGCATGCTGGGTTACGAGTCTATGGAGCTTTTGCTTTCAATTTTTGAAAATGTCACCTCGCCGGAAAAAATAAAGGATGCTCTTTTGAGGACTTTTGATTTTAAAGGAGCCGCCGGTGAGATTCATTTTGATCCACAGGGAGAGAATATTTATGTTCCCATCTATGAGTTAAAAAACGGGCAGGTGAGACAAGTGAGGTGAAAAATTGTTGAAAAACGAAAAAATTTAGGTTATACTTATAATAATCGAGTTTACATTCGGCACCAAACAAAGGGGAATACGTGACAGAAGAAAAAGACAGAAGAGTTGCTTTAAAGATAATGATGGGCGACAAAGAGAGAGAGGTAACTTTCGACGAGTTATGCCTTTCCAATAACTTAGCTCAAGAGGCTTTAGTGCGCCTTCTGGTTAAAAAGAAGACATTCAAACCAGAGGAACTTGCCCAAGAGATCGGGCAGGTGAGAAAGGACAGATATAGAGCACCAAAAGATCTGCCCCCACAAGATAGAAGTTAGCTGGTTTTTCGAAGTATCCTTGAGTGAACGAATGATAAGATGAGTGAAAAAACGGTGCTTGAATTGTCGTCACATCCGGTGAAGAAAAAGACTTTGATCTCGATTCTTATAATGGTGTTTTTGTTTGTGGTCTGGTTGGTAGTATACCTGACCACCTCCAGTCTCTTTCTTACCGGTCTCTCTGTGATCATCATGTTAGTTTCTCTCTCATCCTTCTTTCTGCCGACACATTATGAGCTAGATCAGAAGAAGGTCAAAATCAGATTCTTTTTTACCACGCGGGAGAGGGATTGGAACGCGCTTCGCTCATTTTATGTGGACAAGAACGGGGTTTTGCTTTCGCCCTTTGCAAAACCATCCCGGCTGGAGAACTTCAGAGGGGTTTATGTAAGATTTAATCAGAACAAAGAACAGGTGGTAGATTTCGTAAAATCAAAGATACAGCGATAAGAAAACATCTAAAATGACGAAATAGAGGTAACTCTTTGTGGCTTTCCTCAGAGACATGTTTTCCATGGGGCAGAGGGAAACAGATAAAAAAGAACTCACTGCCTACCAGGAGGAAATTTTGACAAAAATTGCCCAGAAGGTTGTCTCCTGGAAGATGTCGGTTCCAGCTATACTTTTTTTGGAATCGGTCAAACCTTTGAATTATGTGGGCAGTCAGATGATGGCTTTCTTTGAGCCTTTTGTTCAAGCTGTCTTCTCATGGAAAGACTATGACGAGATCAGAATGATGATGGAGGAGCGGGGGACGGTGGAGAAGCTTCTGCAAAGAATAGAGGCGGTTGACTCCGAGGCACAGGAAAAGGAAAAAGCATCAAAGCAGGAAAGAAAACTGCAAAGAAAAAAACAGTGGAGGGAGAAAAATTTAAAGGAGAAGATAAGATATATCCTCATAGGCAGATAAAATCACCTGATGTCAGAAACGAAAGCGGTTTTACAAAAGATAATTGTGCCGTTGTCCAATTTTTTAACCATGTAAATTTCTATCTATCATAGGAGGAAAAGATGAAGCAAATCTCTTTAGCCATAGGTGCATTGATTCTTTTAGGGGCACTGTTTGGAGGATGCAAGGAAAAAACGGAAGAGATTCAGATTCCCAAAGAGGAAGTGGCTAAGGAAGAAAAGGCTCTGGCTGGGAAAAAAGTGGTGATGATAATCGCCCCCCAGAATTTCCGCGACGAGGAGCTTCTTGAGCCCAAGCAGATCTTGGCAGAAAAAGAAGTGGAGGTCAAAGTTGCCAGCACATCTTTGGAGATCGCCAAAGGAATGTTAGGCGCTGAAGTCAAACCGGACATGCTGATAAGCGATATAAAGTCAGAAGACTGGGATGCGATCATACTAATAGGTGGCACAGGGTCAAGCGTATATTGGGATGATTCGTCAGTCCATTCACTGTTAAATGAAGCGGTAAAGCAGAACAAGATTGTAGGTGCCATTTGCATTGCACCGGTGACATTGGCTAATGCAGGAATCCTTTCGGGCAAAAAGGCTACCGTATACCAGTCTGAGGCACAGAAGTTGAAGGATAAAGGCGCAGAATATACCGGCGAAGGTGTGGAGAGAGATGGCAACATCATCACCGCCAGCGGTCCCCCAGCCGCCAAGGAGTTTGGGAACGCCATAGCCCAGGCATTGATGGAGTAAACTTATTATGTTTTGTTGTTGCGGGGTGTCCACACCCCGCAACAATTCAAACAAAAAGATGTCGAGCAGGCTTGGCCATGCTCGACCTACAGAATTATTTGTTTCCGCGTAGCAGAGGCTTTATGCCTCTGGTATGAACCACACGGTTCATACCTCTGTGCGGAGCCGTAAAGGCTCCGCTACGCGGCTTAGAAGATGGGACGGGGAATGGAATACAAGTTGAAAAAAAACTGCATTTACTGCTTCCAGCCTATCGACCAGAGGAAGAAATACCATATCGTCCAGCAGTCGATTGGCGGGAACCTAGTGTATCCCCTAGCGTGCCCACGTCACAATTTCGATTTGGGAGGCAATCTAGAGGCAAAGACCCCTAAGGATTACTGGGTTAACTTCGCCATCAGGAAGCTGGGACTCAAGCATTTCAAGGTTGATCCAAGCTTTACGCCGGACTCTAGACAGAATAGGTACACTCTGCGTACTGATGCGAATGGCACTCCGGACGTGGTGCCTCCCCCTACGGATCCCGTTGCGTACCGTATTATTGCCAAAATCGCGTTTGAGTCCGCAGCCCTCTTCATTGGAAATGAGGTTTTCTTGCCCACGTTCGACGAATACAGGGGGTTCATTCTAACTGGGAGCCCCGATCTGGTAAACAAGAGAATCGTCCGTTGCTGTTACGATTTGTCTTGGGGGCCAGGTCACGTGATTGAATTCTTACCTTCCAAGGGCGAACAGCCGTTCGCCGTGCAGGTACGGCTATTCAACGCCTACGTATTCACTGCCGTCTTCATGCAACCAGTTGGCGGACCGAATATCTCCCCGGCCAGCCAGGTGGTGATGGATTTGGACACAGGCAAGATGGTTTTCCGCAAGCTTTCTGGGGATGGCAAAAGATGGGAGTGCATCGCAGGATACTGAGGGATTGCCTGTTGTATCAGGAGCTACTCCTGACACAACACAATCCAAAGCGCGTAGCAGAGGCTTTATGCCTCTGGGCGGTCACATGACCGCTACGCGGCTAAGAACAATCTGAATATGTAGCGAACGGTAAAGAGAAGGAGCACTATGAAAGATCTAAAACCTGAAGACATTAAGATAATCTTGGCTACCGACTGTGGTAGCACCACCACCAAAGCGATCTTGATTGAAAAGAAAGGGGAGGAATATCGATTGATCGTGAGGGGTGAAGCGCCCACCACGGTGGAGGCCCCCTTTGAAGACGTCACCATGGGAGTTTTAAATGCCGTAGGCGAGGTGGAGGATCTCACCGGAAGAAAGCTTTTGGATGAGGGGGGCAAGATCATCTCACCCGCCAAAGACAACGTGGGCACGGACCTTTATATTTCCACCTCCTCAGCCGGTGGCGGTCTGCAGATGATGGTGGCAGGGGTGGTGAGAAGCATGACCGCCGAGTCGGCTGAACGTGCAGCTTTGGGGGCAGGCGCCATTGTGATGGACGTGATAGCCTCCAACGACAAGCGGCTTCCTCATGAGCAGATCCAAAGGATAAGGCATCTCAGGCCGGATATGATTTTGCTCTCCGGCGGAATAGACGGAGGCACCACCACCCACGTGGTGGAAATAGCTGAATTGATTTCTGCCGCTGATCCCAAGCCGAGATTGGGGATTGGATATAAACTCCCCATCATCTACGCTGGCAACGTGGATGCCAGAGAAGCGATCAAAGAGACTCTGCAGGACAAAGTTGATTTAGACATCGTGGATAACCTAAGGCCGGTGCTGGAAAGGGAAAATCTCCTGCCGGCTCGTGAAAAGATCCACGATCTTTTCATGGAACACGTGATGGCTCAGGCTCCCGGCTACAAAAAGCTTATGACCTGGACCGATGCTCCCATCATGCCCACGCCCGGAGCGGTGGGGCTTATCATCAAGACCATTGCCGACCAGGAGGGAATCGAGGCGGTCGGGGTGGACATCGGAGGAGCGACCACCGATATATTCTCCGTTTTTCAAGGAGTCTTCAACCGCACGGTTAGCGCCAACCTCGGAATGAGCTACTCGGTCTCCAACGTTTTTGCTGAAACGGGCTTGGAGAATGTGATGCGTTGGGTCCCCTTTCACATGGACGAAAGAGATCTGAGAAACCGGGTGAAAAACAAGATGATCCGACCGACTACCATCCCTCAGATGATGGAGGAGTTGATCTTCGAACAGGCGATAGCCAAAGAGGCGTTAAGGCTGGCATTCATCCAGCATAAGTCCTTTGCCACCGCTTTGAAAGGAGTTCAACAACAGAGAACCATTGGAGATGCCTTTGAGCAGGAGTTAGGTGGCCAGACCCTGGTTAACATGATGAGTTTGAGCATACTCGTCGGTTCCGGAGGGGTGCTCTCTCATGCTCCCCGAAGACAACAGGCTGCTTTGATGCTGATTGATGGTTTCCTGCCGGAAGGGATAACCCGTTTAGCAGTTGACTCCATCTTCATGATGCCCCAGTTGGGTGTCCTGTCCACGGTTCACGCCAAAGCCGCCACTCAGGTGTTTGACAAAGATTGTTTGATTCATCTGGGCACCTGCATCGCACCGGTGGGTGAATCCAAAGAGGAAAGGGAGATTCTGGACTACAAGTTCACCATGCCTGACGGGAAGACCGAAGAGGGTTCGGTAAAATATGGAGAGATGAGAAGAATACCCCTGGGATTGGACGAAAAGACCGGAGTTCCATTAACCTGTAAGGCAGCCCTAGAGCCGCATCGAGGTTTCGATGTGGGAGCGGGAAAAGGAAATAAGGTGGAGACGACGATTCATGGAGGAGCGAACGGAATCATCATCGATTGCCGGGGAAGACCATTCCATCTGCCGACTGATCACAAAGTCAGAGTGCAAAAACTGAAAGAATGGATGATTGCGCTGGACATCTACCCCCAAGAGGCGTTGGGGAGATTATAAGAAACTGAGCTTAAATATTGGTGGAGAATTCATTCGATGGGCTACATTAAGGAACCAAACATCTTGAAGAAAACAGGTAGGATCCTCAGCCAAAATTCTTCAATGATTGATAAGTTCCATTTATCCTTAATTGAAGCCCAAGTAAACACAAAATTACGAAAAAGGAATCAATTGAGGCAATTGTTTAAAGCTGTCATCAGTTACAGAAGAGGCGCATCAAGGGAAAGAGGGAAATTGGCCGTAAAGAGATTCGATAAGATTATTGACAAGTTAATTCAAGAAACAGACAACCTAATAAGAAAGAAAGAATTTAGCGAAGCTCATAGACACCTATTTGAATCACTTTGTAAAGAGACAGAAAATGTTAATCAAAAAATTATTAGTGTATATTTGGAATTCGTTGTAAAGTATCTAAAAATCTGGAAAGAACTATTACCACACCTATATGTTCCCATTGATACCTGGATAAGCCAAATGATCAAAGACCATCTACAGGTGGGAGTTCTTCCCTTAGAACAAGATAATACTTCGATAAGCAGGTTTTATAAAAACGATAGGGAAAAAACAAAAAGGTATGAAGATTTTATGAGCTTTCAGGAGGAATTGAAAGCATTAGCCGAAAGCATTGGAGAGAAAAGAATAATCTTCGATGGATTATGGTTCATCGGTTATGCATTTCACAGAAAATATCCTCTATGCGAGAGATGTTGGATACACAGGGTGTGTAGAAGTAAAGAAAAAATGTAAAGGAGCGTGTTAGATGGGTCATGCTTATACGCCTGGACTTAAGGTAACGGATAAGGTTCTTTTGACCAAGAAAAGAATACTCCCCTTAAAAGGAGACGTTCTCAGTAAGGTAAAAGACAAGGTGAAGCCAGATACGGTGGTAGCTCGCACCCTGCTTCCGGGAAACGTGCAGCCGATCAATGTGGCGAACATTTTGGGCATCCCTCCGGAAGACATAATGCATCACATGCTGAAAAAAGAAGGCAAAAAGGTCAAAGATGGTGAGGTTATCGCCAAGAGCAAAAGCTTTTTTGGACTCTTCAGCTCAGAGTGCAAGAGCAAAACTGAAGGATCGGTGGAAAGTATTTCTTCCGTCACCGGACAGGTTTTGATCAGGGGGAATCCCATTCCGGTGGAGATCAAGGCATATCTGGAAGGTGAGGTGGTGGAGGTATTTGAGAAAGAGGGGGTAGCGGTCTCCACCTGGGGGTCATTTATTCAAGGTATCTTCGGCATCGGTGGGGAGACTCATGGAGAGATCAAGCTGGTGGTAAAGGATAATACCGAGGTGTTGACGGATAAATTGATCGATAAGGATTGCAAGGACAAAGTAATCGTTGGGGGAAATTTAGTCACCGCAGATGCCATAAAAAAAGCCATAAGAGTGGGTGCAAAGGGGGTTGTGGTGGGTGGATTCGACGACAAAGACCTAAGGGATTTTTTGGGATACGACTTAGGGGTAGCCATCACCGGATCAGAGGAATTGGGAATAACCCTGGTGGTCACCGAAGGGTTCGGACAGATGAACATGGCGGAGAAGACGTTTTCACTTTTGAAATCAAAAGAAGGCATGATGGCTTGCATAAATGGAGCTACCCAGATTAGAGCAGGCGTGATCCGGCCGGAAGTGGTGATTCCCTTCGCAGGGGACGTGCATAAAAAAGAGGAAGCAAAGGAATTTGAGACTGTCGGACTCACCCAGGGCTATCCGGTGCGGGTGATACGCGAACCTTATTTTGGGAAATTGGGTAAGGTGAGTGCCCTTCCTCCAGAGCTGCAGAAGTTAGAATCAGAATCATCTGCCAGAGTTTTGGAGGTGAAGTTCGCTGACGGAACCAAAGCCATAATTCCCCGGGCTAACGTGGAGATGCTGGAGGAGTAAATAAGAAAATAATTCGCCCTGTGCGTCAGACCAACACAATACCGAAAAAGCACCAGCACCTAACTTAAGTTAGGTGCTGGTTTTTATTTGAACTGAACAGAGCAAGTTAAAAAATCAGCTTGTTGGTAACGGACGCCCTCGTCCGTTACCAACTTCCTGTTGGGGAGAGGGTTGCACCCTTCAGGACGAGCCCCTACTCTTTTTCTATGGTTCGACAGTTCGACTGGCTCACTGTCCTGTCTTTGACCCTGAGGCTCAAGCAGACGCTTGCCCGTCTGGGCAGACCCGAAGGGAGCAAAGTCGAAGGACAGGCTCACCACCCTGAGTTCATCGAAGGGCGGACAGGGGTACAACCACTGTCCGATCTGAAAGCCTCATTTAAGCAAAATCACCCAATAAATTCTATTGACAAATTCAAAAATTTAGGTAACTTAAAGATAAGAAGAGGCTGAATGAATCAGTTTCTGGGATAATCCAAAAAGAGTTATAAAAACAACAAAATAACCTTTCGTTTCAGGAGGTAAGCTTTATGGTTACCAGACGGTTAAAAGTTGTTGCCCCTGTTTTTGTGACACTCATGCTTCTGGTCACTGCAACAGTCTGGGGAGAGATGGTCAACAAAGATCGAGACTGGCAGATAATGCAGGAGCGGCTATCTCAATCCAAATCTTTCCAACAGATGCCAACCCCCGTGGTAAAGGGTGGTCTCAAAGATGGAGGAGATTTGATCTGGTGGTTTCAGGGTATCGAAAACGTGGAATGCGTCTCTAAATTTGTGGATGTGGACGGGGACGGGCTTCCGGATGTGCTGGTAGAGACCTATGATGCCGGAGCTCCGTTGGATAGTAATTTTTATTGTATCAAAGGAAACAGCCCGGGCTACGGCACAGTTCTCTGGTCCTGCCGTCCTCTGGGAGGACCGAGCAACAGCGGTGGATATGGGGATCAATGCGTCTCTTACACTGAGGACGTAAACGCAGATGGTCATCCGGATGCCCTTCTGGGAACAGCTTGGGGAGGGCGAACCGCCTACACCATCGATGGTCAGGATGGAAGTGTGGTGTGGTCTTATGATACCTATGACCACCCCCCCTCTGGCTGGATTTACAGCATCTGCCCTATACAGGATCTAAATGAGGACGGCATAGATGACGTCCTGTTTGGCGCAGGCTCAGATGCAGATGCCGCCTTCTGCGTGGATGGCACCAATGGCAACTTAATCTGGAAGTTTTCAGCAGACGATGCGGTTTTTGCCGTGGCAGAGATTGCGGACGTTAATACAGACGGAAAAAACGATGCCTTGATTGGTGCGGGAGATACTTACGATGATCGAATCATCTGCGTCTCCGGTGCCAGCACGGGAACAGCCACTGTTTTATGGGAACATAGTTTCGGAGCATCAGTTCACGATGTTGCCGCCATTGAGGACGTGAACGGAGACGGCATACAGGACGCATTAGCCGGCGTATGGGACGGATATGTATATTGCAGAAGCGGTGCCAATGGAGCGCATATCTGGAGCTATTTGGTGGGAACATACGATTACATCATGAGAGTTGTGCCCATCGACGATATTGATGACGATGGAATTCAGGACGTTCTGATCGGTTCGTGGTTAAATGCCATAATATGCGTTTCTGGTGTCGACGGCGATCTAATCTGCAGCTACACCGTGGGTACCACAAACGGAGGGGATGTATGGTCAGTTGATGGTGTGGATGACATAAATGGCGATGGGTATCCTGAGGCTGTGGGGGGGTCATTTGACTACAAGGTCTACTGCGTTGATCTGAGAGTTTGTGACACCCTCTGGACCTACTACACAGGAAATCGAGTTTTCACGGTGAGAGGTCTGCCAGATGTGAACGGCGACGGCACACCTGATGCTCTGGCAGGAACCCAGATGCTGTCTGGTTCAGGCGGAAAAGTCTATTGCATTCAGGGAGGTCCCTCATTAGATACTATTCCCAACATTGTTTCCACTTCTCCTGCACAGAATGAGTTGAATGTACCGGTTTCAACCAACATCTCTGTGACTTTCGATATTGATATGGATGAGACCACCATCAACGACTCTACTTTTGTAGTGAATGCATGGTCTACCGGACTTCACCAGGGCACGATTACCTACAACAATCTGACTAAAACTGCAACCTTGGGCCCCTCAGAAGATTTCGCTGTAGGGGAAATCGTAACTGTTGTGCTTACCACCGATATAAAATCAACCTTCGGATGTCCTCTGGACAGCAGCTATATCTGGTCTTTTACCACTGAAGTCAGCGACGAAAGCCCGGGCACCTTCGCCCCCGATTCGGTCTATGCGGTGGGTGAAAAGCCCTGGTCAATTTTTGCGGCTGATCTGGATGGTGATGGGGACCCGGATCTGGCAACTGCGAACATTCACACGGATAACCTCTCGGTTCTGTTGAATAACGGGGACGGCACCTTCGCCCCGCATTCGGATTATCCGGTGAATGAGGATCCGTGGTCGGTCTTTGGGGGTGATCTTGACGGTGATGGAGACCTTGATCTTGTGACTGCCAATATGTATGACAGCGATATCTCGGTTTTACTGAACAAGGGAGATGGTACTTTTTTCCCCCAAACGACCTATACAGTCTATGATGGCCCTGTCTCTGTCTTTGCAGCCGATCTTGACGGTGACGGCGATCTGGACCTGGCAACTGCAAACATATATACTGACGATGTCTCGGTTCTATTGAACAATGGAGACGGCACCTTCGCTTACCCTTCGTCATATCCGGTTGGTGATATGACCATGCCCGTATCGGTGTTTGCCGCTGATGTTGATGGAGACGGTGATCTTGACCTCCAGACCGCTAATTATGGTTCCTACGATGTCGCAGTCCTGCTGAACAATGGGAATGGGACATTCTCACTCCCTTCGCTTTATCCTGTGGGTGATCTTCCTTTGTCGGTCTTTGCTGCTGATCTTGATGGAGACGGTGATCTCGATCTGCAGACCGCGAATTGTTATTCCAGCAACGTTTCGGTTCTATTGAACAATGGAGACGGTACCTTTGGTGCCCACTCAGTCTATCCAGCGGGTACTGGCCCCTGGTCGGTTTTCGCTGTCGATCTGGATGGTGATGATGACCTCGACCTGGCAGTTTCAAGTGAGTTTTCCAGCGACGTTTCGATTCTTATGAATGACGGGGATGGAACTTTCACCCCTGATTCGGTCTATCCGGTGGGGGATTATGCTTACTCCATCTTTGCTGCTGATTTTGATGGCGATGGAGATCTTGACCTGGCAACTGCCAATTATGGTTCTGATAATGTCTCGGTTCTTTTTAACTGCCTTCCCACTGGTGACTGCAACGGGGATAGCGTGATAGACATCGGCGATGTGGTTTATTTAATAAACTATCTATATAGAAACGGTTCTCCTCCTGACCCCCCAGAAGTTGGCGATGTTAATTGTGACGGAATCGTTGACGTCGGTGATGTGGTTTACTTGATCAATTATCTGTACAGAAGTGGCCTGCCACCGAAATGTTGTTAGCTATGCTTGTCGGGCAGTCCATTTGGACTGCCCGATCTACTGTTTCTGGTGACTGCAACGAGGATGGCGTGGTAGACCTTGGAGATGTGGTTTATTTGATAAACTATCTATATAAAGACGGCACTGCTCCTGACCCCCCCCAGAACTCGGTGATGTTAATTGTGACGGAATCGTTGACTTAGGTGACGTAGTTTACCTGATAAACTATGTCTTCAAAGGTGGTCCACCACCGAAATGTTGTTAGTTATGCTTGTCGGGCATCCTCCGGAAGCCCGACCTACCGCTCTATTTTGTTGTCCATGAATTCCGTGCCCGTCAGGTTGAGAAATTTGACGGGCACACAAGTATGGTAGCAAATGTGAAAAAACTCTTTACCAGAGGAGAAATTGGTTATGGATATAAAAATCAAACAAGAATTCATGAGGCTTTGGAAGAAGTATTTTAACGGAGCAGAACTCCCAATCATTTTTTATTACAATAATGAGTCGGGACGGACCCAAGTGGTCAAACCTCCCTCAGACCACAGGTGCTTTATCTGCGATCTTTCGAGGGTGCGAAAGGGCGAATCACTTTGTTTTGCCGCCGACTCAATTGGCTGTGGTGGTGGAAAGAGGTATCTGGGATTTACCCCGGAAATCATGCCGAACTTCGAATATTTTCTCTCCTGCGGCATTCCGGGAAAACTTGAGGGGGAGCGTTATAAGAAAACACCCGAACTGGTTAAAGAGGCGATGAAGAAGTTACCGCAGTTTGAGGCGGCGGCTGAGTTCATAGTTTTCAAGAGGTGGGATATGCTCAAGGAGTCAGATGATCCGGAGGTGGTTGTCTTCTTCGCTGAACCCGACGTTCTCTCCGGTCTTTTTACTCTAACAAACTTTGATGAGGCTGATCCCAGCGGGGTATTTGCCCCCTTTGCCGCCGGTTGCGGCTCCATTGTCCAGTATCCTTATCTGGAGAAGAACTCTGACCGTCCCAGAGCAGTTCTGGGAATGTTTGACGTCTCGGCGCGACCGTGCGTCCCGGAAGATGTTCTCACCTTTTCGGTGCCCATGAGCAAGTTTATCAGGATGATTGAGAACATGGAGGAAAGCTTCCTCATTACGCCTTCTTGGAGTAAAGTGAACAAAAGAATAAATCAAGTGGGAAAAGAGAATTAAGAGGTTGGTTCGGGATGCCCTCCCTGACGGGTCTCCGTTACCCCGAACTATATATAACAACAGCGTAGGCGGGGCTCTCCCGCCTCGGGCGTGATCTGCCTATGGTATGACCAGACCTGCATGAATTGGGCGAGCATGGGTGTTCGCCCTACGAACTTCACCCCGAACCAGATATAACAACGGCGTACGCGGGGCTTCCAGCCTCGCGTAAACTTATCGGGCAGTCCAAATGGACAGCCCAACCTACCGCTCGGCTGAATCTTCCCATTCAGCATACAGCTCTTCCAGCTTTTTGGATAGCTCTTCCTTTTCCCGATTTAATTCTAAAAGCTTCTGCCAATCGGTGTAAATCTCCTCGGTGGCGACTAGATAATCTATCTCCTCAATTTTCTGCTCGATCTCAGAGATTTCCTTTTCTATCTGAAACAGGCTTCTTTTCTTGACTCTGGGTTTGGTTCTCTTGACTATAGTCCGCTTTTTTCTTTCCTGTTTTGCAATCTCTAATATCTTTTTCTCTCTCTCTTTCTGCTCCCTTTTCTTTTCCTCGTAGTAGGAATAATCTCCCAAATATTCTTTTAGGCTTTTGTCTTCGAAAGCATAAATCCTGCTTACAATCTTGTTGAGAAAATAACGATCGTGCGAAACAACCAGAAGCGTGCCTCCGAACTCTGCCAGTGCATTTTCTAAAACTTCTCTGGAGGCGATGTCTAAATGGTTGGTCGGCTCGTCTAAGATGAGAAAATTGGGCTTGGACAGAATCAGCTTAGCCAGAACCACTCTACTCTGCTCACCACCGGAAAAACTTTTAATCTCTCGAAACACATCATCGCCGCAGAATAAGAACTTTGCCAAAAAGTTACGCATCTCTAACAACAGCATTCGAGGACTGGCTTTCCACACCTCATCCAAAACCGTGCTTTCCACATCCAGTCCCAGATGCTCCTGATCGTAATAGCCCACATCCCCGACAAGGGCGGGATTTTCAACCAACTTGGAACCAATCTTAACCTCTCCGGATGAGGGGTCCTCATTTCCCATGAGAATTTTCAAAAACGTGGTTTTGCCACAGCCGTTCGGACCGATCAAACCCACCCGATCATATCTTTCGATTGAGAAGTTGACGCTTTCAAAAAGACTCTTACCGTCAAACTTTTTACTCAAATTTTCTGTCCAGACAAGTGCCCTTGTAGTGCGTTGGGTCGGAGAAAACGAAATTTTCATCTTTTTGGCTTTGGTTTTAGGTTTTTCTAATTTTTCAAGTTTCTCCAAAGCCTTTCTCCGGGATTGTGCCTGTTTTGTCTTCTGTCCGGCGATGTTTCGGCGAATGAAATCCTCGGTGCGACGGATATACTCCTGCTGTGCCTCGTATCCCTTTAAACCCTTCTCCAGCCTCTGCGCTTTCTGAACCACGTAAGAGGAGAAATTACCCACGTATCTTGTCACGATATGATCCTCAAGCTCCACCACCTCTCTGACAACCCGATCCAGAAAATACCTATCGTGCGATACCAAAATTACGGTTCCGGGAAACTCCGACAGATATTGCTCCAGCCATTCAGTCCCCTCAATATCCAGATGATTGGTGGGCTCGTCCAACAAAAGAAGATTCGGCTCTGATAAAAGAACGGATGCTAAGGCGGCTCTGTTTTTCTCACCTCCACTTAAAATGTTGATACTCTTGGCAAAATCCTCTTTCTTAAAGCCCAATCCATTAAGCACCCTTTCAATTTTATTCTCATAGTTATATCCGCCTTTGTTTTCATACTCGAGTTGCAGTTCACCATACAGTTCCAAAAGTTTTTTTGGGTTCCTTGCAGAGGACATCTCCTGTTCCAAGTTTCGCAACCGGTCATGGAGCTTCAAAAGTTCAGAGAAAGGTTTGAGCATCTCATCGAACAGGGTGAGATTATCCTCCAGTTGATATTCCTGGCGCAAGAAGCCGATTTTTAAGTGTTTGCTCCTGATCACCTCTCCCCTATCCGGCTCCAGCTCACCAGTGATGATTTGAAAAAGGGTGGTCTTCCCTGCCCCATTTGATCCCAAAAGCCCGATCTTTCTTCCTTCCTCAATCTGCCAGGTGATGTTGCCTAAGACCAGATCGGTGCCGTATGATTTTGAGATATTCTTTAGGCTGACCAGGGTCATATATTACTCACCTTACCTTTGTTGCAGAAAAAGAAAACGCATGTTGATAGAATAACATGCGCAAGCAATTCAGTCAATACTATTGTTGGTAACGGATGCCTTGACCCTTTGCTCCCCTAAAGCTTAGTATCACTGAATTCCGATGTTCTGTAGCTTCAGGAATTCTCCTGCCTTTAGCGTGATCTTGAGCCTATTCCCGGAGCATCAGGAAATTTTGGTAGCCGCAGGCTTCCCTCGGACTGAGTCCCTCGGGACGAAGTCAGCCTGCGAAACCTTTATGCTAATCCTTAATACCCTCACGCAACCTGAAGGTTGCGGCTACCATTTCTCTTTGTTGGCAACGGAAGTCTTTTTCGCAAAAGGAGAATCCGTGACGAACAGGAGACTTTCCATTCTAACTCTTCTCTTTGGACACGATGTCTTTCTTCCTGCTCCTTGCCAAAAACATCTCCAGAGCTAAAAGACCAAAGGCTACCCACAAGAACGTCTTCCACAGCTCTTTGCCATAGCGGGATTGTAGGATCGATTTCTCTATGTCATCCCCGGGCTTGATGTAAAAGAGGCTAAGACCTTCCAATTTCTTTTCAACCTCGGATATTTCTATCTTTTCGGGATCAGAATCCTTGGGATCTACGTTTACCGCAAATCGATCCACCACCTCTCCTCTGGTAGATGAGGAAGTTGAAGCCCGTATATCGTATATCCCCGGTAGGTCAGTATCATCTATCTTTAAGATGAGCTTGTCGGTTTGAAATGATGGCTGTAAGGCTATCTTTCTCATCTCCGGATCGAACAGTTCTATTTCCTTTCCAGCCAAATCGGCAGGAAGTTCCCGGGTGACCTTTGAGCCCACCAGGACATCCTCATCCAATCTGGAGAGATCAGCGGCAAGATACTCCACCGCCCGATTGATCAGGGGAACAAAGAAGGGATGCACCACCAGATCACCTTCACTCTCCTCCACAGATGCCGCCAGAAGCAAGACTTTGCCCACACCAAAGCTTTTTTCCAGAAGAGCCGGTTTTCCCAGATTGAAACGAATGATGGTTTTCACATTCCGGCTTTCCGGTCCTGTGAATCCAAATTCGGATAACTCGAAAATGGAGAAAAACTTTATCAGGGGGAGCTTATCTTTTTCTACATTCCGATATATCTGAAAAATGGGATGATCCAAATCGATGTTCTCAAAACTAAAGAAACCCCGCACACTCTTGGTGGGGGTAAGCGGGCTTTTCAGATTTAGGTTAAAGAATCTCTCGATGAGCTGTTTGGAATAAAACTCAGGATCGATGTTGTCTCCCAAAATGAAAAATACTCCCCCTCCCCTCTGTACGAATCTCTCCAGATTGGTAAGCTGAACGTCGGTCAATCGGGAAAGGTTGGAGATGATAACCACCTGATATTGGTTGAAATCAATCCCGGACAGAGAATTTTTATTTATTCGGGTAATTTCCTTATTGGCATCGCTTCTATCCAGAGGATTTAAAGCCAGGTTCAAATGGTGGGTGTTCCTTTGGTTTTCCCCAACCAGAAGCACATCGATCTTCTCCGGGATCTTGAAGGCAAAAAACCTGCGATTGTCTATTAAAAGATCATCGTCGGTCAACTCAAAAAACCCGGTATGAATTCCCGCCTTCTCCACGGTTGGTGAAAACTTCACCGTTGCCTTTCCGTCTTTCTCGATATCTATGTCGGTCTGACTTACCCTCTTTCCATCCAGATACAGCCCTACCAAAAGGTTTCTTACTGGCTGGGAGCTGAAATTGGCGATTTTGGCTGTGACCTGAAAAGGCTTTTCTTTCTCTATCAACTGATTGCCAAACTCTATTTTTTCTATGCACAGATTCTGTTTTTCCGCAGGCGAAACATCCACCAGATAAAGCTTTTCCTTTTTGCCTTCTGAAGAAAGAAAGTTTGGATGGAGGGAGGACCATCCGGATTTTTCCATATCAGTAACAAGATAAATCTCCTGGTTTAAATTCTTGGATTTTTTTAAAATCCGGTAGGCTATCTTTAGAGCCTCACCTACATCGGTTTTTTCAGCCGAAGAAGATGCCTCTTCGTCCAGATACTTTATCAGGTTCTTGAAATCATAGGTCGGTTGAGGATTTGAAAGCGTTGGCTGGGAGGCAAACAAAATTAAGCTGGCTTCATCGCCTTCCTCAAGTAGCCCAATTATTTTTTCCGTTCTTTTTTTTGCCAACTCAAAGACCGATCCATCTTTGGTCTCATAACCCATGCTGTAAGAATTATCCAGAAGTATCACCACAGAGGTCTTGGCATGTGCTCCAATTTTTGTGGCAAAGCCTCCCCTTATGGCTGGTCGAGCAAAAGCAGCAATCACCAGAAGGATGATCAGAGTCCGGATTATGAGCAGAAGATACTCCATAATCTTCACCCTTCTCATCCGGGTCTTCTCCAGAGACCTCAAAAAAAGAAGGGAACTGAAGGAGATCTTTTTCACCTTCTGCCGGTTAAATATGTGGATCAAAAGTGGCAAAAGGACAGCCGCTCCTGCTACAAAAAGTATGATGGGATTAAGAAAATTGAACATGAACCAACCACTGATTTACCTCACCCCCTATCCCCCTCTCCATAAAATGGAGAGGGGGAAAAAGGGGGAGAGGTTTGTTTTATTACATAGATTTCAAAAGCTTCTCCGCCTCTTTTTTCTCCTCAAATCCTGCAGGAAGGCTCAGCACCTCCCGGAAACACACCTTAGCTTTGGGCACGTCATCTTTTTCTTGATATGCCTTTCCTAAAGCTAAAAGCACCCTGCCGCGATACAGGGGCCTGTCCTCTAAAAACTCTGCTATCCGGAGAAAATTGATGGCTGAATCTATCTCTCCCACATTAAAAAATACTTCACCTAATTTAAGATAAGGAATAGGTCTGTCTGAAAATTCGAAAACAAAACGTCTGGCATAAAACAGCGCTTTTTGGAAGTGCTCCTGGGCTTTTTCGGCTTTGTCCAGCTTCTCATAGATGGTTCCCAATCCGGAATAGATCTCCGCCTTGGCCTGAGTTTTGGTCTCCAAACCTTTAGTTTGCTCAAAGTGTTCTTTGGCAAACAGTAAATTTCCGTTGGCTATCTCCAGCTTAGCTAATTTAACATAGGACTCCACATAGCCTGAATCAACAGAGATCACCTTCAGGTAGTAACTTTTTGCCTTATCGTATTCACCCTTGATTCCCTTTATATTTCCCAGGATATGAAGATATTCTAAGTTCAGAGTGTCGCCGGAAAGCACCTCCTGATAGTACTTCTCTGATTGATCATAATCACCCTTTAGATAATACACGTAAGCTAAACTGCGTATTATTCCCGGGTTTCTCCCAAACAAGCTCAACATGTCATGATACAATTCTATGGCTTCGTCGTAATGATGGTTATTCATCTTTACAGACGCTAAGTAGTAAAAATCGCTGATGGTATCCCGGTATCCCTCAAGGAAAGAAAGCCACTCCTTCTCTAAGGTAGCCAGATTCTTCTGGTATACTTCTTCTATGACTTGCTCTAAGGTGAGATCAGTAGCTTTTTCATACAGGAGTTTGAATTTTTGTAAATGGTAGGTTCTCACCAAAAACCTTACAAACGAGCAGGATTCCCAGAAAGCCACGTCTTTTGGTTGCCCTCTATAATCTTTAGTTATCTTGAGTTTCTCTAAGGGAACCCATCTTTGGGTGGAAATCAGTTTCTTGGTGAAGTGATGGGACATGGAGAAATAACCTCCTATTCCTTCTGCCAGCATGGGAGGGGCATATCCCCATAACCTGTAGAACAGAAGAAATCCCACCCCGGGGGAGTCTAAGCTTCTCTCAAAAAGATTATAGATGGCGTAAATTTTGTTTTTTACCGGATCCAGCCCAATATCAAATCGATCATCCCAAATCACCTCACTTGCTCGACATGGGAGGAAAAAAAACTCCATCCTGTCCATGGCTGGTTGAGTGAACCCGAAGGTCTCCCGGAACCGTCTGTATTCGGTCTCAGCATATCCCTTGATCTTTGCCCAGTGCAGGTCAGCTAAGGAGTTTAAAATATAGCGGAAAAAGAAATGAGCGCTGGGAAGCTCCTCCCACTCTTCTGCTTCCTTGTCCCGAGTATTAAAATCGCATTCCGGCTCTGGCATCTCTATTATTCTGGGAGTTAGATAAACTTGAAAGACCCTTCCCTGTTTTGCCTTCACCTCGCCAATAAAGAACGTCTGATTATCCTTAGCCAGGACTTCTGTAAAAATGGTCTGGGGCTTTGGAGGTAGGGTGATGAGACTTAAGTTCAAAATAACGTTTTCATTATCCAGCACGGTGGGGATTGTGGAAAGGGTAAAATTAGCTTGAAAGGAGGCGGTCTCCACACCATTTAGAAGTCTTATTTCTCTTTGGTCGATAAGCTCAAAGCTTGCGCTGTCATCGGTAATCCCCTCCTTCACACTGATATCCAGAAGTATGCCGGACGCACCATATACGGAGGTCAAGCTTATGGCGAAAATAAAGATCAGAAAGACCGAACCAATTTTAAATTTCATCTGATTCATTTTCTCCTCGAATGTTTTCGTTATTACCAGCAAAACTGTGGCTGTTTCTACCTTACCCCCTATCTCCCCTTCAGGGTGAATCCCCTCAGGGTGAACCCCTCTCCATTTCATGTTGAAAATCCCGCCAGAGGCGGGGGAGAGGGGGACGGGGGGAGAGGTCATCTCATTCGTCATTCGTCATAAATCATTTGACCAAGCTTTTGAGCACGTTTAGATTTTTAATGTCCCTTGCCGTCTCTTCTTCTTTCGGGGTCTCCAGAATCTTGGGAATCTTTTCCCATCTGGCATCATTCATCAACAGGCGAAACCCTTCCAGTCCGATCTTTCCCTCTCCGATATGCTGATGTCGATCCACCCGGGAACCCAAATCTTTTAGCGAATCGTTCACATGAAGAACCTTAAGCCGGGAAAGTCCGATAACTTTATCAAATTCTTTGAAGGTCGTCTCATAAGCCCTTTTAGTTCGAATGTCATATCCAGCGGCGAAGGTATGGCAGGTGTCGTAGCATACCCCCAATCGCTTACTATCTTTCACTCGTTTAATTATCTCTGCCAAGTGCTCAAATCGATACCCGATGGCGCTTCCCTGACCGGCAGTGGTCTCCAGCAGAATTTTTACCTTGTATCCTTTGGTCTTTTGATGAAGCCAGTCTATGGAGCGGGCGATCTTTTTTATCCCCTCTTTTTCTCCTCTCCCCAGATGTGAACCCGGATGCATCACCAGATATGGCAGACCTAAAAGTTCGGCGCGTTTCAGCTCAACCAGCATGGACTCCCGGGATAGATTATAAACGTTCTCTTTGGGAGAGGCTAAGTTTATCAGATACCCGTTATGCCCCACCACCGGAGATATTTCAGTCCTTTTTTGATTCGCGAAAAACTTTTTCACATCCTCAGACGTGATCTCCTTGGCTTTCCACTGATTGTTGTTTTTGGTGAAAATCTGAATAGTGGTGCATCCTAACTCTTTCCCGAAAAGAAGGGCATTGAAAACTCCTCCAGAGATGGACATGTGAGCACCGATCAACAACTTTTTCGCCATAATCTTCCCTTAATTTTGCCGATCAGTGGATCAAACCAATCATTTCTTAGCTCTCATTCGTTCAATCTGTTTAATCCGTTGACCGGTTGACTTACCACAATCTCTGCCTTTTGCTCAAGTAGGAAAAAAGAGCATAATCAAAGGGAATGGAGGTATCCAGAAGCACATAATCGATCAAGCTTTCCCGACACTGGAGGGTGTATTTGCTGACCAAAGCCTTAAATCTCTCGATATATTCCTTTCTTATCTGCCAGGGGGAGGTCATCAGTTCCTCATCTGTCTCCAAATCTTTGAATATGGCTAATTCCGGAAAGGCGAAGGTGCGTTCCTTTGGGTCCAACACGTGGAAGACGATCACCTCGTGTTTTTTATGCCGGAAATGCTTTAGCCCATTTAACACCCTGTCGGGATCGTCAAAAAGATCGGAGATCAAGATGATCAAGCCGCGTCTTTTTATCCTCTCCGCCATCTGGTGCAAAGCAGAACTGATGTTGGTGGTTCGGGAAGACTCCAGCTTGTCCAATTCCTGCAGGATAACATGCAGGTGACTTCTCAAGGCAGACTTGGGAGGAATGTATTTCTTTATATTTTGATCAAACAGGACCAATCCCACCGAATCCCGCTGTTTCAACATCAAATAAGAGAGGGCGGCGGAAAGATAACAGCTATATTCCAGCTTGTTTACGCCATTGGAACTGTATCCCATGGAGCCGGAGGTATCCAGCAGGATATAGGCTTTCAGATTGGTCTCCTCTTCGAACTCCTTGATGAAGAATCGATCTGTCTTGGCATAAACTTTCCAGTCCACATTCTTCAGGGGATCTCCGGGCATATATTGTCTGTGCTCGGCAAATTCCACCGAAAACCCATGATAAGGGCTTTTGTGCAAGCCAGCGATGAACCCCTCCACCACCAGCCTTGCTTTGATCTCCATCCCGGAGAGTTTGGAGACCACATCCGGTTTTAAAAATCTGCGATAATCTTCTGGCATTATCTTATCGCTCTTTTGACTTTTTCAATTATTTTGCTTGCGATGCCAAGAGATTTTTTTATCTCTTGTCGTGAATATCTGGTAGGGAATCCAGGATATCTGGTATCAATATAATATTTGGATATGTTGATGCAAGAATCTAAGAAAGTTTCAAAACCTTTGTCAATCTTTGTTGCCTCATTTATCAATTCTTGTAGATCGTGTATCTTTTTAAGTTCCCACCCATGATAGATTAAATATCCTTTTAGATATTTTTCAATTGCCTGTTGAATCAAAAAGCCAATGATGTCTGTATGTCCATGTTTTTCAAACAGAAATTGCGCGGTCTCGATATCATGGTCGCCTTTAACTAACCATTCCTGGACCGACTTTTTACTGTTTTCTCTCATATAGAATTTTGCCTTTTTTCAAAATCTCTTTGATGAAATCGTCTCCTAAAGACAAACGGTATTCAAGCTCCTTGGGAGTAAAGACCAATGGAGAAAAGGGAATCCCCCGGTTGGGATCTTGACATAACTTTTTCAAGATGAACCACCGGTCCATGCTTTTCTTTTTGGTTCTTTTGACTATCAACATGTCGATATCGCTATCCCTTGTGGGCATGCCGTATGCGAAGGAGCCGAAGAGGATAATCTTCTCCGGCTTATATTCCTTCATGATTTTCTCCGCCATCTCGAGGATAACTTTTGTGATTTTCTTTTTTGGTATCATTCTGAATAAAAGATTGCTTTTGTCTTGCTCACAAATTTAGCTTATAGAGTTTTTCGCATAGCCGAGGCTGGCAAGCCGTAAAGGCTTGCCTACGCGCCAATGAAAGCGCAGTTTACTTTTTTGTGCCCACCAGGTTCGTATGAATGCATACGCATCCCTGACCTGGCGGGAGGTTCATCCTTCCCTGTCGGGTCTGGGGACCCGCCAGGCACAGCGAGGTTACTTTTCCCCTATCCTCTTTTCCAGGGCATCCGCAAGTTCGGAACGTATGCTTTTTAAGAATTTTACTTCTTCTTTTGCTTTTTCTATCTTTCCTTTATAAAGATAGACTAAGCCCAGATTATAGTGGGCTTTCTTGTCCCAATAGTTTAGCTCAATCACCTTCTTGAACTGCTGGATGGCTTTATCGTAATCTTTCTTCTCTAAGTATATCGTTCCAATATTTGTATAAACCTTTGCATAGTTTGGGTTGAGTTGGAGTGCCTTTTCGTATTCCTCCAGAGCTTTATCCAGGTTGCCCTGATCCTGATACCTGAAACCCTTCCTGAAATGTTTTTCTGCCTGTTTCTCCTTACTGCTACAACTTAAAAACCCAAAGATCAGAAAGAGAACCAAAAAGCTTTTGAAAGCGTCTCCCCACCTCATGAACAACCTCGTTATTTAACATTTAATTTTAATTCCAAAGACATATTAAAAGAGAGTATTTCCAGCTTCAATCACCGAGTTTCAAGCCTCGAAACCAGCTTCGACACCCACAAACGAGCCTCGAAAAACTATTCTTCCTTGACATCCTGCAATAGTTTTTCAATAATCTCCAAAGTCCCCACTCCATCTGCTTCCGCATTGAAGGAGGTGACGATGCGGTGTCTTAGAACCGGCTTTGCCACCGTCTTGACATCTTCTGTGGAAGGGGTATATCTGCCATCCAGGATTGCCTTGGTCTTTGCTCCCAGTATCATGTATTGAGAAGCCCGTGGTCCTGCTCCCCAGTTGACCCAGTTTTTGATATAGGGGAGGGAATTGTTCTGGTGTGGTCTGGTGCTGCGGGCAAGTCTGACTGCATAGTTTACCACATGATCTGAGGCCGGCACCCGTCGAGCAAGCTGTTGCAGTTTTATGATCTCGTCTGCTCCCATCACCTCTTTTAAATCCTGTCCGTAGGCGCTGGTGGTCGATTTAACGATAACGTTCTCCTCTTCTTCAGAAGGATAGTCCACGTAGATATTGAACATGAAACGATCCAGTTGCGCTTCAGGAAGCGGATAGGTTCCCTCCAGCTCAATGGGATTCTGGGTGGCTAACACGAAGAAAGGCTCTGTTAGCTTATAGGTCTCACTTCCGGCAGTAACCTCATGCTCCTGCATTGCCTGCAAAAGCGCGGACTGAGTTTTGGGTGGGGTACGGTTTATCTCATCCGCCAGAACGATGTTGGCAAAAATGGGTCCCTTGACAAACCTGAAAGTTCTCTCACCAGTTGATACGTTCTCCTGAATGATCTCCGTTCCGGTAATGTCGGAGGGCATCAAATCCGGGGTGAACTGGATTCGATTGAACTTCAAATCCAGTATGCGGGAGATGGTGGAGATCATCAGAGTTTTAGCCAATCCCGGCACACCGATCAAAAGACAATGTCCGTTGGACAAAAGTGCGACCAGAAGCTCATTGATCACCCGCTCCTGCCCTACGATTACCTTTTTGATTTCGTTTTTTATCTTGTTCCGAGCTTCATTTAGCTTCTCTACCGCTTCCAGATCTTGTTTTTCTGCCATTTTTTCCTCCTGAGTGGTCAATATTAAATATACACCCCAAGCGTCCCGAAAATTTAAAATTTTTTAAAAAATTACCTTTTCGGAAAGTCCCGATGTTATGATCGGAAGGAGTCAACCTTCCTTCACCACATCATTACAAATACAATAACTCAATTTGTTCAATTTAATCAAGGAGAAAAATGAGAGAGCTCTCCCTTTGGGCGGGGAGATTAAGATTAATTGTCTGAGAGAGAAAAAATGCAGGTGCGGAGCTTTAGCTCCGTCCCTGCATCTCACATTCTCAATGGCACAGCGTCTCATTCTAATCTAAGCCGGATGAGATACAAACTCATTTCTTCTTCTTTTCAGGTTCGGGAATCTCCTCTTCTATGCCGGCTAATCTTCTGGCGAGTTCGGCTTTCTCCTCTAATTTGGCATTAACCCGAATGACCAGCTTGGCTCCATCCGGCGAGCCTCCCCCATGCATGCATCCGGGAACTCCAGGACCAATGGTGAACCATTCTATCAACCGTGCCGCCCGGGTGCGCGCCTGGGCTGATGATTTAGCTTTTAAATACTTTTTGAGTAGATGCCCGTATTTCTCATCATTAAAGTCAACATAAGATGGTATGCAGCCGGTTTCACCGATGCCGCCGGCAATGTCCTGAGCTAAAACAGAGTTCTCGTAAGGCAATGTGGCTACGTGCACCTTGTTCACGTTGGAAAGCAGAGGATTAGGCTGCCATACTCCAGAAGGATGTTTTCGACCTAAGGTGGCGGCGGCAATCCCTATTCCAAAAGTGGTCTCATTGTTGATTACCATACGAATCAGCTTATCAGATATGACTTTAGAGGAAAGACCGTTAGCTCGAGCTATAAGTATCGATCCTCCCACCTTTAGATCCCCCTGCCCGGCCACACAGCTTCCAATTGCCGCCCGGTAGGGCATGATGAAATTCAAAACAGCACCCAAGCTGTATTTAGATTCTCCACACATGAACACCCTCTCGTTCGGAACAAACACGTTCTCAAAGAGAAGATAAGCCTGGGTGATTCCTCCTATCTTAACTGGAATATCAAAACCTTCCTCTTCCTCTCTGGTGTCGGATGGACGACGGGTCTCCACGATGGTCAAGCCTTCGGTGTCTCTGGGAATCACAAAGGAGATGGCCCAGTCTCCCTCCGGCTCTTTGTAACCGGCGCCGGGAAGAATGAATATCTCATTGCATGCCGCCACACCACAGATCATCACCTTGGCGCCCTTGACCACGATGCCATCCTCCCTTTTCTCCACCAGATGAAGATTCATATCCGGATCGTCCTGCTGTGAGGCTGATTTGGTCCTATCGCCCTTGGGATCGGTGAGCGCGCCGGAGATGGCAATATCCTTCTTTTGAGCCTCAAGTAACCACTTTTTTAATCTCTCGTGATAATCCGTTCCCAGATCCTTATCCATGTCATATGTCGCGGCCCACATGGCATTGATGCAGTTCCAGCCCACACACCTTCCACCGGTGCAGGTTCCGCTGAGATTGAACATCAGTCTTTTCATCCTGCAGTTTGCCACCATGTCATCCATGTTTTCAATTATGGAAACATAGCGGGAAATCTTATCACCGGTCAGATGCGAGGTGGTGGTAAACGCATCCTGGTATTTTGGATCGTTTTGCGCCGCATAAATCTGGGCGTGCCCTTCTATTGTCGACCTTGTTGCGGGATGAGTGGTCACATCCTCTATCACCTTCCCAAATTTGTAGACATTCGGCTTCATCTTGCGCAAACTTTCCTTATACTCCTCAACTGTTTTTAATGCCATCTTGCACCTCCAAAGCTTTTAGAGTTTCTCATTCTTCTATATTATACTTAATTGACAGTCAAGGTCAAGCGTATTGTGTTAATATGATTAAAATAAGAGTCAGTGGCTTGTGAAAAAAATTACAAAGTCTCCTAAAAAGGCTTGCTAAAAAAGGAAATTTGGTTATAATAAATGTTTGTTTTGGGTAATGGCCAAATCGGTTAAGTAAAGGAAGGTTGATTTTATGCCTATTTCAAAAGTTATGGTAATTGGCGGAGGAGTCATGGGAAGGGGAATCTCCCGACTTTTGGCAGGTGCTGGGATTGAGGTTACCCTGGTGGAATTAAGCCAGGAGATTATAAAAGAGAGCCTCAAGCACCTGTCAGAGGAAATGGATTTAGACATACAAAAATGGGGAATGACGGAAAGCGAAAAGAAAGCAATCCTTGCCCGGATAAGGTGGACCACCGGATACGAGGATGCCCCTAACGTTGATTTGGTAATAGAAGCCATTCCTGAGGACTTGGAGTTCAAACAGAAACTATTCGCCAAGCTGGATGAAACCACACGTCCGGAGATCGTGTTAATCAGCCATACCTCCACCCTTTCCATAACCGAGATAGCCGCCGCCACCAAAAGACCGGACAAAGTGGTAGGACTGCACTTTCTCCCTCCGGTGACCAAAATCCCTTTGGTGGAGGTGGTGAGAGGTTTAAAAACCTCTCCAGAGACTTTAGATCTGATCAAAGAATTTGCGGAACAGCATTTAGACAAGACCGTGGTCACGGTTTATGAATATCCCGGATACGTGACCACCCGAATCATCGTCCCATTGTTAAATGAGGCTATGCATGTTCTTATGGAGGGCATCGCCACGGCTGAAGATATCGATACTGCCATGAAGTTGGGATATGGCTTCAATGTCGGTCCTCTTGCTCTGGCAGATATGATGGGATTGGATGAGGTGATGAAGTGGATGGAAAACCTGATACACGAGCTTTCTGATCACAAATATAACCCCTGCCCTCTTTTGAGAAAGCTGGTGCGCGCCGGACACTTGGGCAAGAAGACTGGACAGGGCTTTTTTAAATATGATGAGGAGGGAAACAAAATCGGAGAAGCCGATCTGTTTCCTGAATAAAAATATGAACAATAAAATTCCGACGCAGAAAATAAAAAACAAAAAAATGAATAGCTTAATTAACGGTAGAAGGATATGAAGATACTAGTCTTAAACTGCGGTAGCTCATCGGTAAAATATCAATTCATCGATATTGATAAAACTTATGTGTTGGCAAAGGGAATGGTTTCTCGTATCGGAACGAGTGAAGGTATTTTAGTTCACAAGCCCCATGACCGACCTGAGGTCACCATATCCGGAGAAATGTTGGATCACATTATGGCGGTGGAGCACGTTATTGCCATGTTGCTTTCACCCAATCACGGAGTGATCCGGGATAGATCGGATATAGATGCGGTGGGTCATCGGGTGGTACATGGAGGTGAAAGATTCCCTGATTCGGTGCTCATAAATCAGGAAGTGATGCAGGTTTTGAGAAGCTGTATTGAGCTGGCACCGCTTCACAATCCCCACAACATTCGGGGAATAAATGCCTGCATGCGGATACTTCCGGGAGTCCCTCAGGTTGCGGTATTTGATACCGCCTTTCATCAGAAAATGCCCCCCTATGCCTATATCTATGGAATCCCCTATGTGCTGTATAAAAGATATGGGATAAGACGATATGGCTTTCATGGCACTTCGCATTTTTACGTCTCCAGGCGCGCCGCCAAATTGATGAATCGACCCATCAAGGAGTTAAATATAATTACCTGTCATCTGGGAAATGGAGCCAGCATGTCGGCAATTAAGGGAGGGGTATCAGTGGACACCTCCATGGGATTTACCCCCCTGGAAGGTCTTTTAATGGGGACACGTTCAGGTGATTTGGATCCGGCCATAATTTTACACATCATGGCTCGAGAGGAGCTCTCCCTACACGAAGCCAACACCCTGCTCAACAAACATAGTGGAATGCAGGGCATCTCCGGAATCTCCGGGGACATGCGAGATATCATCAGTGAAGCTCAAAAGGGAAACTCCTCTGCGCAACTGGCTCTGGATGTATATTGCTATCGCATTCGGAAGTATATCGGATCCTATGCCGCAGTGCTGGGAGGTGTGGATGTTTTGGTCTTCACGGCTGGCATCGGCGAAAACTCCCCTCTGGTGAGAAAAAAATCCTGCCAGAATTTAGAGTTTCTGGGCATCAAAATAGATGAAGAAAAAAATAAGCAAGCTTCAAGCAAGCAGGCACAGGATATTGCGACCAATGATTCTAAAGTGAAGATATTCTGCATCCCCACCAATGAGGAGTTGGTGATAGCCTTAGACACCAAAAGAATCATCCAGGAAGCGGAAGAGAAAAAAAGAATGCGAAAGGGAGTTTAAAGTTGAAAAAAGCTTTTTTGATCCTTTTATGCATGTCTTTCGTGATCGGATGTGAAGAATCAAAGATCGAAATTCTCGAAACACGACTGAATAATTTTAGAAACATTTTGCCACCTGAGTTGACAGAAGAGTTCGACACAGAAAACTATCAGGCTGTGGCGAAAGGAATCGATTCTCTTCTGCAGGAGATTCCCGCTTTCAAGGAGCGATATGAAAGATTAAAGCATGAAGAGCTGATAGATGTCTTTTCTCCTGAAGAGGTGGTGGATTTCTTCAGAGAGCATTTTGTTGAAGAAATAGAAAGGCTCAAGCAAGCAAAGGAGAGGAACTGGTAACAAAGTTATTCGAAGCTGGTTTGACGGCGTCGAAACCCGTTTCGAAGCTTGAAGCTCGATGATCGAAGCTGGAGAATTCCCAACAGATGAAACAGATGAAAAATCTCAAGCGTCGAGTTTCGAGAATCGAGCTCAGACGAACTCCGGCACCCGTACGGGTGAGCGTCTGGGAGCTTCGTTAACGAGCACGGACGCCCAGCCGGGGGCGTCTGCCTGCCCGTCTGGGCTTCGCTGACGGCAAACGATAGAGGTATCCAGGAGCTTTAAAGGAAAGATCCGAAATTTTTACTTCATCACGTTTAGTTTTAATTTTTTACACAGGAGGACAGCTTGAACGAGATAATTGAACTGAAGAAGTTGGCTCCACAGATAAACCTGCTTGAGCTTTCCGTTCCTTTAATCACTCAAAAGGCAGAAGCAGGTCAGTTTGTGGTGCTGAGGATCAACGAGCAGGGTGAAAGGATCCCCATGTCTATCACTGATCTGGATTCCAAAACAGGAATTTTAACCATCATCTTCCAGGAGGTGGGAAAAACGACTGCCCATCTGGCGACCTTGAAAAAGGGAGATGTTTTGGCGGATGTGGTGGGTCCTCTGGGAATTCCCACCCATATAGAGAATTTCGGGACCTGTGTCTGCGTTGGCGGAGGAATTGGAATCGCCCCCATTCACTTTGTGGCTAAGACCTTAAAGCAGATGGGGAACAAGGTGATCTCCATAATCGGTGCCCGCAGCAAGAATCTGCTGATATTGGAAGAGGAGATGAAAAACATAAGTGACCAGCTTTTGATCTCTACTGACGATGGTTCTTATGGTCACCACGGTTTTGTGACCGACCTTTTAACTCAGCTTCTTTCGGAGAAGGTGAAAGTTGATTTTATAATGGCTATCGGACCGGTAGTCATGATGAGGGCAGTTTGTGGAGTGACCACTCCCCGAGGGATCAAAACCGTGGTCAGCTTAAATCCCATCATGGTGGATGCCACCGGCATGTGTGGAGCCTGCAGGGTGACGGTGGGAGGAAAGACTAAATTCGCCTGTGTAGATGGTCCGGATTTCGATGGACATCAGGTTGATTTCGATGAGTTAATCAAAAGACAATCCATGTATCTAAAACAGGAAAAGATAGCTATGGAAAGATTTGAAAAGATGCGTGTGGGACCGACGAAAGGAGGGGCGGCGTGATGGATATGAAAGATAGGCTAAAGATACCCCGACAGAAGATGCAGGAACAGAGTCCTCAGGAAAGGATCAAAAACTTCCGGGAGGTTCCCTTCGGCTATACCCCCGAGCTGGCTATGAAGGAGGCTCAAAGATGTTTGCAGTGCAAGAAGCCGGTGTGCATAGATGGCTGTCCGGTGGAGATAAATATACCGGAGTTTATCCGACTTGTAGCCAAAGGGGATTTCACAGGTGCAGCAAAGGAGATGAAGAAGACCAACAGCTTACCCGCCATCTGCGGAAGGGTATGCCCTCAGGAGGATCAATGCGAGAAGGTATGTGTGCTGACGAAGAAGTATGAGCCGGTGGCTATTGGACATCTGGAAAGATTTGCCGCCGACTATGAAAGAGAACAGGGAAAGGTGGAGATTCCAGAGATCGCTCCACCTACCGGAAAGAAGGTAGCCATAGTAGGATCAGGTCCTGCCGGCTTGACCGTGGCAGGTGATCTTATTAAACTGGGACATCAGGTGAACGTCTTCGAGGCATTGCACAAAACCGGAGGTGTATTAGTCTACGGCATACCGGAATTCAGACTCCCCAAAAGCATAGTCCAGGCAGAGGTGGACTATTTAGCCAAATTGGGAGTGGAGATCAAAACCAGCTCTGTGATAGGAAAATTGTGGACCATCGATGATCTTTTCAAAGAGGGCTATCAAGCGGTATTCATCGGCACTGGAGCCGGACTGCCCAATTTCATGCGTATCCCCGGAGAGAATTTCAACGGCATTTACTCTGCCAATGAATATCTCACCAGATCCAATCTGATGAAAGCTTACAGCTTTCCCGAATACGACACCCCTATCTTTTCCGGAAAAAATGTAGCAGTTTTAGGTGGTGGAAATACTGCCATGGATTCGGTGCGCACTTCATTAAGATTGGGTGCGGAAAACGCCTACATCGTGTATCGCCGTTCAAAGAAGGAGATGCCGGCTCGAATTGAGGAAATTCATCATGCCGAACAGGAGGGGGTTCAGTTTCATTTTCTCACTGCCCCCATAAAGTATAACGGGAATGCGGATGGCTGGGTTACTTCCATGGAGTGCATAAAGATGAAATTGGGAGAGCCGGACGCTTCTGGAAGAAGACGCCCGGTGCCCATCGAAGGCTCAAACTATACCATGGAGGTGGATACGGTTGTAGTAGCCATTGGAAACAGTTCTAATCCTTTGGTGCCTCAGACCACTCCCGGGTTGGAGGTGAACAAATGGGGGAATATTGTTGCAGATGAGGAGACCGGAAGAACATCCCGTGAAGGTGTGTGGGCAGGCGGTGATATAGTCACCGGCGGAGCCACGGTGATATTAGCGGCTGGTGCAGGCAAAAAAGCCGCCAAGGACATACATCGATACTTAGAAAATGTGTGATATTAATAGTTGCACCTCTCCTGGACTTGATTGAAGCGTTGAGATACGAGTAAACCAGACTCCAGTATCCAGACTCCAGACACCAGTCGCCAGTCCCAGGCACCCAGAACCAGGGGTTAGGGATTGGGGACTAGGGGCTTGAAACCTCACAGCTGATTAAGCAGATTAAGCTGATGTCAGTTTTTCGTCAAGCAGTCCTGCGGACATGCTTGACCTACGACTGATTGAGCAGATTAAGCTGATGTCAGCGATGCCGATCTGTTTAATAGATTCGCTTCGCCCAGACGGGCGGGCGTCTGCCCGCTCACTACAAGTCCGTTTCATCTGCTGTGAATAGATTAGTCTCAGGAACGCGGGGCTCTTCACCGCCCACTCATAACTCACCCCCTTAATCCCCCTCTCCCCGCCTTGGGCGGGATCTTCGACTTTGTAAGAGAAGGGGGGCACGGGAGTGAGCTCAAAACCTTCACTCTCCCACACGTCCACCGGGCTTACTGGGCGTTCTGGGCTTTCTGCCAGATCGGACAGGGGTTGCAGATCTGTTCGCCAGAAAGGGGCGGGAGTGTAACTCTCCCCACCGCAACAGGATGTTTCGATGTCGGCGCCGGGCTTACTGGGCTTTCTGGGCTTTCTGGGCTTTCTGATGCCCATTTTGAAAAATTTTTATCATCTATAATCATGTCCTCGCCTTTATCCCCTTTTTACCCAGAGGGATAGGCATATCCATCCATAGGTTGATAATGGTGAGAAAGGGGATCGAAGGAATTTGATTCTTTGAATATGAACGTTCTTTTCCCGCATATAACTCTCCTCAATAACAGGGGAGCTATCTGGATCAGCATCAAAACTGTGGTGAGATTGCCTTTTGGGGAAGCGACTGCTGCCGGGCAAGATGCCCGGCCTACGAGCTTAATAACAGGGGGGCTATCTGGATTAGCACCAAAATTGTGGTGAGATTGCCTTTTGGGGAAGTTAAGACTTTGCGTTACAGAATAGTGTCAGGAGCCTAGGGGCTCCTGACCTACTACCATTCAATAGACGACCAGATGCACAGGCCCAAGTGCGGACATTGGCGCTTCTACAGCGCATTCATTCCGGTTTGCCCCACTGTGCACTGTCAAGGCGTTCTTCAAGCTGCGTCACGTCCAACCCGTTGTCTTTAGCCCAAGGCAAGAAGTAGCGTCTTAGATAATCAGCCGTTTTACACGCATTCCGGTCCAATGCCTCTTTTACCTCCGCTGCATTCAGAAAACGCCAGAAACTCTTCACCAGTTGCAGCAACACCAAATAAACGGCATAGAACATCCCGCCATTTACGAATATGATATGGTGTTCTGCCGGACAGCCCCCTAGCCACTGGTGGATCTGGAGATTCCCCTTCGAAGACTTCTGAAGACTTCGGTATGTCCTCGCTTGTACTGCCTGAAAGCTGCCATGAGGTCCTAGCGCGCTGAAGAAACCATACACAGGATCATACTTAGGCCTCCCCAGCTTGATCCTAACGCTTTTCGGCGACAGTTCTTTCCAGATTGCTCTCGCGTCGCCGCTGCACCATATTTCAGCCCATTTCGGCTCCCTTCTGAACAACTCGATCTTGTCCACGCATTCGATCACAGTCCTTACATGGGAATATGCTTGATTCGTGTAATAGTGATGGCCTAGGTGCAGAGCTACTACTAGCTCACTGACGCAGATCCCCAGTAGGGTCAGCTGGCCAAAAGCTGCGGGACCACGCAGTGTGTTGTCGCAAATGTCACAAAAGAAATCGGTCACCTTCTGTAACTCCTCGATTAACAGCATCCGAGATTTCGCACTGTTATCGTCTTCCGGCGCTGGCATGCTCTCCAACTCCTTCAGCAATAGGTCAACCATCACACGCTTCCCAAGCATACCGCGATGGAGGCGCTTGAGTACTCTCTTGTCCTTGCTGTCGGGGAGCTTCTCGAGAACGGGACCCAAATCCTTCTGGAATCCGTTCATCGCTCCGTCAATCTGCTGCTTCGCGTCGGCGTCCAAAACATCATAATTATCCACCGCAAACTTCAGATGCTCAAACAGCTTCTGGTTGAGAGCTTGCACGTCTCTAGGCTTCACCGACTTGAGGGACTCTTGAAGCCGCCTCTGGAGCTCACTTCCTGTGATACTCCTCTTTTGTCGTTTCTCATCGCTCATCTCACGTACAATCTTCGCTCGTCATATGGGCCCGCTGAAAGCCACCAGAATAGTGCCAGGAGCACGGGGCTCCTGATCTACTACTGGATGGTGAGGTCCACAGTCTGACATTTGGGGCACTTCATATCCCGTTCTCACCATTCATTTCACTGGCCCAAAATAGCGGTCGAGAAAATTAAGGATTTCTTTAAAAGACTCAATACTTAACCATATATAGTGGCCAGTTTCGAATAAAATATGGTGTTTATCCTTCTCAGGTGTGCCTAAAAGGTCAAACAATGGTTTCTGATGTGTCTCATACGGCCAAGCGAAATCATATCGCCCATTAAGCATTAAAACAGGAGCGGTTACACGGGGGGCAAAGTTAACCTGCTTAACTTCGGGCAAGCAGTCTTTATCGTAACAAAATGCCCCACTCATAATGATAACCGCTTTTAACCGTTTTTCTACTGCCGGAAGTATAGCAGCCAAGACTGCGCCCCAGCTTACTCCCCAATAGGCAATTTTAGTGGAATCAAATTCCGGGCGAGTCTCTAAATAATCGATTGTTCTTCCAAGGTCTTTTGACCACATAATCCTATAATCCCTGAGAGCCCGCTGAGTTTTTATTTCGATGTCATAACCTCGCTCAAATGTTCCTTTATAAACTGGAAAAACTATTACTCTGCCGGTCTTGGCAAGAAGATCTACCCAATATAACGGGTAATATTCTATAGAGGGAACAGCAAGAGTCCCAGGGAAATAGATAATTGTTTGATAGGGTGGAGTACCAACTCTGGGGAGAAATATATAGGCGATCATCCGCTCTTTCCCATATGCAGCATTAAAAGTGGCTTTTTTCATTATCCAATATTTTGTTGATTTATCTGTAGATTCTAAAACAGGATCCAGCTCAGTTTTATCGTAGGCATAGAGGCTTTTATAAACAGCGAAAATCTCATCAGAGCAAGGTTTTACATTTCTATAGTCTTCGGGAGGAATTTCTGGAACAGGATCAAAGGCTTCTTGAGGGATTTTTTGCCCGGATTCATATTCCGCACAGCGAAAGCCGCAGTTCGGTGCCCGATAAAAAGGGGATAAACTTTCTGCCCCCAAGAACATGTATTGTGCTTCGTTCCACGCGCCGCCCAGAATATACCTTCTGGATCCGGTTCCATTCCAGCACCATTCTTTGACATTCCCTGCCATGTCATATGTCCCATAAGGACCCACGCCCTGATAGCTTCCAGCCGGAGCAAGGCCGCGCCTTTCAAAATTGCTAAGCGGGACGATGTATTGACTATTCCCTAATCCTGCTGCACAGTCCCAATGGTATACGCTAGGGAGACTTTTTCCAGAAAATGCCGCATACGCTGTAGCTTCATACCAACTGACTCCCGTTACAGGAAAATTGTCCTTCCCATCAGGATAATCTCCAAATTCCCAAGTGGCAGGACCGGGCCTTCCTGTCGCGTCGACAAATTCAGCCATTGCTTTTTCCCAGGAAAAAACACGCCCTTGCTTAACAAATTTGTGTTTCCAGTATTTCTTTTCCTGGTATCCTCCGCTGTCCAGAAAAACTTTAAACTGCTTGTTCGTAACTTCACATTTATCTATAAAGTACGTTTTTAATTGAACTGCTCCCAAATTAGAGAGACCAGATAAAGTAGGTGTATAATTCTTTCCCTCAATTTTTACCATCTCGGATGGAATGTTTCCTTTTTTATATAGCTTTAAACTGATTTTTATATCAGATACTCCACCTGATATGGCCAGCGGATCTATACTGTCTGTCCCTTCTACGGTTTCGAATCCTTCCTTGATTATTTTCCAGCGCTTAAAAACACGGGGGATTCTTTTGTTTTCGATGGGAGTCTTCCCAAGGAACTCCCAATCACCTTCGGTTGCTTTGTAGCCCCGAATGTAGATCTCTGCTCCAGGAGGAACCGTTTCAGCTGAAAAAGTTCTCTCGATTCGGGGTAAGAGCTCAGTCAACTTTGGATATTTAGGAATGTACTTTTCAGCCTGCCGTGCAATCCGGAAAGCATCAGTAAAATTGTCTTCTTCCAGAAGCCGGGCTATTTCCGGTAATCCCTGTTCTTTGGCCCACCTGATTTTGGCGCTGTGATGTAGAAAGCGAACCAGAAGGAAAACAAGCGCAACTACGATAACGACAGCTGGCAAAAGAACTCGCGGTTGCCGTAGGGTTTTAAGCAGACCTTGGCGCTCCACGATTTGCTTTTCCGCGGCACTGCTCGTTCTTAACTGCTGTAAAATATCATCTGCAGACTGACAACGGCGATCCGGGTCTTTCTCAAGAGCTTGCATTATGATTTGCTCGATGTTTTCAGGCAGGTCAGCGCGTAGATTTCGCGGGTGCGGCGGGGCTTCATTCAGGATGGAATACACCACTGCCTGATCATAGTCACCTTTAAATGGCAATTGTCCGGTCAGCATTTCATAGAGCACCACGCCAAGTGACCAGATGTCGGTGCGGTGGTCTACTTCCTCTCCCCGTGCCTGTTCCGGTGACATGTAGGCCGTAGTTCCCACAGTTGTACCGGTCCTGGTGAGCCTTGTTTGACCGGCTAATTTGGCTAAGCCAAAATCCACAATCTTCACTACCCCATCATTAGTTACAAGAGTATTAGCCGGCTTTATATCTCTATGCACTATGCCTTGTTTATGTGCTTTGGCTAAACCAAGAGCAACCTGAGTGGCAATGTCAATGGCTTCTTCCAACTTGAGCGGTCCGCGTTCGAGCCTCTTTTTTAAGGATTCACCTTCATAGCAGACCATAACTATGAACGTCTGACCATCTTTTGTCTCGTTGATTTCATGGATGCTGCAAACGTTAGTATGCTCAAGAGCCGAAGCCGTCTGCGCCTCTTGTATAAATCGCTGCTTGGCTTCAGGGTCACGTGTTAACTCCGGCGGCAGGAATTTGAGGGCAACAGTACGCTTGAGTTTAGTGTCCTCGGCTTTGTAGACGATGCCCATACCACCTTCGCCTAACTTTTCGAGGATTTTGTAATGGGAGACGGTTTTGCCAATCATTATAGACTCGCAAAAATTTCAATATATGCAGACATATATTAATAGCAGTACAACTACTGACTATATGGTTTCCGTATAAGAACCTTTGTCTGCCTTTCCTTTGATAATACTAATTATAATCATCTATGCAACCTTGTCAACCACTTTCCAAATTATTTTTTAAATAGTTGCGTCAGGAGCTCCACTCCTGACGCTTTTATGGTTCGGACAGGGATTCATCCTGCCCTTCGGTCCTGCGCTTCGTCCTGAGACTCAGTGTCGAAGGAAGCGCTCGGTGCGAAGCAAGCCCTGTCCCTACGGACTAAAAAATCATCCTGTGCCTGCCAGGTTCGTCCCGCCCTTCGGTCTGAGCTCAGGGTCGAAGACAAAATGCGGGACGCATCCCTCGACCTGGCGGGCCTTTTTGTTGTCTAGAACAGATTTTTCTATGCTCCTTGTAGATGTTATTATCCACAAGAGGGAGGTTAGCGAGGATGACGGAAATCCCCGGACGGGAGCGTCTGCTCGTCAGGGATAACATCCTCGCTGAGCGAAGAAAAAATATCTCACGTCCTTTATAAAGTCGGTGAGAGTAGATTTTCGTAGGGACAGCCCTTGTGGCTGTCCTCGTTAGGGTTAGGACAGGGACCCCGCCATGGCGGGATTTCGCAAGCTCAACAAGCCCTGTCCCTACGGGCTAAAAAATCATCTTGTGCCCGCCAGGTTCGTCCCGCCCTTCGGTCTGAGCTCAGGGTCGAAGACAAAATGCGGGACGCATTCCCTGACCCGGCTGTTTTTTTCGATTTGGAGGACGTCTTCTCGAACGGAGATAAAAAAAGGTCGGGCAAAGATGCCCGACCTATGAATGTGATATAACCGATTGTAGGGGCGATTCCCCGCCTCTGGCGGGATGTTCCACCCAGACGGGTGGTCATTCGACCACATGAATCGACCCTACCGTTCTCATTCTTATTTGGAACAGATGCCTTTCTAAAGATTCAATCTGTTCTACGGTTAGGGGTTGCCGGGCGACGGGCCATCTTTATACAGATAATTGATCAAATAAATAACATCGCCTATATCCACCTCACCATCGACATTAACATCCCCGCAAGCAGTGAGAGGCTCACATTGCGGCGCAGGACCGTCTTTATACACGTAATTGAGGAGATAGACAACGTCGCCAATATCTATCTTTCCGTCGCCATCGGCATCACCACAAACAATACCAGACTGAAAACCGGTAAGTTGGATATCGTCGACGTTCCATCCACAGTAGGTCACCCCACCATCCGTGGTTCCCATGGTCCAGCGCAGATACACTGTCGGCTGAGTGTCTGCTATAGCTGAGATGTCCAAGTTCATTTCGATCCAGGACGCATCGGCGATCTCGGTGGTATTCTGCCAAACCGTTGTCCAACTGGTTCCATCGGTGCTTACCCGCACGTAAGCGTGGTCGAAAACCGGCTGTTCAACGCCCAACCAACGCCAGAATTTCAGATGCACGTTGAACAGTTCTGAGCAATCGAGGACGGTGCTGGTCAGATGCCTTTCCTGGAGATAGTTTGTATAGTCTCCATCCAAGTTGTATCCATAGACGTTGCCTCCGGTATGCCCGCTGGTTGGATCGGGCCCACCCTGCTGGCCACCAGCACCAGTTGGCTGACCAAACGCCCAATCCCACTGAGTGGTCCAGCCGGGATCACTATCCAGCGTCCACTCGTATCGAACTATTGGTTCTCCGACGACCAACATCACCTGGCGGCTGGTATCACCGATGTGGTCGGTGGTGTTGGTGAAGTAAACCGTGGCAAAATATACGCCCTCATCCAGCGTCTGAGCGTTGCTGTTGACCTCCACGGTCACCGTGGCGGTTCCAAATGGGGGCAGGGTGCCGGACGCACCGCCGGAAATGGTCAACCAATCAACGGTCGGGTGGTGCGTCACCTCGTAGTTGATGGGTTGGTTATTCCTGTTCTCCAGCTGGTAGTCCGTGCTCGAGGGCAAGAAGGGACCACCCACAGGTCCCTGGGACTGGAAATCATCCGCCGGGTTGATTCGCATACCTCTGTCTATGGACAGCCCCTTGATGCAGAAATTGGCCGTGGTGTTATAGGGAACGCCAGAATCATAGAGGTCCAGCCAGGTCGAGCCACTGCGGTAATAGCTCTCGCCGCGGTTGGATGCCGATTCCACAATGACGCGATATTGCGCGCCTAGCAAAACCGGGACCTCTGAGGTCCGATCGAACGCATGACCGCCCGCCGAGAGTTCCAGGTAAATGTAGAAATCGTCGCCTTGGTTAAGCGTGATGGGAGTGGTCAGGTCGATGGTGTGGAATCCGGTGTAATCGATGATACCGGACTTTGTGGCGAGCTCATCCAAGAGTTCGCCACCTTCGAAGCGGTCGTAGATTTTCACTGTGTAGCTCACGTTGTCGACGGCAGTGAAGAAGCTCACCGCCTGGAGCAGTTCGTCGCCGACATCGGTGAAAGCATTGAAAGCTTCGCTGCAATCGGTTTTGGTGTCGCGCCAGCCATGATAATCGTGATAGTAAACGTTCTCGTAGGCCATGGGTTCGACGTTGTGCAAGGAGACAGCTCCCATCTCCGGGTGCTTGCCGCACCACTTGTCATAGTAGGAAATCCAGAAATAGCCGCCGAGGCCCCAGTACCCCCAGCTATTCTTGCAGAGCCACGCCCCGGCCTGCGGAGCCGGGGTTGCCTTGTTATCATCCCAGCCCACGATGGCGACAGCGTGGTTGGGGTCCAAAGAACTGCTGGGCGGCTGGTAGTGACAGTAGTTCTCGTCCATGAATGAGCCGCTGGAACACAGACACGTCCCGATGACTCCGTCGCTCATAATCTTCTCTTTGATGGTATTGATGTTGCTCAAATCTGCCCCGGCAACGAACCACTCGATGTCCCGCGGATAGTAGTAGTGATAGTCAGGGTGGTCTCGATCCGGTGCAGTTCCGATGCCGGAATACGGCGCATCGATCTCCCGCACCGCCCCCTCGCCCCGTGTCAGATACGCAGCCGTCACCATGTAGTCGCCGCCCTGGTGCACGATGAGCCCACCACCCCCGGGGTCGTCGTCATTATTAAACGTGTTGAACCCGTTCCACCAGTCTAAGTGGCGCTCCGATAGATCGGGCTCGCCGGTCTCCCCGGCCGCAGCCCAGTTGCCGGTCATGAGGAGGTTGCCTTCCATGGAGGCCATGGCCCCGTGAGTCCAGCAGGTGCCGTAGGGCCCCTGATCCCGGATTCCGGATACATAACCGTAGTCTCGTAGATCGTAAGAAGTGGGCGGGTCAGCCAGGGACGTCCCGACCGCAGTGACCAAAACTAATAAAACGATAAGCAAGAGGCTTCCAATCGTGCTCTTTTGTTTCATGCTGAGCCTGTCCTTTCTTGGGTTTATTGGAAGTTATACTTATTACTTAATACTCAAACCGTTCCCATGAGCCAGAAGTAGATTGTCTTTCAAGTCAACCCCAGAACGTAACGCGGGACTTTGAGTCACGTTCCGACTTCTTCGCTGTTATTAATATACCTGCTTTCGCCAATTTGTCAAGTGTTTAAAAATGGAGTCCGTGTTAGTAACCTTTGGATGATCTTTCTAATTTGTGATGATCCTGCAGTAATCCTTTTTTGTGGATTTAATTGATTTTACCGTGAAAGGCTGCCGAGTTACAGGGTTTTCCATAACTTTAGCATTACCATTTGAGGTTGTTACACAGCAGGTCTACCTATGCGATTGGGTTGTTTTGATTGTTTAGCAAAAGACATCCCATAAAAAAGTCCCGCTTGGAGCCTCTTTTATCTGGTTGTTACGTCATTGTAATTCTTTTATGGACAACCCGGTGGATCACCTTCTCTGAACAGATAGTTGATGAGGTATACCACATCACCGAGGTCGACAACCTCATCACAATTGACATCTCCTGTTTCTAACGGACTCGGTGCAGGACCGCTCTTGTAAAGGTAGTTTATTAGGTATACCACATCCCCCAAGTCTATTACTCCATCTGCATCTGCGTCGCCCAAAAGATACGTTCGCACCATAAATGACAGAGTGTCAGCGTTGCAATAGTCTTGCGCTGTCACTGTCAAGGCTTCCAAAAATACCGTATCGGGAGCAGTGCCGACCACCGAATCGTTCTGAACCAAACACCAGTGGGGATATTCCAAATACGTAATCAAGTGAGCACTATCATCAGGATCCACGATGGCAGGATAATAGATAAAGCTTTCAAGGAAAACAATGTTGACGGTATCTCCTATGGGTGTTATTGACGGAGCTACATTTGAATGGTCAATGGTTACAATCACTGCCAATGTATCCGCCAGATCACCATCTGAGACAATCACCTTAAATGAGGTATCAGCGTAATCGCATTCCGCCGCACCGGTGATGCTATCTCCTGTAACCGTACACCAGGAGGGATAATCCTCAT
>CAYOFL010000014.1:0-44255 GCA_964403165.1 uncultured Ignavibacteria bacterium
ACTCTCCCAGACGGGTCTCCGTTTTCCAAATCACCAAGATAATTAGTTGATAACCATAAGGTGAACACTCCAAATTCTTTTCTCCTACCGGTTTTCCAGTTCATGGTGTCGGGCAGCTTCGCCCAGGCAGGCGTCCGTCTGGACGCAACCCGACCTACCACTTCTTTCCCATTTAAAAATCTAACGTAGCGAAAACCATCAGGTTTCCATTAATGAAGTTGGAAATAGGGGAGAGGTTCAAATTGATTAAGATTAAATTAAAGTGTTAATTCTTGAGGTTGAGAAGGGATCAAAAAAGAAGGATAGTTAGTTGAGCAGAAGCGAGGAGGCTTTCTTACTCAACCAGCTATCCTCGGAAGGATGGTTAAAAATTTCCTGCCCTGATTTTTTTATCGGCAATCTGTATAATTTCTTAACACCTGAAATTCGCACATCTTCACCTTAAACCCGCTCACCAACCCATTTAGTCTTCGATCAGCTTTACTATGACCTTTCGACTACGTGGTCCATCGAACTCGCAGAAAAATATTCCCTGCCAGGTGCCCAAAACCAAACTTCCTCCATCTACTAAAAGAGTCTCTGATGAGCCAATGATGCTACTCTTTATATGAGCGGCGGCATTTCCTTCCAGATGAGAGTAGTTGTCATCGAATGGGATGATTTTGTTAAGTTCGGAAGTGATGTCGCTCTTAACGGAGGGATCGGCGTTCTCGTTTATGGTTACCGCGGCGGTGGTATGGGGAACATATATGGTGCATAAACCAGATTTGATCTTAGCTTCCGAGACTGCCTTCTCAACCAGGTGGGTGATGTCAATCAACTCCACCCGGCTTGAGGTTTTAACTCCTAATTCTTTTATCATGTAACCACGCCTTTATTTGAGAGTTTTCTCCAAAATAGTTGCTAATATATGAGTTTGATTTGCCACAAAATTTAAGTCGTAGTGATCCCGCCCCGCCTTTGGCGGGGGATGGCTGTCCTCACTAAGATTAGGACAGGGACAAGCCCTGTCCCTACTTCAAAACATCCTTGAGTATCTTTCATTTCCGTAGCTCAGGTAAACAAAGCCTCAGCAAACCAGACCGGATCAAATCTTAAGAAATCATCCGGTTTTTCACCCAGTCCAATGTATTTTACTGGGACCTTAAACTCATCAGCGATGGCGATCATTATTCCCCCCTTAGCGGTTCCGTCCAGTTTGGTCAGAAAGATTCCGGTAACTCCTACCGCATCATTAAACATCCTCACCTGGGATAAGCCATTTTGTCCGGTGGTGGCATCTATTACCAGAAGAACCTCATGCGGTGCTCCAAAAAGAGCTTTTCCCATCACCCTTTTAATTTTTTTCAACTCCTCCATCAGGTTTGTCTTGGTATGAAGTCTTCCTGCAGTATCAGCTATCACCACATCCAATCCCTTAGCATTGGCAGATTTTATGGCGTCAAAGGCGACCGAAGCGGGATCTTGATTGGGCATACTTCTCACCATTTCCACTCCCACCCTCTCTGCCCAGATAGAAAGTTGTTCTGTTGCAGCCGCCCTGAAGGTGTCGCATGCCGCCACCAGAACCTTCTTCCCCTGATCTTTAAATTCTTGGGCTAACTTGGCGATAGAGGTGGTCTTTCCAGTGCCATTTACTCCTACCATCATGATCACGTGGGGAGAAGAGAGGAGGTTGCTGGAAGCTTCCCCGGCAGTCAAAATGGAGGCAACCTGATCTTTGAGAAGTTCGGCGACTCTTTCCGAATCTTCTATTTTCTTCTTCTTAGCTTCGTTTTTTAGACCTTCCACTATCCTGCCGGTGGTGGATGGACCCACGTCGGCTTTAATTAAAATTTCCTCCAGTTCATCTAAGAGTTCCTGATCAATCTTTTTGTGCAGTCCCACCGCCTGGGTGATTTTGCCTAAAAGATTTCCTTTGGTTTTGGAGAGACCTAATTTCAGCTTTTCCAATGAGAATTTCACTGACGCCTCATTATTTTTAAGTCTATTTTAAAGGTTGGTTCGGGGTGCCCTTCAGGGTGTCCTTCGATCCCGAAGATCTCAGGATCGAAGGAAATCTCTTCAGGCTGAACCCTCACCCCGAACTAGAAATGTTGCGGGGTAAGGTACCCCGCAACAACAACAAGGTGCCCCGCAATAACTGAACTCTATTTTGTCACCACTTCATGCTTCTCAAACTTCACCGATACGATCTTTGATACTCCCGGCTGTTCCATGGTGACTCCATAGAGAATGTCCGCCGCCTCCATGGTGAGCTTGTTATGAGTGATAATGATGAACTGGGTGTTTGAACTGAAGTGTTTGATCAGTTTAAGAAATCTGATGATATTTGCGTCATCCAAAGGGGCATCCACCTCATCCAAGATGCAAAAAGGGCTGGGCTTGACCAGATAGATGGCAAAAAGCAAAGCGATGGCAGTTAAGGCTTTCTCTCCCCCGGAGAGCTGGGAAATGTTCAGAAGCCTTTTGCCAAAGGGACGAGCAGATATCTGAATGGGGGATTCCAGTGGGTCTTCTGATTCTACTAATCTTAAGTCAGTCTCTCCTCCTTCGAATAATTCCTCGAAGACCTTCTGAAAGTTAAGTTTAGTTTGCTCAAATGTCTGGGTGAATAGAGTTCTGGCGGTGTGGTTGATCTTGACTATGGTGGAGGTCAAGGTTTGCTTCGCCTCAGTTAGGTCCTTCACCTGATTCTGCAGAAAATCCAGCCTTTTTTGGGCAGACTGATATTCCTCTAAGGCCAATAGATTTACCGCTCCAATGGATTTTAACCTCTCTTTTAACCTATTCAAGTTCTCTTTTAAGTTTTCGGTATCCGCTGTCTTAAAAGAAGCTGAAGGCTCAAGCTTTTCCAAATCCACTTGATAATCTTCCCAGGTTTTATCTTTGATATTTCTGGCCAGGGAGGAGAGTTCCACCTTCTTCATCTTCAGTTGATGCAGTTGGTCTTGAACCTTTTCTTTGGCATCTCGTGAGACTTTAAGATTTTTTTCTTCGAGGCTCAAGCTTTTCTGCCATCGGGTTTGCTCCTCGGCTAATGAATTTAAGTTTGTCTTCTCCTCTTCGATTTTCTGGAAACTCTCCTTCAGTTCCTTTTCCTTCTCAATAATTGTCCGGGCGATTTTTTCGATTTCCGCTGAAGAATTTTCAGACTCTTTTTCTTTTGCCAGCTGAGTGTTTTCAATCTCTGAGATCAACTCCGAAAGTCTGATCTTTTCATTTTTTATCTGTTCCTCTTTCCCCTGCAAAGAGACCAACTCAATTTTGAGTTGGTTGGTCTTTTTAAAAGTCGCTGTATGATTGGCCTCGGTTTTCTCCAGCATTAGTTTTTCTTCCTCCATAAGGGAGGAGAGTTTTTCTTTCTGATCTTGGTGCTCTCTTATGGTCTTCTCATGCGTTTGGGCACTCTGATTTAATTCAAATATTTTTTGAGCAATCTCTTGGGTAAGTGTTTTAAGTTCAGAATGTCGTTTCTTTAGGCTTTCTTTTTCAAACTCAAGGGTTTTGAGCTCGATCTCAGATTGTTGAATCTCTTGAGTAAACTCTTCGGTTTCAACTGAGATACCAGAAAGCGTCTTTTGAAGCTTTTCTCCTTCTGTTTCTTTTTCCTTCTTTTCCATTTCTACCTGATGGAGTCTTTTGACCAATTGTGATACCTGCGCTTCCAGTTTCTGAATCTCAAGTTCTCTTCCCAGAAGAGAGATCTTTTTGGGTGAACCACCGGAGAGACCACCTTCTGTTTTGATTATCTCTCCCTCTAGAGTGACAAGATGAAAGCCCGGCTCTATCTGGGAGGAAAACCTTAGAGCCTCATTTAGAGTCTTTACCAGTATCACGTTACCCAAAAGCAGATCCACGATCTTTTTGAAGTTTTGCTCACACTTGACCAGATCGGATGCCCATCCAATCACCTGATGGTAGTTGTCCAGATCGATTCTGGGCGTGTCGATATTTATAACATTGATTCTGTCTAAAGGTAAGAAGGTTGCCCTTCCTTTCTCCTCGCTTTTTAGATATCTGATAGCATCCAAAGCTGACTTTTCATGCTGACAAACTATGAATTGAAGAGCCGTTCCCAATGCCGATTCAATCGCTTTTAGATATTCGACTTTTGTGGTGATCAAATTTGCCACGGTATCGATGATTCCGGAAAGTTTTTCCTTGGCGGAAAGCACCGATTTTTCCCCTTCACCATATCCTTCGTAATGTATTGAGATGCGTCTTAACATTTCCAACTTGGCTTTCTCTCCCTGAAGAAGCGATCTTATGTTCGCTTCCTCCGAAGTTAGCTGAGTTAGATCAGATTGGTTTTTCTCCATCCTCTCCTTCAAAAGTTTTGCCTCTTTGATTTTGCTATCCAGCACCTTTTTTCTGTCTTCATCACCCGAAATTAAATTTTCCAGTCTTTCGGAAACATGGTTGATTTTCTGTTGAATGGATTGCATTTCTTGGGTGAAAATGATCTCTCGCTGTCTTAATTCTTCTGTTCGAGTTTTTGTGTTTTCGTTTTCACTTCTCAGTCTATTTAAATTATCATTCAATTCCTGCCAGTCTGATGAAAGTTTTTCCAGCTTTTCCCTCATCTGCTGAAGTTTCTCATCATTTGCGAGAAGCACCTGCTCTTCGGTTTCACAAGCTTTCTTTTTAGAGCTAATTTCCACAACGAGCTGGCTTAGATTTTCTGCCTTTTCTTCCTTTTGGCTTATTACCGAGGATAATCGGACCTTCAAACTTTCCAATTCCTGGTTATTTTTGTCAATTAGCTTTTCAAGATTGGCTTTCCGTTCTCGACTTACCGAGATTTCCCGTTCAATCTGAAAGCCCTTCTCAGAAAGTTCGCTGATTTTGCTCTGGAGCGAGGCTGACTCTTTTTCTTTCTCCAACTGCTTCAGCTTAAGGCTTTCTATCTCCGTCTCCTGTTTGTCCAGATTAGAGCTGGTCTTGTGGGTATGATCTGTTGCAACTTTTAACTTCTCCTCCAACTCCTTTTCTTGACTCGTTAGGATTTGAAATTCATTCAGACTTAGTTTTATCTCAAGGTCTTCGATCTTTCGGGTGATTTTTTTAAACCTTTCTGCTTTACCTTTTTGTCTTCTAAGAGAGTTGGTTTGTTTTTCCACCTCAGTTAAGATGTCTCCAAGCCTAAGAAGATCATTTTCCGTATGTTCCAGTTTTCTTTCGGTCTCCTTCTTTCGCAACTTATATTTGGTGATGCCTGCGGCTTCCTCGAACAGAAAACGCCTTTCCTCCGCCTTGTCAGAGAGGACGGCTTCCACCATCTCCGGTTGAATCACCGAGTAGGCATGAATTCCCACGCCGGTATCCAAAAACAGCTCGGTGATGTCTTTTAATCGACAGGGGACTTTGTTTAAAAGATATTCGCTTTCTCCGGAGCGGAAAAGACGGCGGGTCACCGTGACCTGTTCATAATCAGTGGGTAAGATTCCCTTGTTATTCTCAATTACTAAAGTTACCTCCGCCATGCCCAAAGGCTTTAGATCCTTGGTGCCACTGAAGACTACCTCCTCCATCTTGGAGGATCTTAAAAGCGTGGTTCTCTGTTCGCCCAACACCCATCTGATGCCGTCCAACAGGTTGGTCTTCCCACAGCCGTTGGGTCCCACGATGGCGGTTATCCCCTTATCAAAGTGCAATTCCGTCTTCTGAGGGAAAGATTTGAAACCTAAGATCTGAAGCTTAGATAAAAATGCGTATGCAGTCATATGAGCATGTGCTCCTTCTATAAGTCTAAATAAAATCTGGTATCTTTTTCCCGCTTTTAGAGAACAAATTTTTTAGCGTCTTTGCCAGCCCTTCGTATACCTCCCTAGAGCCAAATCTATCCTTGGTGACCGCCAGCTGAATGTTATAAAAGGGGAAGGCATTTTTTCTCTTAACTCCTATGCGCAAAGGAACTTTGCACTTAAGGCAGAGATAGCAACTAAAGAAGCCATCTTCTAAATCCAAATCCAGCGAAATGCCAAACCGGTGTTCCCTCAATTTCTGAATGAATTTTTTTCTGGGAAGGGAAAAGATATTCAAATCCCCTGTTTGAGCAGAGATCACCCCATATCTGGTAGAACTGGAAAGAAACCCTTTGGCATCCAGAAAGGGGAGAAGAACAAAGATGTCCTTTCCTTGGAAGATATCCACAAAGATGGAGAGCAAATCTCTGGCCATGACGAAGCCATCCACATTGGAGGGCATACATATAAGGACGCTTTGAGACTCCTTCAGTTTCCGGGTGAAGGAAAAAGCCTCAACCTTAAAATACAACCTACTTGACCAACTCAGAATCATCTTGGCTAAAGGATTGACTTTTATGGGTTTCATTATCTCAGTTTTTTGATTCAAAGAACAAAAACTTTTGTCAAATATAGCCTGAATTACCTTTTAAGTCAAGGGATGCTTTTAAAAATTATGTGGAGACCAAATACAAATCATACACTTTTTATTAGCAATAAGGCTGATCAACACCCAGAAGGGTGGATATTCGAAGAATGCTAGGCATGTTTTTCAAAAACCTACTATGATGTTTTTTTGGAGAGAGCCAGAACCCAATTGGGTTCTGGCTCATCTTCCCACATTCTTCAAATGTAGCGAAAAGCTTATGGTCAACTTTTTAACTTGATAAATTTCGGCATTGGCTTTTTTGAATTTGGTAGGCGGACGCCCCGTCTGGGATGTATTGTCTCAGTTTTGTAAATCAAGCATAGCGTCCGGACGGATCCGTAGGATAACCGGCTTGACCTACGTGACTAAATCGGGAAAAGATATGTAGGGAAGAACCTTCAGGGACTGTTGAAAAACCCCTTGGCAGGGCTAAATGCCCTTCAGGGTGTCCTTCGATCCCGAAGATCTCAGGATCGAGGGAAATCCCTTCAGGATGGACCCTGCCCCATGGATGATAAGTAGTTGTCTCCCATAAGGGCGGGAATTTTCGTATGAATGCATACGCATATCCCTCCCCAAAATGTAGCTTTTTCAACAAGCCCTTCAAGTTCGCCCTCACAATGGGTGGAGCTAAAGCTCCACCCCTACATTTCTATTTCATGAAATTTTAGAACCAATCAAGTATCCCAATGTAAAAAGATTCGCCGTAGACTGCGTCAATCTCAGCACCGGTCAGATTCTTTACCATCAATACGCCGTCGTCTCCGTTTTGAACCCGATATCCTTTGGATTTATATATGTTAAGAACCCCCTCATTCGCAACCGAACGGTTGATCACCCCACTTTTTGCAAATCGCTCTATCTCCTCAATAAGTTCTCCGTAAGTGGAATCATCCAGCGCCACTAAATCCTGAACCTTAGTCACGTTTTGGCTCTCCGTCAGCAGGGCGTATCCCTTCTCCTTCTGGATCGATTTTCGTTCGTCAAACCTTTTACGCTTAGCAAACATCGTCACAAAATCTTTTTGTCTGACCACAAATCCTGTTTTGTCCTCCACGAATTTTTCGTATAGCTGATAGATCTTTTTAGAATTGAGGGCGGAACTGACATTTTTCCCCTCAGATTCGGTTTTATCTAAAACTTTGTAAGCGCCCTTGAATTGATTGACAGCATCAACTTCCTTATATCCCAATTTCCGGTAGAAGGCATAGGCGATTATGGTGCGACCGGTGCAGAGGAAGGAGAAACGGTAATTCTGTGAACGAAAATAGTGGTGAGCCGCCTCCATAAGGGTCTTGCAGATTCCCTGCCGTGCAAAACCGGGATTGGTTGCCACCGCCCAGATGCCCCCGATAATCTCCACTTTGCCTTCGACAGTCTTTGTGGGAATGTCCATCACACCCACGAAGCCTACCAGTCGGCCCTCTTCCACGGCACAGAATCCAACTGGACCGCTTTTCAGCCTTACGTCTGTATTTATCCTCTCTTCCATGGTCTTTGGTGAGATGGGCCACCAGAAGGCCAGATCCATCAACATCATGAAATCGTCCTTCGGCTCTAATTCTTTGTAGGTTACGATCTTCATAATTAACTCCCTATTCTTTGTTAGAGATTTCATCTTTTTCCCGGTGTGGAAAGCCAAAGCTTTTTGCTACATTTGAAGAATGAAGAAAGAAGTGGGTAAAAGCAGAATCAATTATCTTACCTTTTACTATGTTTGGATTTATCTTTTGTTTAATCAATGCGAGGAAAATTTAAGCTTAATTTATCTGACTAAGCTGAGCAATTTCCTGTAATCTTTGGGATTTCCATGCTTGATTTTTTTATGCAGGTTTACAGTTTCTGATTCGGGTTCAATCTCAAGATACCTTCTCAGGTTCTCTTCACACACCTTAAACTGCCGTATGGCAGGGGTGCGATTTCCCAGAAGGGCGTAAGAGAGCATTATCATGCGGTGTGCCTCCTCATCCGTGGGATCGGATAAAAGCAGGGACTGAAGGTAACGGATGCAGTTTTCATAATCAGACTTCTCCCAGGCGGATTGAGCCAGCTTCCGGAACATGATGTTATACTTTTCTCGGTATTCATCCCGGGCTTCCTCTGCCCAGCGTTCATAAAAATCTTCTAACAGGTTGGAGGAATAAAGCTCTGCCGCCTTCCGGTATTCTGAGTCCATCAGATGTAACTTCTCCTCCCTCTGAAAGCGAAGGGAGTTGTCCAGGCAGGATAAAAACTCACCAACATCAGACCAGATATTACCTTCCCAGTTTAACTGATAGACCCCGGCCTGGGAGGTGAGATATTCCCCTTTCTTTTTCTCGATTGCTTTTCTGAGATGAGAAAGGGTCACGTGGAAGGTGTTGCCCAGACTTTGAGGATCGATTTCGGGCCAGATGGCATCCACCAGCTTATCCCGAGTGATCCCGATCTTTTTTGGATCATTCACTACCAGATAAGCCAGGATCTGCTTGGCTTTAACCGATCCCCACTCCTTTGCTGAAATCTCTTCGGTTTCATACGGTCGATATACCCTGAGCCTTCCAAAACAGTAGATGCGTAGATGATCCATATAGTCGCCGCTTATCCCTGCTGGAGTTGGAGGTTCCGGCTGTAATTCAGACTCTCTTTTTGTCTTCATATGTATGGTTTTTTGTTCGATTTCCCTTAAGATTGAACCCAATTCTGATTCTAAACTGCTCTTTTTTATTTTCTCTTTTAGAAGAATCAGTCTTTTTTCAAAATTAAGCGCGGTAAATATCTTTACAGCCTGGTTTAAGGCATCAATGCTTCTTTTATGTAGACTCTCCTTTTTTTGTGTTTTCTTTAAGATAGCCATCTGCGCCAGACAGAAACCCAGACTTTCCGATGTTTGTGCCAACTGAAAAGAGGAACCCAACTCTTGGAAGATGATTTTGCTCTCCTGCAACGGTTTTTCTGCCTTCTCCCATTCCTCCAAGGATGAGTGAAATCGTCCTAAAGCTCTTTTCGTAATTCCCATGCTCAATCTGGATGACTGTTTGGTGGCAATATCCAAAGCGTCCTTAACCAGACTAAAGCCCTTTTCATGGTGATTAAGCTTAAAGTGAACCTCACCTAAATCTGACTGGATTTCAGCCAAAATATCTTTAGCTCCGATTTGCTGGCAGATGGTAAAACCCTGGTTCAGATAATCTAAAGCCTTATCCAGTTGTCCCTGCGACAGAAAAGTCACCCCTAAGTTGTCAAGAGCTGATACCATTCCCCGCCGGTCCCCATACTGTTCTCTGATTTTCAAACTCTTTTCAAGGAAGCCGAGTGCCTTCTCCCATTCCCCTCTGTCCTTATACAGGACTCCCAGATTGTTGTAGATGATCCCCTTCCATGAAAGATTGCCCATCTCCTGAGCCAGATTTAATCCTTTGTAATAGTAATCCTCGGCTTTATCATACTGTCCCAAATTGAGATGAATCACTCCCAGATTGACATTCAGAGCGGACAGTCTTGACTTGTCCTGAACCTTCTGTTGTATTTTAAGACACCGATTGAAAAACTCAATAGCCTTCTCATATTTTCCCTGACTGAAAGCTACAAAACCCAGATTGTTGTAACTCTGTTCTACTAAGGGAAGATGTTTTCTTTTCCGGGATAATTTGATCCCTTTCTCTGACCAGTGGAAACACTTTTGGTGTTCCCCCTTCATTATATAGGTTAACCCCAGGGAATTACAGATGGTGATGTACTCTGTGCGCTCAGCTTCTGAGGAGACATCTTTCAATTTTTTCAAGGCGCGTTCATAATAAGAGATAGCTTTAGAATAGTCACTTATGGTGTGATAGACATAACCTATCTTTCGATATATCTGGGCTTCCTTGAACTTATCTAAAGGTTTTTGGGTCTCTCCCAGTTTCAAAGCCTCCTGATAGGAATGTATGGCGGAATCCGATTTACCCACTCGGCTTTGAACCTCACCCAGTAATTCAAGAAGTTTAAGTAATTTCGCATGTTTTTCTTTGGAGGCGGGGATGTTTTTCAAAAGCTCCAGAGCTTGGAGAAAGTATTGCTCCGCCTTGCCTTCTGAGTATTGCTTTTGCATCTTTTGCCCGGCTAAGATCAAATACTTTATGCTTTTCTTTAAAGAGCTTCGATCTTTTTTCCCCCGGCTGAAATGATAAGCTAAATTCTCCACTTTTTCCAAAAGTTTAACCTTTCCTCCCTCCTTCTCCAGAATGATCGCTATCTTTTGATGGGTCTTTTCTTTAAATTCCGGGCTGAGAGTCTGGTAGATGTGAAGACGGACAATATGATGGGTGAAACGATAGGATCCTTTCTCTTTTTCCTTATCTGAAATTTTACCAATCAGGTTTTTTACAATTAAGTCTCCCACGATCCTTTTTAATTGAATGGGAGAGATGGTTAGAAATTTTTGCAAGGTTTCGAGATCGAATCGATCACCTATCACTGAAGCAAGCGACAGCACCCTTTGGGACAACTTATCCAACCCTTTCAGTCTCCGCTCGATCACGCTCTGCAGGGTGGCAGGCTCTAAGATTTTTTCCTGGTATTCCTCGCTGATTTCCCAGCCGGATTCGACTGGATCGAAAAAGAATACATTCTGCTCCATCCCCGATCTTAAGGTCTCGTTTATGAATAAGGGATTGCCGGCTGTATAATCAAGAAACCACTTAAAGAAGTTCTCGGTCAATTTCTGGTTAAAGAAGGCTTCCACCAGATTTTTCACCTCTTCCGAAGCCAGACTTGAAAGTCTCAGTCTATGGACCAACCTCTGATCCTCCAGATTGCTAAACCATCCCTCAGCGTAAGAGTCTGATTGGGCACCTCGGCTGGTAGCTATTACCAGGATGGGAGACTTTCTGAAGTTAGTGATTAGATATCTCAAAAGCTCTAAGGTTTCCGGCTCCAGCCAGTGCAGATCCTCGATGTCTAATATCAGAGGGTAGCGGTGGGAAAGCTTGGAAAAGAAAAGCAAAAGCATGTCATAAAATCTTTGCTTCTCTTCCCTGGGTGACATGGCAGGGGTGGTGATACGAGAGATGTCAAAGGGAATGTGATCCTTAAGCTCGGGAACTATCTTCTCCAGAAGGGCGATGGTTAAATTGTCCAAAAGAGGTGTCAAGTATCGGGTATCATAATTGATAGAGGAGAAAAAGTTGCGAAGCATCTCGGAAAAGAGCCGGTAAGGAGAGATCTCCTTGTGATATCCATGCCCCCGGACCACCGTGGCTCCCCGAGATTTTACCCCATCTAAAAATTGCTCTACCAATCTGGTTTTGCCTATTCCGGTCTCCCCCTCGATCAATACGAAACTTCCCCGATTCTCTAAGATGGCATCAAAGAATTCCTCCAGAAGCTTCAACTCATTTCCCCTTCCCACGAAGGGAGCATCCTTATTTTTGGAGAACTGTATATTCACAACTCACCTTTCCGTTCTGTGAAGATTCTTCTTCCATAAACTGGTGCTATCTGTAAATAAAAATGTATTTGAAAAAAATCAACAAAAATCTTCTCTTTGTGAGCTGTAATGAGATTCGTTTGCTTTGCACTTTTTCTCTTCTCCAGACCCCTGAATGATTCTTTTCCTATGGATCCTGCGGACAAAAGAGAGCCCCATCTCTATTGAAGCGGGGGTTGCTTTTTGTTCTATAAAATAGGTTGACAGAAGGGAGCTAACAGCTGGGAGGAGAGCCACCCTTGAACAGATAATTTATCAGATAAATCACGTCCCCTAAGTTAACCACGCCATCGCAATTGGCATCTCCAGCCGGTAACGGTTCGGGAGCAGGACCAGCTTTGTACAGATAGTTCACCAAGTACAGGACATCACCAAGGTCTAATAAACCATCTCTACTGACGTCACCCAAAATGAAAGGATCACCTAAAATCGATATGCTGGCAACTGCTGCCTTTACAAACTCGAGATAATAAGCACTATTGAAAGCAGATACCCGATCTTGGGTTGTGTGCATGTGAGGATTCCAATCTTGGTAGTCTTCATGTCCCAAGATAGCCGGGAATCCATAATCCCAGAATGAAGCGTGATCAGAGCTGTGGGAGGCACCATCGGTTATCTTCTGGGGCACCAAGTTCAATCCGTAATCAGAAATAGCTCCAATGAAGATATCAGCTAAAGCTTGATTTTCTGCCGGGAGGCCACTATGCACCTCCATTACACCATCACCGTTACCATCGTAGGCAATCATGTCACAGTTTAAAACTCCCAGGATGGTATCTCCTCGATTATAAGCCTCCTTCGCATATGCGGCTGAACCCAAAAGTCCCTGTTCCTCACCTGAGAATGCCACGAACTTCACCGTGTTAACTAATGCATAATCTTTCAAAATAGAGGCTGCAGCTAAAAGGGAGATTACGCTTGAGGCATTGTCATCTGCACCTGGAGCCCAATTGTAAGGATCCTCAGATTCATCGTCATAGTGCCCGGTGATCAAAAACTGTCTTTTAGGATAACAAAAACCATCAATTGTGCCAATGACATTTAAAAGGTGCGGATATTCTAAATTGTCATATTGGGAAAACCAGCTTTGCCCTCCGCTGGTGGTCTTGATTATATCATGATAACCGGTAACCCAACCAGTTAAAGTATCGGCAAAGTCGACACCAAAAAGGTAATAGCTACCGGAGTTCTGGGAGGACCAGTTTACTCCCAGATCGGACGTATAGAAAATGCTTCCGTCCAGTCCAACCAACCATCCGTGCAGACTATCGACAAAGTCCACACAGTTAAGATCGTTTGAGGTAGGAAGGGTTTTTCGAGTCCAGATTAACCCTCCGTTTGTGGTATAGATGGCCCATCCATCCTCTCCAACTGCCCAACCATTCAGAAGATCAACAAAATCAACACTCCTGAGGCAAGCTGTGGTGTGGCACGGCTGAGGACTCCAGTTTGTCCCGCGGTCGGTGGTATGCAGAATAGTTCCATTCTCCCCCACAGTCCATCCTTGGGAGGTATCTGCAAAGTCTATGCTATATAAATTGACACCAACCACCTGTGCTTGTTCGGTCCAGTGGGCACCTCCGTCTGAGGTGAACAGAACCCTCTCATCTCCTGCGACCCATCCATGGTCTGCATCTTCGAAGTAGCTTCCCCTGAAATCTAATCCACTGAATTCGGGTTTGCTTTTGCTCTCCCAGGTATCCCCACCATCAGTAGATCTGATAATAATACCTCTCTTTCCTACCGACCACAAGGTATCGTCATCTACCCGACAGATATCCCACAATGCCAGATCATCAGTTCCTTCAACTAAGCTCCAATGATTTCCTCCATTGGTGGTCTTTATGATTCCTCCGCCAATGCTAACTGACCAGGCCTTTTGACCATCAGGACTACAGGCCACATCTAAAAGATAACCGGTTGGTGCACCCACCTGAAAAGTGTCGAACTCAGCCGAAAGACCCATGTTTTCAAACCGCTCTTTAAGATAATGGGCTGCTTTGAAAACCCCATTGCTCCAGGAATACCTTGTTTTAATAGTATCCTCGACTCCTCCAATTAAAGCTATGTCCTCACCGGTGAGTTCATCCACCCAGGAGAAGAGTTGAGCCTGGTCGACTCTGTTTACTATGCTGTCTATTAAGGGGTCATACTCCGGGGAAAGGGACTTAAGATATGAGGGAATATATGTTTTTGGTTCTAAAGGTAAGGGGTTTTTGTGTATCTTTCTTAAGCTGAATCCCAAAGATGCCAATTCCTCAATCTTTTTAGGATTCCCCTTTACAACAGCAATATTTTCGTTTGCAAACAAGAGCCGGGATTTAGCCTTTACTTTTTGCAGTTGTGGACGAATCTTCTCAGAGGGTTTTGTCCAGACTAAGTAGTACTCCCCAAGATCTGCTTCCTGATCCAACATCTGAAAAGTTATTCTCTTCTTTTCTAAGAATTCTAAATCCTCTTTGCCCGCGCCCGCAACCCAGAAATCTGCAGTTTTGGTATACACTTCGATTTCGGTATTTTTTATCTGATCCACGATTGCCTGGTTTATCCCATCAATCTTGATCAGATAATTGGGTTGAGCCCAAGTTGAAGCCGAAGACACCGAGCACCAAAAACCCAGAAAGACTAAAAACCTCTTCAAATTATCTCCATATTCATAAATTTGTAAGAAAGCACAAGCCCATTTACAATATAACTAAGTTTTCAATATGAGCAAGAAGAATCTGCTTCATGAAAGACGCTTGAATAGTGCTCCAGCAAGTAACAAAGTGTAACTTGTTTGTGCTCCGGCTGGATGTTATCCCAGACGAGCGGACGCTCCCGTCTGGGGGTCTCCGTCATCCAGCTTACGGAAAGACGGATGATAATCCGCCCAGACAGGCGAGCGTCCGCTCGAAGGATCCATAGGACAATCCGTCCAAGAGCGGGTTCGATGTTCGCTGCTACGTAAAATCTGTTGAATGACCGTGACAGGAAAAAGATGCCTCTTTTGTTAAATTTTGGCAAACTTCGGGCTATTCATTTTTCTTGACTTTTAGTCTGTTTTTGGTTTCTTAATCTCAATTGAGACTTTAGAATCCAGTTGCCTGTATCTTTTGGAGTGTAATAAATATGAGTGTGGAAACCAAATCTTTTTCGGTTAAGACTAAAGGGGATACTGACATTATAGACATCACTGCCCAGGTGGATAACGCCTTAAAAGAAGCACAGCTTTTGAATGGAATCCTAACTGTGTTTGTGCCGGGTTCCACTGCTGGTATAACCACCACGGAATATGAGCCGGGGTTGCTCAAGGATTTACCAGCCCTGTTTGAAAAGCTTGCTCCTAAGGGAGATGAGTATCATCATAATCTCACCTGGGGAGATGGGAATGGTTACGCTCACGTGAGAGCGGCTTTGGTTAAATCCTTTTTCACAGTTCCGTTCGTAAATGGTGAGATGATTTTGGGCACCTGGCAACAGATTATTCTAATTGATTTTGATAATCGCAGAAGGAACAGGAAGATCGTGGTGCAGATTATCGGAGAATAGCCCATATCTCTCAGAATAATTTTTAAGTTCATCCCCCAAGCCAACCTGAAAATAACACCTCAGTGAAGAGCTTTGGAGAAGACGTTGTCATCCAATAGACTTAAATTCAAAACCCTGGAATGGAGAAGCGATCATTTAAGGATTCTGGATCAGACCAAGCTGCCTCACGAGGCGGTATATCTGGACTGTAAGAGTGTGGATGAGGTTGCTTCAGCCATAAGGGATTTGAAAGTTAGAGGAGCTCCAGCTATCGGCATTGCCGCCGCCTTTGGAGTGGTGGTCGGTATGCGCAAACAAGGCTTTCAAAGTTGGAAAGAATATAAAGAGAGATTAAACCACGTCATTTCCACTTTGGCTGGCACTCGACCCACCGCAGTCAATCTCTTCTGGGCTCTAAATAGAATGAGAAGGGTTGCTGAGGAAAAGAAAAGTGAGAATCCTGAAAAGGTAGGTCAGCTTCTCCTGCAGGAGGCTATCTCGATTCACGAGGAAGACAAACAGATGTGTGAAAAGATCGGAGAATTTGGCGCAAGCCTGTTAAAAGATGGCGATACGGTTCTGACCCATTGCAATGCCGGAGCATTAGCCACTGGAGGAATTGGGACCGCTCTGGGAATTATCTACACTGCATTCTGGCAGGGAAAGAAGATTTCAGTCTTTGCAGATGAAACCCGACCGGTGCTTCAAGGGGCGAGATTGACCGTGTGGGAACTTCAACAACAGGGAATCGACGTTACCCTCATCTGTGACAATACTGCCGCAAGTGTGATGAAGAACAAAAAGATAGCTTGCGTGATCGTGGGGGCTGACAGAGTGGCCGCTAACGGAGATGTGGCAAATAAGATCGGAACCTATAACCTAGCAATTTTGGCTTACTTTCATAAGATTCCCTTTTACGTAGCCGCTCCCAGCTCCAGCTTTGATCCCGCCATCTCCGACGGTGAAAAGATAAAGATAGAGGGAAGATCGCCTGAAGAGGTAACTAACTGGTTTGGGAAAAAGACCGCTCCCTTAGAAACCAAAGTCTACTCCCCGGCTTTCGATGTTACTCCGGCAGAATTGGTGACTGCTTACATAACAGAAAAAGGTGTTAAAAGTTAAAGGTTCAAAGTTTAAAGTTAAGTCCTTAAGCTTTCATTCCTATTAAAGATCTCAGTCCCCAAATGGAAAAGAATAAAGTTTTTTGCGAGGTCTGTAAGGAAAGTTAGTTTTCTAAAGGTGAGCTTATGCCCTCCAAAGTGGTGTTTCTGGACAGGGATGGGACCATAATCGAAGATAAAAATTTCTTAAAAACCCCGGACGAGATTGAGTTTATTCCCGGTTCTGTTCAAGCCATAAGGATACTAAGAAATTTAGGATACAAGATTGTGGTGATTTCCAATCAATCCGGGATAGGAAGAGGAATCCTCACAGAAAAGATGGTAAGAGAGGTAAATGATTGCCTCCTTCGTAGATTAAAAGAAAAAGAAGCTCCGGTGGATGCACTTTACTTTTGTCCACATCATCGGGATAATAATTGCAGTTGCAGAAAACCAAAGACCGGAATGCCTCAAAAAGCGGCGCAGGAACTTAAACTGAACTTAAAAAATGCAGTAGTGATAGGAGATAAATTGACAGACGTGGAATTGGGCAAAAACATGGGAGCAAAGACTGTTCTGGTTCTAACCGGATATGGTTCTAAAGAGCTGGATAAATTAAGGGAAATAAATGATAACTTCGCAGGATCCATGGGACCAGATTTTGTGGCTGAAAACCTTCTCGAAGCCGCAAACTGGCTCAAGAGTTCAAGCAATAAAAGGACTTAATCTCCTTTTGTTGTTGCGGGACACCCCTACCCCGCAGCATTACTAATGGTTTGGGGTGAGGGTTCATCCTGAAGGGATTCACCCTGAAAGGCACCCCGAGCCAACCCTTATATATTCAGATTCGACTGAACTGCCCAATAGTCTGAATCCGCAGGTCGTATTTTGTATGAAAGGATGGCCGAATTATTCACACAGGCTTTTGATCTTTGATTGAGAACAGGTTCAGAAACATTCACAGAAGGGGAGACCTTGAGCAAATCAAGGGTAATAGTCGTTAAGAGTTCCGGTGTAATCAGTGCTTCTGGTAAGGTGGACAAAAATCTTCTGTCCCGGATGGTCAAGCGGGGACTTTGTCGGTTAACCTTCGAGTCCAAGCCGGAGGATGCAATAAGTCATTTTTTTTCACCCAAAGATCAGGTGGGCTTGAAGGTGAACTGTCTGGCAGGACCTATGGCTTCCACTCACCCGGAATTGGCTTTAATTGTTGCCAGCCTGTTAAAAAGAATTGACATCAAAGGTAGAAATATCATTATATGGGACAGATCGTCCGATGAACTTAAAGAGGTGGGATTTCCTTTGAATGTCAATGGTGATAGTTTTCTTTGTTTTGGCACGGATGCTCAGGGTGTAGGCTATTCTCGCAGTTTAATAGATCATAAAAGCATCGGCAGTTTGTTGAGTCAGGTAATGGAAAAGTTCACCAATGCGCAGTTGAATCTTCCGGTACTAAAGGATCACAGCCTTTCTGGTGTTACTTGTTCTCTGAAAAACTTTTTCGGCGCCATTCATAATCCGAATAAATATCATGATGATGAGTGTGATCCATTCATCGCTGATCTGAATACTGTCCCCCAGATAAGAAGGCAACAGAAGTTGGTGGTCTGCGATGCCCTGCGGGTTCAGTATAATGGAGGACCGTCATACCATCCCCAGTGGGCAGAGAATTTTGGGGGAATAATCGTCGGGGATGATCCAGTAGCAGTTGATTTCGTGGGATATCGAATCATAGATAGAATTAGACGAAAAAAAGGTCTCCCCGGCTTGGAGAAGGCAGGCAGGAAGCCAAAACACATCTTCACTGCGGCAGATTCTCAGCATAAGCTGGGAAAAGCCAACTCAGAACAGATAGATTTGGTGGAGATAGTTATCTAAGAACCGTTGCAAGGGGGTATCTTGCCCCGATGCGAACCACGGTTAGGGTAAGGGTTCACCCTGAAGGGCTTATTGAAAAAGCCAACTAATGAGGTAATGGAGTTAGTTGGGGTGAGAATGTGGGAAGCTAAGTTGGTTCGGGAATTGGAATTCCCGAACCGCTTTCGTGCGGGAAATCCAATTCCCGCACGAACAAGAGGGCTTTTCAACAGTCCCTGAAGGGATTCACCCTGAAGGGTACCCCTGACCAACAAGGAATTGTGAATGTAGGTTTCGAGAATGTGAAGGAATGAAATCATGATCAAACTTGATCGAAGACGATTTTTGAAGTGTTCTTTAGCCGCGGCTGGTGGGGTGATGTTCCCTCAAGTTTTACCTGGCTGGTCTCTTCTTAATTTATCCCAGAATGCTTCCGCCTCGCCCACACAGACCGGTCTTTCTCATGTAGAAGCTAAATATTACAAGAAGCTTGAACATAAAGAGATAGAATGTGAGCTCTGTCCCCGAAAATGTAAGGTGGGGGATAGGGAGAGGGGTTATTGCGGCTGCAGAGAAAATCAGAACGGAACCTACTACACCCTGGTTCATTCATACCCTTGCTCAGCTCATGTCGACCCCATTGAAAAGAAACCTTTCTTTCATTATCTTCCAGGGACCAAAGCCTTCTCCATCGCCACCGCAGGTTGTAACATAAACTGCAAGTTCTGTCAGAACTGGGAGATTTCTCAGGTGAGACCGGAACAGGTAACTGCTTACCATCTTCCTCCGGAGGACGTGGCTTCCTATGCCCAGGAAAGCGGAAGCAGATCCATTGCCTACACTTATTCTGAGCCTGTAGTATTCTATGAATACATGCTGGATTGCGCTGTTGCCGGAAGAAGGAGGGGGATTAAAAGCGTGGTGGTCACCGCCGGCCATATAAATCATGATCCCTGGCTGGAGCTAATAAGAGAGGTGGATGCCATCAAAGTAGATTTCAAAGGATTCACCGAAAAATACTACCAGGATATCTGCCATGGAGAGCTGAAGCCGGTGATGGATGCTTTAGTGGATTTAGCACAAAGCGACATCTGGTATGAGATTGTTTATCTGGTGGTGCCAACCCTGAATGACGATTTTGCCGATATTCGAAGAATGTGTAAATGGATGGTCAAAGAATTGGGTAAGGACGTGCCACTTCATTTCACTCGATTTCACCCCATGTATCTTTTAAAGAATCTTCCTCCCACACCGGTGTCCACCCTGGAGAGAGCCAGAGAGATTGCCTTAGAGGAGGGGATGAACTTCGTCTATGTGGGAAACGTTCCAGGTAATAAAGGGGAACATACCTACTGCCCTAACTGCAAGCAGGTGGTGATAGAAAGGGTGGGCTATCGCATCATCCAGATGAATCTAAAAGGAGGCAAATGCAAATTCTGTGGGAAGACTATACCCGGAGTTTGGAATTAATGGGAAAAGAAGCCAGAACCTAACTTAAGTTAGGTTCTGGCTTTTTACTAAAGGTGGGCAGTGATCAACATTTCAATAGTTTCTTGATTGAGTTCTTCTCAATTTTAGTGGCTCGAATTTTTAATAAAGAAATAAGAATCTTAATAAATATGGAAATAGTTTAAAGACCTCACCCCCTTTGTTCCCCTCTCCATTTTATGGAGAGGGGGAACGGGGAAGAGGTAAAATATAGCCCGTCCCCCAAAGTGCGGAATGGGCTCAAGTTTACTTAAACGACAAAATCCATATCCTTTTCAGAAGATGCAGGTAGATTCGCACAAATTCTTAAGTAGAGATAAAGCAGGGTTTCTTCTGGCATGTGTTCTTCTTGGTTTTTCCTGCATGTCTTCCCAGATCGTGCTTTTTCGGGAGATGATGGTTTCCTTTTACGGAAATGAATTATGTTTGGGGATGATGCTTTCGGTATGGCTTTTCTGGGAGGGAGTGGGTTCAGCTTTGGCTAATAAGATAGCTGGCAAAAAAGGTTATACGCCTCAAAAACTTTCTCTCTGGTATTTTTTAATCTCAGCCGCAATTTTGTTAACCATTATTCTCATAAGATTCTCCAAACAGATTTTGGGAACCGCTCCGGCAGAGATCGTCGGTTTTCTACCCATGTTTCTTTTCGCATTTATTGCCATGAGCTTTTTGTGTATTTGTTTGGGGATAACTTTCGTGTTGAACTCCAAATCCTGGGCATTCGACGAAAGCTTTATTTTTTCGGTCAATAGGGTGTATCTGTGGGAATCTTTGGGAGCGGGTTTAGGTGGATTTTTAGTCACCTTCGTTCTGATTCCAAATTTCTCCAATTTTGAAATGATAGTAATGTTATTCTCCTTGAATCTTCTTTTCTCCGTCTTTCTTTTGATCCGGGATTCAAAAAGATGGAGAAAGGCTTTAGTCTGGATGGGGGTGATTTTTGTAATCGTTGGTTTTTCCGCATCAGGGCTGGATGAGTCACTTGATCGTTTCTCTGCCAGCAGGATGTGGAAAAGCTTATCCCTGGTTTATTCGAAGGATACTCGATATGGCAATATTTCGGTGACCAGACAATATGAACAGATAACGTTCTATGAAAATGGACTGATGTTATTCTCCTATCCGGATGATTTTTCCGCAGAGGAGGCGGTTCATTTTGCCCTTCTGGAACATCCTGATCCGCGAAGCCTTCTTTTGATCGGAGGGGGGGTGGGAGGAGCATTGTCCCAGGCACTGAAACATGATAGCTTGAAGATTGACTATGTAGAGATAGACCCGGAACTGATAAGAACAGGAGAAGCCTATCTGCCAGAGGAGGAGATTCGATCTTTGAAAGATATGTGGGTTAAAGTTCACTTCATGGATGGCAGGCTTTTTGTTAAACAGAAAGTAAAATGCAAAGATGGAAAACGTTATGACGTGATCATACTGAATCTGCCCGATCCATATACTGCTCAACTAAATCGTTTCTTCACCTTCGAGTTTTTCGGTATGATAAGATCCATCCTAAATGAAGAGGGGATTTTCTCCTTCAGGGTCAGCTCTGCTGAAAACTATATCAGCCGGGAACTGAGCTTATATCTTTCCTCTATTTACCAAACTCTGAAGTCAAGTTTTGAAGAGGTGAAGATTCTCCCCGGCTCCAATAACGTCTTCCTGGCTTCAAAGAAAAAAAATATGCTTTTCGATGACTGGCAAACCGTGGTCAAAAGGCTAAAACAAAGAGGGATCTCCACCCGATTTGTGAATGAGAATTTTCTGCCAGATCGTCTTTCTCCACTCAGAATTGCTTTCTTAAAGGGTGCCTTTCCCCGAAAGGGGGGCAGAATAAACTACGATTTAGAACCGATCTGCTACTTTTACAACAGCATCCTGTGGAGCAAGCAGTTTAGATCCTTAGAAAAACCGCTTTTGCTCTTCCTCTCCCAGGTCCGATCAGTGTGGTTTATGGGGGCAACCTTCTTTGTATTCTTTGTTATCTTTCTTTTGTGCGTTTTGTTCGGATCAAGATCATCAAATCTGGCTTTGGCTGCTATCTTCGTGGCTGGTTTTACCAGCATATTGGTGGAGATAGTTGTGGTTTTATCATTTCAGATATTCTATGGATATATCTATTCCATGATCGGGCTGATATTTACTCTTTTCATGTTGGGGCTTGTGTTTGGTGCTCTTGCCACGCAGAAGCTTGCCAAACGGAGAGGGATCAGTTTCAAAGGGCTGGTTTTGGTTCAACTCTTTCAGGTGATCTTCATATCTTCTCTTGTGGTTATAATCTGGGCTTTTTCAGAAACCTCCTTTTCAGATATAGGGATAATGATCTTCCTGCTTTTGCTTACAACCGTTTCAGGGTTGTTAGGAGGGGTGGTGTTTACTTTGGCGAATCATCTTTTCTTGAAGAGGAGAACAACTTTAAAAGCAGGGACTGGTTACTCGGTTGATCTTTTAGGTGCAAGCTTAAGTTCAATTTTGGCTTCCGCCATTCTGATTCCCCTTTTAGGAATTCCCACCACCCTTATAATGGTTTTGCTAATAAACCTCATCTGTCTTGGTTTTCTTTTGATTCCCACAAGATCGTTGTCAGGTTAACATTCCTCCATCAGATAGTAGCTCGTTTTTATTGGACTGGCAGTGTTATTGTGAAAAAACGAATACGCCTACGAAGAAAAATCAACTTCACCTGAAACCTTCTTGCCTTAACGGTTGTATAAAATATGAGCACGGTTGAAGCAATAGAGTTGGTGGTATGGACGAAGGTTACTGATCATCCGGTCGCGTTCTTTGATTAAAAATTCTCCCGTGAGGGTACAAAAATTGTGAACCTAACTAAAAGCTCTATTCCTTAAATGACGGTTGATAGGAGAAGTGATGCTTTGTCAAATGCACAACCGTCAACCAAAATCATGCATCAGAAGAAAAAATCCCTTTTACCAAAAACTTGCAAAATGTATGAAAATCATTGCATACAGGCACTGCCAAATTTTGCCATCTTTTTAATCTCTCTCCTTTGTTTGAGGTTAGTCTTTTCCCTTTGCGGATTAATCTCATGTGCGATAACGGGTTAATTCTCCTATCCCAAATCTCATGATAGAGAAGAAGGGTCGATTTGGTGGTCTGTTCTTTGCTTAAGCCAGTTAGTGGAAAACATCATTCATCTTAGAAGCTGTTAGGGGTGAGCGTTTGAGAATTTAGTGGGAGCTGAACTTTCGAAGCAGAGTTTTGACGTTGACAAAATGAGAATTTGTATTAAATTGATTTAGTGAGGAAAAATAAATTCGGAGGTTGAAGATGAAAGAACAAAGGAAATTCGGGGTTGTTGCCCTGGCACTGGCTTTGATTTCGGTGGCGATAATCTGGGCGGTAGGCTTAGGAGAAGCCACAGAAGAGATCAGGGGGGCGCCAGAAGATGAAAGGGAAACTCTTTTAAGTTATATAAAGCTTATGGACAGGGTGGCTTTTTACATAAATCAGAGGTATGTGGATTCGGTCGACGTTAAAGATATGACCTATGCCGGAATAAAGGGAATGATAGAGACTCTGGACCCTTTCTCCAGCCTACAGGATGTCAAAGCCCACGACCGACTTATGGAGATGACGGAGGGCAAGTATGAAGGGTTAGGGATGTCTATTGCGAAAAGAGGCAATTTTATCACCATCATATCTCCTATAGAGGGAACTCCTGCATATCGCATGGGACTTCGAGCAGGTGATCAGGTAGTCAAAATCGATGGCAAGTCCACCGAGGAAATGAGCGTGGAGGAGGCTTCCAAATTGATGAGGGGTGAACGGGGCACCTCTGTGGTTTTGACCATAAGGAGAGAAGGGGTGGCGGAACTTTTGGAATACGAAGTCCAGCGGGCGATAATTGAACTTAAGAGTGTTCCATACTATGGGGTAATGAATGGAGGAATCGGATACGTAAGATTGTCCAAGTTTTCCAAAGAGTCGGGAAAGGAATTAAGGGATGCCGTAGAGGATTTGAAGAGCAAAGGTATAAGGGGGATGATCTTTGATTTGAGAAACAATGGTGGTGGGCTTCTGGATCAGGCGGTTGAAACCTCCAACCTCTTTCTTGACCGGGATAAGCTGATTGTATACACCCAAGGTCGAACTAACGTTAAAAAGGAATTTCTTGCCGCTAAATCGCCTATTTATGATGACGGTCCTCTGGCAGTTTTGGTGGATGGAGGGACTGCCTCTGCCTCAGAGATAGTCTCTGGAGCGATTCAGGACTGGGACAGGGGGGTGATCATCGGAAACACCACCTTCGGGAAGGGGCTGGTTCAACAGATATTTGGTATGCCCAATGACACCTATCTAAAACTGACCATAGCTAAATATTATATCCCCAGTGGAAGATGCATACAGAAGCCTGAAATAGCCAAAAGAAAAATGGTGACAGAAGTGGGTAATGATGAAGAACCGGATAGCCTGGTGAAGATAGAAAAAGAGGTTTTTTATACTAAAGGCGGAAGAAAGGTGTATGGAGGTGGAGGAGTAGTGCCGGATATCGAGATTCAAATCCCCAAGTGGAAGCCCATCGAATATAACTTAGCAAGACAGTCAATGTTTTTCAACTTCGCAGTTTCATATGTAGCTAAACATCCCGATATCCCTGAAGATTTCGAGGTGGATGAGCAGATGCTAAAAGAATTCAAAGAATTTCTAAAAAAGAAAAAATTCACCTATAAGTCCTCCCTGGAGCTCGATCTGGAGCCATTGAAGAGGAAAATCGAAGAACAGGAGAAATCCGATGCGTTTTCTGAGACTTTAGCAAAGTTGGAGCAGTTGATAGAGGAGGATAAGGTGGACGATTTTGAGGAAAGCATAGACTACATCAAGAGATTTTTGAAGAGAGAAATATTAAATAGTCTTTACGGTCAAAAGGCATTCTACGAACAAGTTTTGTTAAAGAGTGATCCTTATATTCAGAAAGCTTATGAGATTTTGACTAATGAAAAAGAATATAGGAAGATATTAGAAGGATAAAAAGCCCAGCGTTTTAGGATTAGCCAGTAAAGACCGAAAGACAAGCCCCTTGACGGGGCTTGTCTTTTTTATTGTTCTTAGATACTAGCTAGGTTCCATCTTCGGGGACGAGCTTCGGTCTTGGGGCCGCGCAAACTCTATAGCTTTAGATAAACTGAGAAATTTTATCCTTAAGACACAGGGGAAATTCCTGCCCTTGCGCTTTGGGGCAGCGTGGCAACTTCCCTTATCCTGAGCGCAATGGAGGGATTTGCGACTTCCTTGCTTCCTCCCTGTTAGTTTATTTCATCCTCCAATCCGGTGACGAGATCTCCAAATTCCATGAAAAAATGTCTTGACGCAGTGGAGAACCGGGCTTATATTATATTTGCTACTTTGACAAAGCTAAATGAAGCAAAACAAATAGACACTTGTGGGTTTTCCTCTGATATAACCTTTTTCTTCAGGAGGTACCAACGACGAGAAGACCGTGTTTGTTTTTTTTCCGTTTTATTTCCATCCTTTACTTCCTGCTTTTGGTGGTGGGCTTTGCTTCTGCGGGGGGTTGGGATGGCGTAGCGTCAATCTATTTCGGGCGTATATGGTATATTTCCACTACTGGAGACGACTCGACCGGCGATGGGAGTGAACAGTATCCCTTCCGGACCATCCAGAAGGGCATAGACAGTGCTAGCGATGGAGATACGGTCCTGGTGGAGAGGGGTCGATATGTGGAACACGTGAACTTCTTCGGAAAAGGGGTTCTGGTGGCAAGCCACTTCATTTTCGACGGTTTGGAAGCCACCATCGAGTCGACCATTATTGACGGGGATAGTTCGGGAACGGTGGTGACCTTCAACTCGGGTGAGGATGCCAGCTCCGTGATTCGAGGGTTTACCATAACCAACGGTTATAGTTGGGGCCTCGGCGGAGGAATCTTCTGCTTGGGTTCTTCACCTACCATATCTGAGAACTTCATTGTGGGCAACCAGTGCGCCTGGGGTACGGGAGGACCTGGGATTTACTGTGGCTATGGATCGGGTCCTACAATATACAGAAATCTCGTGGCCAATTGTATCGGCCCAGCGGCAATTTTCTTGCACGTTGAATGCAGCGCTAAAGTGATCAACAATACGGTTTGCGACAACACCTGGGGTGGAATCTCCATTCAGGGAAATTCTAATGCTTATGTGAAGAACAACATCTTTTGTGGCAATGTTGACTATGGTATACACGTTGCATCGGGGAGTTCATGGTATGTTGGTTACAATGATGTTTTTGGGCAGAACAAGGACTATGTTGGGGACATAGGGAATCAGACAGGGAACAACGGCAATATATCTGCTGATCCTCTTTTTGAGAATCCGTCCGCAGGTGACTATCATCTCACCCCAGGTTCACCCTGTATCGATGCAGGTGATCCACCCGGTGTCGACATGGGGGCGTTCGAATCTCCCCAGGAGCCCAACTTTACTTTAGCTGTAATTCCGGAGACGATAAGTATATATGCAGGGAATTCATGCAGCTTTAAGCTGATTCTCATTTCTTACTGCGGTTTTAACTCACCGGTTAACTTGACTCACAGCTCGTTGCCACCGGAGGTGACCGGCTTTTTGGATCCGGATCAGGTTGTTCCCACCGACAGCTCCATTTTCAGGCTGTACGCCACCCCGGATGCGACTCCCGGTATTTATCCCCTCACCATCACCGCTGCCGGAGGTGAGATTACTCGCGACAAGGAAGTGGTCCTGGGAGTGGTGCCGCCGCCCTATTACGGGTCGGTGTGGCACGTCTCCACTGACGGACATGACCTTATCGGCAACGGAAGTGAGGAGTTCCCCTTCCGAACCATCCAGAAGGGTATAGACGTCGCCGCCAATGGAGACACGGTCCTGGTGGAAAGGGGTCGATATGTGGAACACGTGAACTTCCTCGGAAAAGGGGTTCTGGTGGCAAGCCACTTCATTTTCGACGGTTTGGAAGCCACCATCGAGTCGACCATTATTGACGGGGATAGTTCGGGAACGGTGGTGACCTTCAACTCGGGTGAGGATGCCAGCTCCGTGATTCGAGGGTTTACCATAACCAACGGTTATAGTTGGGGCCTCGGCGGAGGAATCTTCTGCTTGGGTTCTTCACCTACCATATCTGAGAACTTCATTGTGGGCAACCAGTGCGCCTGGGGTACGGGAGGACCTGGGATTTACTGTGGCTATGGATCGGGTCCTACAATATACAGAAATCTCGTGGCCAATTGTATCGGCCCAGCGGCAATTTTCTTGCACGTTGAATGCAGCGCTAAAGTGATCAACAATACGGTTTGCGACAACACCTGGGGTGGAATCTCCATTCAGGGAAATTCTAATGCTTATGTGAAGAACAACATCTTTTGTGGCAATGTTGACTATGGTATACACGTTGCATCGGGGAGTTCATGGTATGTTGGTTACAATGATGTTTTTGGGCAGAACAAGGACTATGTTGGGGACATAGGGAATCAGACAGGGAACAACGGCAATATATCTGCTGATCCTCTTTTTGAGAATCCGTCCGCAGGTGACTATCATCTCACCCCAGGTTCACCCTGTATCGATGCAGGTGATCCACCCGGTGTCGACATGGGGGCATTTGAATATTTACCAAAGGGAGTTACGGAAAAAGAGCTGAAACTTCAATCATTTACCCTTTTCCAGAATCATCCCAACCCTTTTAATCTACGAACTCAGATAAGCTATCTGCTGCTCGGCGACTGCAATGTAAGAATTACTGTTTTCAATTCATTAGGACAGCGGGTAAGGGTTTTGGTGGATGAGCATCAGAGCGCAGGCTACAAGAGAGTTCATTGGGATGGAAAAGATGAGCACGGGGTACACGCGGCGAGCGGGGTCTACTTCTACAAGCTTCAGGCAGGAGACTTCGTGCAGACCAAAAAGATGTTGTTATTGAAGTAGCAGAGTTGATGCTTTTCAAACAACAAGCCCTCCGATTTCAAAGTCGGAGGGCTTTCGTTTAGTAAGAGTTTCCCGATTACAGGGTGAGCAATTCTAAGGACTAAACGCAGAGATAAAATCAGAGAAGATCCTGACAGGAACACTACTCGTTGATTCTTCGTAATTTTCTTCATTTTTCGGGCAGAACTTTTCCAAATTGCTTGACAGTTCTTATAAAAATTGCTTAATTAAACAGACTTAAGGAGGCAAGTGGAGCAAAAGGTGAGATGAGGTTACAATTAACCAAGTTATCTGTAGTATTATTTTTGATACTGTGGCTTTTACCTGGATGCGAAAAAATGAATGATACAGACGTAACCCGAACTGTGCTGGATAATGGAATGATCGTGTTGATCGAAGAACGACATTCTGCCCCGGTGGTTGCCATCAATACCTGGGTCAACATCGGATATTTCAACGAGCCTGACAGCTTAACCGGCATCTCCCATCTTTTGGAGCATATGTTCTTCAAGGGGACAAAAAAAAGAGAAGTGGGACAGCTAAGAGAGGAGACCAAAAGATTAGGCGGATATCTCAACGCAGGAACCATCTACGAATATACACATTATTACACCGTGCTCCCCAGCCGGTTTGTCCAACAAGGGCTGGAGCTTCAGTCGGATGCTTTGTGGAACTCAGTAATCGATTCAGCGGAGTTGGAAAGAGAGAAAAAGGTGGTGATCGAGGAGATCAAAAGGAAACTGGATGATCCGAATGCCTTAGCCTGGGAGAAGTTAATGGAGCTTGCCTTCAATCATCATCCTGTTCGTCGATGGAGAATGGGAACGCCCCAGCAGGTGGAAAGCTGGAGCCAAGATCAATTGGAGGAATACTTCAAAAGCTCCTATCGACCAGATAACATCATTTTAGCTGTAGTGGGAGATGTGGACACAAAAGAAGTGTTAGAAAAAGTGAAGAGATATTATGGCAACGAAAAAATGGAGGAGACCGAAAAGCCCTTGGTGTCACAGGAGCCTCTCCAGAGAGGATTGAAATATTCTCAGATGAAAGGTGACATCACCCAAACTTATCTTAAGATGGGATTCCATATCCCGGGGCAGTTGGATGAAGACTTTTTTGCTCTGGAGGTTTTAGCTCATATTCTGGGGCATGGTCGAAGCTCCCGCTTGAGCCAGAGCTTGATGGAGGAGGAAAGACTGGTCAGCTCCATAACATCTGAAGCTTTTGCTTTGAGGGATTTCGGGGTATTTCTGGTTGAAACGGAGTTAGAAGCCAAAAACCTTCTAAGAACAGAGATAGATATTTTCCGGGAAATTGAAAGGGTCAAGACGCAGAAGATATATGATTATGAACTTGCCAAAGCCAAAAGCGCAATCAAATTTTCATATCTTACCTCCATTGAAACCGCCAGAGGTCTTTCCAATAATTTAGCGTCTTTTGAATCATATGGAGATTATCGATTGGGTGAGCAATATCTGAAAAATGTGGGCAAGGTAAATGCTGAGGATGTAAAAAGTGTGGCTTCAAAATATTTGACTTTGGAAAATGCCAGTATATTGGAATACAGGCCGCAAAGCCAGTTGGATGAGAATATGAACGCCAAGCGAATAAAAGAAGCAATCGCAGAAGGATTGAAGGAGAAGTTGGAAGAAGGTAAAAGGGTCGAGCTAAAACTGGCAAAATCCCAAGACAATAAAGCTTTGTCTGAATTTGTAGAACCAAGTGCCCCAAAAGATACTCTTTCCTGTGGAGCTACCTTAATCTTTAGGGAAAATCATTCTTTGCCCTTAATCTCCTTAGGGATTTATTTCAAAGGGGGAAGAGCTTATGAATCCTCAGAAAATTGTGGAATAACCCGGCTTACTCTGAGAGGAAGCTTGAAGGGAACTGAAAGTAGAAGCGGGGCAGAGATATTTAATTCATTAGAAGCGCTGGGGGCGTCCATTGATACGGAGGTAGAGGCGGATTACTTCGGGTATCTGGTTAAACTTTTGTCGGCGAACTTAGAAGCGGGGCTGGACGTAATGGTGGATGTGATAAAAAATCCTGTCTTTGATCCGGAGGAGTTGGAGAAGGAGAAAAAAATTCTTTCAGCAAAGATCAAAAAAAACAAAGATAGTATGAGGAATTACCCTATCCAGCTTTTCTATCAAGCCATCTTTCCTGATCATCCTTATGGTTTGAATAGTCTGGGTGAGGCCGAGGCGGTCAAGAATTTAAATCAATCCCAGGTGAGATTGTGGCACAGCAACTATTTTTCTGCAAGCAACATGGCCATCGTGGCGGTGGGTGATTTTAACTCCTCCGACTTAAAGCAAAAGTTGGAAAAACTGTTTGAGGATTTCAAAAAGGAAAAGATCGAAGAACCGAAGATTTCGAAGATCGCACTTAATTCTAAAGAAAGGACATTGATGGAGGGTCGCCTGAAAGCACAGTCCGCACAGGCTTTAGGATTCATCACCTGTCCTTATCAGGATGATGATTTATATGCACTTAAGGTCTTGCAGGCTATTGCCTCCGGGACCGGAGGGAGATTCTTTCACCAACTCAGAGAAAAGAGAGGCTTGGCATACACAGTATATGGAGTTAATGACTCCTGGGAGCAGGCTGGAGTCTTTTACGCCTACATAGCCACTTCACCTGAGAATGAAAAACTGGCTAAAGGTGAGCTTTTGAGCGAATTTTACAAATTCAAGACCGCTTTAGTAAAAGACGAGGAACTCAAGACCGCCAAAAACTATATCAGTGGAATGTATCAGATATATTTAGAGACCAATTCAGCTTTAGTGAAGCAATACGCTAAAGCTGAGCTTTTAGGGAAAGGGATAGAGGAGGTGGAGCGATACCCACAGAAAATTGCTCAGGTGACTAAAGAGCAGGTGAAAGAGGTAGCCATAAGATACTTTGATCCCGAGCATCTCGCCGTAGGAGTAATTAAAGGTAGAAAATAGAAGTTGAAGGAGGAGAAGGAAGTCTATTTTGATTATTTCTTAAATTTGAGACACCTTTCCTCCGAACTCATAAAAATGTAGTTTGAAATATTATCAACTGGGAGATTGAGGACGAAACATAAAATTGTTGGATAACCTTTGAAAAATCCGATTTAAAACAAAAGAAATCTGTGCAGGAATTAAGTTGATAGAATGAGGAAGTAACCCAAAAATGCGTGACAAAAAGAGTAACCAAAAAAATCGCACAAGAGGTGGCACAGTACTTCCTACCGGTTTTGTTTTCCATGTAGATTATCTCAAGCACGATTCCGGACAGAATCACCCCGAAAGCGCAGAGAGGCTTTCTTCTCTTTTAGTTCACCTGGAGAAAAAGGAGCTTATCTTAAGCCTCAAAAAAATTCAACCTTATCCTGCCGCGGTGGAGTGGCTGGAGGTGGTCCACGATCCCCGCTATATCAAAATGGTGGAGAGGATTTGTAAAGATGGCGGAGGAATGTTAGATCCTGACACCCATGTTGGATCGGAATCCTACCAGGTTGCTCTTTTAGCGGCGGGCGGAGTTATGTCAGCGGTGGATGCGGTGATGAACAAAAAGATTAAAAATGCCTTTTGTGCCATAAGACCTCCGGGACATCATGCGGAAAGAGACAAAGCCAAAGGATTCTGCATCTTCAATAATGTGGCGATAGGTGCCAGATATGTTCAGAAGAAGTTTGGCCTTAAAAAAGTGTTGATAGTGGACTGGGACGTGCATCATGGCAATGGCACACAGAATATTTTCTTAGATGACCCTTCTGTGTTTTATTTCAGCATTCATCAGTTTCCTTACTACCCGGGCTCGGGGAGCGAAAATGAAACAGGTGAGGGTGAGGGTGGGGGATTCACCTTCAACATGCCCATGTTTGCAGGAAGTGGCGACTTAGAATACATTGAGGCTTTCCAAAACATACTCTATCCGGTGGCTTTAAAATTTAGTCCTGAATTTATCTTTATCTCCGCCGGCTTTGATGCCCATAAGGAAGACCCTTTAGCCGGAATAAATATATCAGAAGCCGGTTACAAAAAGATGACCCAAGTGATCACCAAATTAGCGTCTGAATGTTGTGAGGGTCGTTTAGTATCTGTCTTAGAAGGTGGTTATAATTTCAGATCCCTCTCTGTTTCGGTAGAAAAGCACATCCGTGCTTTGATGGGAAAAAGTAAAACATCATAAAAACTCCGAAGAGAGCTTAAAGAAACACCTTTCTTCAAATAGGCAACCGCTTTTTGCAAATCCTGTTTGAGCTTGAGAAGATGCATTCTTCCTGCTACAAATTCCTGTTTAGTTTTCCTTTCTTTTTTTTCCTCTTATCATTTGGAGTTCACTCTGCTGAGGAAAAACATGCCCCTCAGGTTGCTTGCTACAAGATAGATGTTAAACTGGATACAGAAAGCAAAAAGCTTTTGGGAAATGAAATTCTTAGCTTTGTCAATACTTCCAAAAAGAGCATAGATACCCTTTTCCTTCATCTTTATCCCAATGCCTTCCAAAGCGACACCACCACCTTAATAAAGGAGAGTTTCTTTCCAGATAGAATTAAAAAGAAAGAAAAATATCGTGGATTTATAAAAATCGAAAGAGTGGGCACCAGCTCAGGTTTGAATTTAACGGATAAGAAGATAATCGAAGAGACCATAATGAAGTTACCCCTCCCTGATCCTTTGCCTCCGCAAGGAGGAATAGAACTTGAGATTGAGTTTATGGTTAAATTGCCTGAAATTTTTGTTCGCATGGGGTATTCCGGTGAGGATTTCATGATCGGTCAGTGGTTTCCCAAGATGGCGGTCTTAGAAGAAAATGGAAACTGGAATGCACATCAGTATCACTTCAACAGCGAATTTTTCGCAGACTTTGGGACGTATAATGTCTCCATTACAGTTCCGTTGGAATATGTGATAGGTGCCACCGGCTATCTGGTGGAAGAACGGGTAAATCTTGATTCCACTAAAACTTTGGTTTTCCATGCGGAGGATGTGCACGATTTCGCCTGGGCGGCAAGCCCGGATTATCAAATCTACAAAAGAATGGTTGATGGGATAAAGGTGAGTTTCTTCTATAAACCTGAGCATAAAGAGAGTGCAGACAGGATCATGGATGATGCTGAGTTTGCCTTAAAGTACTACAATTTGCGCTTCGGAAAATATCACTATGATCATTTCACCATGGTGGACACCAAAGTCGGTTTGGCTGGGGGTGCCATGGAATATCCTACGCTGATAACCGTCTCTCCCTCCAGAGTGCCACCGGAGAAAATACGAGCAGATGCGTTAGTGGTTTTCCATGAGATCGCACACCAGTGGTGGTATGGCATGGTGGCATCCAATGAGTTCGAGGAAGCCTGGCTGGATGAGGGATTTGCCGTCTACTCCGAAAGGCGGGCTTTAGAAAAAAGATTCGGGAAGAGGGCTAATCTGATAAATTTATGGGGAATTAAGTTAAGTGATTTTGATTTTGCTCGGTTGAGTTATCTCTTGGATTTACAAAGTGATCCCATAGTTAAGAATTCCTGGGAGTTTCGAGATTATCTGAGTTATAGCGCCAATGTGTATTCCAAAACTTCATTGGTTTTGGAGACTTTAAGAAACTATCTGGGCGAAGATAAAATGAACGAGCTTGTAAGGGAGTATTTTCAAAGATATAAATTCAAGCATCCAAAAACTCAGGACTTCATCCAGGTGGTTAATGAAGTCACGGGAGAAGATTTAACTTTTTTGTTCGAACAGTTGCTTTTTGGAACCGGCGTGTGTGACTATGAGTTAACAAGCATAGAAAGTGTTCCTCAGGAAAGCGAAGATAAAAGAGGATTATACAGAACCGAAGTGGTGGTGGGAAGATTAGGCGAGGTGGTCATACCTGTGGATGTGGTAATTGAGCTTGAAGATGGAGGAAAGATTAAAAAAACCTGGAATGGAAAAGAGAGATGGCATAAAATAGAGATAGAGACAGATTCAAAAATCAAATCGGCTATAATTGATCCGGAGAACAAGATGGCTTTGGACGTCAACGTTAACAACAACAGCCTGACTGCCAGGTCCTCTGATTCGGTTATGATGAAGTTATCCACTCAATGTCTTTTCTGGTTGGAGACTTTGATGCATTGGATAACCTGTTTTTAAAAAATGGGAAAACGCGTGTCTGAAATTGCCTGCCAATGGCGGGGTTTTCGGACAATATAAATTTGTCGGATAGTCCCGCCTCCGGCAGTTCGACTTCGCTCACTGCCCTGAACTTGTTGAAGGGCGGGACATATCTGACCTACAATTGTTTTGTTAAGATTTTATAAAAGAGAAAATTTGTGATAAGAAGTAGGTCCGAAATCCCCCATTGGGCGTTTCGAACAAATGGTTTTAGAAAAGGACTAGGATGCTTACCTTAGGTTCGTTTGCGGGGGGGATCAAAAACGTCTGGACAGAAAAGTTTTTAGTTGGAATGATGTTTCTTTTCAAACTTTTCTTCTCTTTAGTATTGCTCTCCCCTTTATATGTCATGTTTTCAGCAAGCTTTGCCAAAAACGTCAAAGCTTCAAATTTTCTTACCTGGCTTGACCTTTCCCTTTTTATCGATTTCGCTTATTACTGGAGAAAACCCCTGTCCCTCTATTTTGTTATGTTTATCCTGATCTGTGGTGTGGCTATAGTGGTATTTATTTTTCTTTCCGGAGGATTTTGGGGAATGTTGTGCGATGGAGTCAGAAAGAATGGGCAAGATTCAAGGATGGAGAGATTCTTCGGCTACTGTGGAAGATATTTTTGGGGGATGTTTAAAATATCGTTGTTCATGATAGCTCTCTATTTTATTGCTCTTTTTCTTTTTCTGCTTCTTTCTGCTATTTTCAACTCCGTGGCAGGAAAAGCGAACTCGTGGGAGATAATCTCCTGGTGGATGGGGGCTAAGTTTTTAATAGGTGCATTTTTGTTTTTTCTGGTGAATATGATCGGTGACTACCTTAGAATATTTTTTATCAAAAATTCTGGCGAGCGTTTCCTGAAAATAGTGGGGAAGACTTTTAGATTTCTGTTGACAAACTGTTTTAGGACTTTAAGTTTATATTACTTTTTGAGTGTGATTTTAGCTGCGGCGATTTTTGTTTATCTGGGACTAACTAAAGTTATGAGTGCAATGCCGGAAACAGGACTTTTCATCTTCCTTACTTTTCTGGTTCAGCAGATCTTTATCCTGTTTAGGTCTTTTTACCGATTGGTTTACTATTCTTCTCAGTTGGTTCTTTATGATAAGACTTCCCCAAGGAAAGCCTTCACGTCTTAGCAAATGTGATTTCTTGATTCCAGAGGATTATGGGAACTGAGAACGGAGTTTTTTTTGAGCAAAACAGAAGAAAGTAGTGTTAACCTCAAGTTAGAAAGGAGTGACGGATGGCAGACAAGGGAGAGGTGACCATCAAGTGGTTGGGGCATAGTTGTTTTTTGATTTCATTGGATGACACCTTAAAGATAGTAACTGATCCCTTTGATACCACTGTAGGTTACCCCATGCCGGATGAAACCGCAGATATATGTGTGGTAACGCATGACCATTTTGATCACAACAATGTCTCGGTGGTTAAGGGAAATCCAGAGGTGGTTAAGGGGACGGGAGAAAGGGAGGCAAAAGGGATAAGGTTCAAAGGTGTGGCTTCATTTCACGACGAGAAGCAAGGAAGTGAAAGAGGACCAAACACCATCTTCACCTGGGAAGTAGGCGGCATCAGGTTAGTTCATATGGGGGATCTGGGAGTCGATCTTTCTGATTCCCAGATAAAGGAGATCGGAGCGGTGGACGTTCTTTTTGTGCCCACGGGAGGATTTTACACCATTGATGCCGCCACCGCCACAAAGGTTGCCATCAGACTCAATGCAAAAGTGGTGATACCCATGCATTACAAAATGCCGTTTATGGGAAAAAACTTCCCGATCGCCCCCGTTGACGAGTTCCTAAAAGGAAAAGACAACGTTGTAAGGTTGGGTGGAAATTCTGTGAGGTTCACCAAGGAGAGGCTGCCGGAAGAGACCACAATATATGTCTTCGAATACAGATTAGATCGAATTAGTAGCTCTGGCGAGAGAGTTGATTAGTGAATCCGCCGAAAGACTCTGTCATAGTTCAAACTCAGACTGGAGATTTTGTCCGTCAGGGTATTGTTAGTTTTGGCTGTCTGATCTTAATCGAGGATGGAAATTGGCGGCTTCAATTGTCGCCGTTACACCAGTGTTCTGTTTGCAAGGGTTAGGTGTGCCCTTAACTTTAGATTCTAAACCAAATATTCCCAAGGATTAAATATGCCTCTTAAATTAGAAGAGATGAACTGGATGGAGTTCCGGGAGTTGGTTCCCAAAAAAATCAATGCAGTTATGCTTCCGGTTGGCACCATTGAAGCTCATGGTGTGACCAATTTAGGTACGGATGTTTCCATTCCTGTGTTCATCTGTGAAAAGATTGCCAACGAGTTGAAGGCTATCATAGCTCCGCCGGTATACTATGGAATAACCAGAACTCTTTATTCCTATCCCGGTTCTCTCACCGTGAGTTCGCCAACTTTCGAAAGTTACTTAACCGAGATAATGCTTTCTTTAGCAGAGAAGGGTTTCTCTCGGATTCTGGTGATCAACGGGCATGGTGGACACTTCAGCGAACTGAAGAATGCCGCCATGAGGGTTCATCGTGAGAAAAAGGCAAAAGTGGCAGTGATTCACTGGTGGATTCTGTGTGAGGAGCTGACCAAAAAATTTTTCGGTGAAGCCGGTGGACATGCCGCACTGGATGAGAATGCGGCGATTTTAGCAATAAACCCTAAACTGGTGAAGAAAGCCAGATATAAAAAGGATATGGTCTTCTTGCAAAAAAACGGGATGTATTCTCTTCCTTCTCCCGGTTCTATCCTGATCTACAAGGAGAACGAGGGTTTCCCTGAGTTTGATCAGAAAAAAGCAAAATTATACATGACCAAGGTGACTGAGAGAATCAAAGACGAGATTTTGAATCTATTCAACAACTGGCAGAAGCTGAAAGACTGATTTGTTTCACCGTGATCGGGCAAAGGTGTCCGATTTATGAAAACTAATGACTTATGGTATCGTAGGCAGGGCTTCCAGCCCTGTCAAAAACAGTTTTTCAAACCTGCCAAAAAATGATGGGTAAAACTGTTGAGACAATTAAGATTGTGTTTAGACGAGGGTTTATCTTAGTTTAGAAAGAAACCATTTGATAAGGGAGATGAAAGGTATGAACGTTTTCGATGCAATAAAACTTAGAAGAAGCATTAGAAGTTTTGAGGATAAACCTATCGAGGAGGAGAAACTTTTGCGGGTCCTCGAAGCGGGAAGACTGGCTCCCTCAGCCAAAAACCGCCAGGAATGGAGATATGTGGTGGTCAAAGATAAGGAGCTCCGAAGGAGAGTGGCGGTGGCTTCAAACAATCAATATTTCATCGCCGAGGCGCCCGTGGTCATTGTAGGATGTGCCACCATGGCGGACTATGTCCTCTCCTGCGGTCAGCCAGCCTATACCATAGATGTGAGCATCTCCATGGATCATATAACCCTTCAGGCGGTGGAGGAGGGATTGGGAACCTGCTGGATTGGATCCTTCAAAGAGGATAAGGTAAAAAAGATTTTGAATATCCCGCAGGAAATGCGAGTGGTGGAAATCATGCCATTAGGCTATCCCAAGTTTCTTTCAGACCCAAAGCCCAGAAAAAAACTGGAAGAAATTGTCTTCTACGATAGATATCAATAAAATGTCCTTTATGTCATTCTGACCCCGCCTTTGGCGGGGGAAGAATCTAATAAATTCAACATGTTACAAATGCACATGCACTCATACGAGTTTGAGATTCTTCCCCATATGGGTCAGAATGACATTTTTCGACAGGCTCAATAGTAACCTGCACAAAAAATTTAAAGCATCGAACAATATTTGTGCACCAAGCAAAACAGGCACTTAATTCTTAGCTTTAAATCGTCAGCATATTTTATTGTAGTATAGCCACTTGCCATAAGGGTGGGTGGCTCTGTTTTTATGGTATGATTATTGCTTTTTGTTTTATTGACAGATGTCCAGAGCGTCACTTAAAATGAAATGTGAGTGATTCTCTGTCAGCAAAGGTTTATTATTATGTTATTGAAAAAATCTCTAGATAGTTGCTCCTCTTTTTGATTGACTAATTATGAGGAATTGGTTAGATTTGCTAAAAATTGTAAATCAGTGAGGTCATCAGAAAGAGGAGGGAGAGATGACAAGCAGAACAGTAAAATTAATATTGTTTTTCTTCTTTGTGTTTAATGTGTCGTTATTTGCCCAGGAAAGCCAGACAGCTACCCAGGTTTCGCAGGTGCCTGAACTTCAGCCCCGTAGGCTGGTTGACTGTCCCACAGCCGGACTTCTGCCGCGGGCAAGCTTTGATTTTGATATCAGAATATATCCTGAGGGAGGAGTGATATTTGCTTTGGACATTGGATTGATGAGACGGTTTATGGTGGGCATGTCCTTTGGTGGGGAGAACGTGATCGGTGAGGGGGAGCCGGATTGGAATCCCAGAATAGAGTTTGCCGCCAAATATAGATTAATCAACGAAAGCTGGTCTCTTCCCGCTTTTGTTATCGGCTACGATTCTCAAGGTGATGGAGCTTATGACGATAGCCTGGACCGATACGCGTATAAATCAAAAGGTTTTTATGCGGTAATGAGCAAGGGCTACATAACCGGCGAGATTCCCATAGGATTTCATGTGGGAGCAAATTATAGCCTGGAGAACGATGATAAGGACAAAGACATATCCGTCTTTTTTGGAGCAGACCTAAAGATCGGCGATAATCTGGCAGTGGTGGGAGAGTATGATCTGGGAACAAACGATGATAAGGCAGAGGAGCTTTTTGGCCAGGGATATGGTTATCTCAATATTGGAGTCCAGTGGATTTTCTCTGAGAAATTGTTTCTGCAATTTAACCTGAAAAACCTACTGCTCAATCGAAAAGATGTGAGCACCTGGGGAAGAGGATTCAGGATCGTTTATTTTGAGTCGTTCTGATAAAGCAGGGTCAAGGGTCAAGAAGAGCCAAAGTCTGCGGTTACCGAACAATTCAATGACTGCAAAAGTCTAAAAAGTTGGCCGCCCCTTTTAGGTTGCTCTATTTTGTCCGATAAAACGTAAATAGTATAGTAGGTGGTAATTGGACCACAGAGGGCACATAATGTTTGATCGCAAGTTTTGCGAAAAATCCGTGTCATAATTACTGAAAAGAGGTTGACAGAAGATGAACTGCAAATAAGAAGGCTGTGAACTTTCAATGAGGTGATGACAAAGATGAAGAAAAAAATTGTTCTTTTAGGCATACTTCTGGTGATTTTGGGAATCATGGGAATCGGATGTTATACCATCATCACCCATCCGCGGGTTGAAGGAGAGGAGGGAGAAGTTGTTGAGCACACCGGGCGCTACTATCGAGAACACTGCACTGACTGCCACGGGGACTACCACAGCTACCCGTACGGATTTTACTATGGTTACTACCCTGACTACTACTGGAGCTATCCTCGCTGGGGGCGCTATTATGCCTATCCCTGGTGGTGGGATCGGTACTGGTGGGATGATGATTACTACTATTACGACGACGGAGAATATGAGCCTGAAAGTGCAGAAAAGGCAGAGAGGAGAAGGGGATTGGCACCCCCCTATGTTCGTCCCGAGGGAGCTTCCTCAGTGCCTTTTGTTAATCCCAATCCCGCAAAGGAAAAAGAATCGCAGGAGATAAAAGACAAACCCGAACCTATAAAGATAGAGACAAAACAGGAACAAAAGAAAGAAGAAAAATCCAAAGAGGAAAAAGCTAAGAGACGGAGAACAGAATAAAGCAAATTTAAGAATACTCATTTAAATTTATAGATTTAGAGGTATAAACGGAATTATAAAGCCGGTTACAAGATCGAGGTAAACCTTATGAGAAGAAAATTTCTTTTTTCGATTTTATTTGTTTTGTTTTCCATGTTTTTATTCCCATTGAGCGTTTTTCCCCAGGGATATGATGTGGTGGATGAAGCCACCGCTGGTAATTTCTTTGTGGTGGGTGCAAGGGCATTGGGTATGGGAGGAGCACATATTGCTGTGGCTAACGATGCCACCGCTCTGGTGTATAACCCGGCGGGACTGGCTCGGGTCACCAGAATCGAGTTCTCCGGCGGTCTTACTCACCAGAGAATTAATAATAATACAAACTTGGGTTATTATCTTCAGCCAAACATTAGTTTCAACGACGGACGCCTGCAGAACAACACCCGTTTCAACTCGGCTAATGTGGTTTTACCTGTTCCTACCTATCGGGGAAGCTTAGTTTTCGCTCTGGGAGTGAATCGGGTGAAAAGCTTTGACAAAGCTATGCAGTTCTCCTTTGAAAGCGATGGCTATAGCGAAAGAGGGATTGAATCTGAATTGGGCGGAATCTATCTATGGTCTTTTGGTGCCGCCATTGATGTCTCACCCAATGTCTCCGTTGGCGGGGCAGTCAACTTTTGGGATGGAAAGGATAATTATACCTGGCTGTATGAGAGGACCCTTATCACTTACCCGGTGTCTCAAATTACGTACGATGACGCTATCAAAGATCGGTATTCCGGCTTTAACGCAAAATTGGGGGTAAGGATTCAACCTAATAAATATCTGATCCTTGGAGGGACAATTGATTCACCTGTTACCTATACCATCAAGGAGGACTGGATCCAACTCACCGAGACGGAACAGGAACGCTATTCTACCTCCGGCAGTTCCGAATATAAAATTTCTCTGCCTTTTAGTTTGGGAGCAGGGATGGCTTTGAACTTAAGTAATCTCATCTTAGCCGCAGACATAATCTACACTGATTGGACTCAGATGGAATACAAAAGATTGGAAGATATTGCCGAGGCTAATCGACAGATTAAGGATACCTACACCGATGCTCTCAGATTCCACCTGGGGGCAGAATTTCTAATTCCACGGATCGGAACCAGTTTGCGAGCCGGCTTTTATCAAAACCCGCTGCCTTACAAATCCCGATGGATAAAAAAAGATAGAAGCTTTTTCACCGCCGGGATTGGATTTTTAATCGACCAGGTGATGACCTTAGATATTGCCTGGGCACATGGTTCCTGGGAGTTGGAAAATTTCACACCCGATCTAAAAGAAAAATACACCACCGATCGAATCTTTATTTCTGTGGCATACCGACTTTAGGCATCGGTGAGCCTGCCTTAGCTTTGTGATTATCCTCATATTCTCTGAAAATTCAAATTATGAACACCTGCTTTCCTGTCCAATCAGTTTCAAGTTGTAGTTGCCGAATTTATTCGGCACAGAAGTGACTCATAGTAGATTCCTTGAAGTCCCGAACTTCACGTAGCCAAAGCCTTTTGTCTTGAAAACCGGTCCCATTCTTTAGCCTCAAAACTTTCTCTTTTTGATCCCGTAGTAAAAATAAGGCGCAGAGAAATCCTTAGTTTTCCAAACTTGATCGGCGTAAACAAAACCAGGGAACTTTTCTTCGCTTGGATTGTATATTTTCCATGAAAAGGAGAAAGAGAGTGCCAACATCAGAGCATGTGCCGGACCGAAAGTGGCAGGTCTCCGATCCTACGGATAAAGAACTTGTGGTAAGGGTGAAGGCGGGCGATGTTTCTGCCTTCTCTGTGCTGGTGGATCGGTACAAGGTAAGGTTGTTTAATCTCATCTATCGAATGTTACAAAACAGGGAGGAGGCTGAAGATATCTTGCAGGAGACCTTTTTGAGGGTGTTTAAGGAAAAAGAGAGATATGATCCGACTTACGCCTTCTCCACCTGGATTTATACCATAGCATTAAACCTTTGTCGAAATGAACTAAAGCGGAAAAAGAGATTTAAATTCTTTGGCATAGATTTGATAAAAGACGATCGCAGGTATGCTGTTGAAGAGAAGGGGAACAAGAACTGTTTGAATTCCTTCTTAGAGAAAACCATTGCCTCCCTGCCGGTCAAATATCGAACCGTCTTCGTGCTAAGGGAGGTCAATCAGCTTTCCTATGAGGAGATGTCTCAATCTCTGGGTATACCATTGGGCACGGTGAAATCAAGGGTTAACCGTGCACGGCTGATGCTCAGGGAGAAACTCAAGCCGAAAATAAAGGAACAATATGAACTGTCGAAAAGTTCGCCGACACCTATTTGGCTATTTTAAACAGGAGCTTCCTCCAGACCAAATGGAAAAGATAAAAGCGCACCTTAAGAGCTGTCCTGAGTGTGCAGAAGAGGCGAAGGAGATCGAGAGGATAAACCTTATGCTGAAGGATGATCTGGAGACTGTCGTTCCTTCAGCTGACTTCAATGAAAAACTCTTATCAAGGATTAAGACCCTTCCCTCTGAGGCGAAGATAGGCGACACAAGAAAGTGGTGGCTTAAGCTACTGCAGGAGGTATTTCCTTCGGTGAGGCTGAGATGGGCTGTGGCGGGCGCAGTTTCAGTGATAATCGTTGCTTGGGTTGTTATGTTCAGCCAGAGACAAATCCCGGTTCGCCAGGAATACTTCTCCCAAGACAACAGACAGAAAGAGAGTCGGACTCTGGTTAGTTCCCAGGACGTTGCAGATTCATTATATCAAGAAATGTTAGAGCGAGTGGCACAGACCTCTACTACGAGAAACAAAGTTTTCGTCATCGACAATTTTGGTTTTTCCGCAAGCAGGGGAGAGGATGGAAGGATTCTATTTGAGGATATATACAAAAATTTTGTCATCGAGAGAAAATCATATCTGCCCGCAGGAAGGAGAGGAAATTACTATGTGCTTCCAGTGGTTTCGGCTCAGCCAGCATCACAGAGGGTAGATTACTGATGGACAATCGGACTTAAGTTTGGATGTTTCAAAAACTTTAGAGTGGAGTCTGATGAACTGGGTTAAAAGGAGTGAAAAATGAAATTTAGATATTCAATTTTGTTTTTATGGTTGACATTTTGCGCCTTTCTTTTCAGTTGGATAAAACCAGGTTATGCCCAGCACAAAGTATTGTCCTCTCTGGAGGAGGATATCACCAGTCTGGTGGAGTCCATCAAGCCCTCTTTAGTAACCATAGAGACGGAGGGGCAGATTGTCAAGAGCGAAAGAAGGAAGAACATGCCCTCCACTTTTGTGGGATCTGGGATCGTTTACACTTCCGACGGATATATTCTTACCACAGTTAGCGTGCTGAGTGGGATGAGGAGTTTCAAAGTAACCTTGCCCGATCAGAAGTCGCTAAAAGGTAAGTTGGTGGGAACAGACGAAGAGTCAAATTTAGCTGTTCTGAAGGTTGAAGCAACTGATCTGATCCCAGCTAAGCTGGGAAATTCAGACAAGATTAAAGTTGGATCGTGGCTCACCGTCGTGGGAAACTCATTTGGACTTCCCAACGCCGTAGCCTTGGGATTAGTCAATGGAGTAAGAGAAGATGGGTTTATTCAGATGAGTGCCAACGTCAGTCCGGGAAATAGTGGTGGACCCGTGCTGGATACCTATGGTAGGGTGATCGGTTTGGTTTCTGCAAAGTTATCTGAATCTACTTACATCGGTGCTATCCAGATCTATAATGACAAAAGCATGAAGACAGCATTTACCATCCCGCCGCGTGCAATCGAGCTTCCCTCCTCGGGAGTAAGTCTGGCTTTGCCGGTGAACAAGATCAAGGTGATAGCGGACGAGATAATAAAGCATGGGAGTGTCAGACGCGGTTATCTGGGAATTTATCCCCAGAATCTGGGACAGAGGTTATCTGAAAAATATAATGTTCGTGGAGGTGTGCTGATTGAAGGGGTGGTGGAGGGGAGTCCTGCAAATAAAGCAGGTCTCTCTGAGGACGACGTAATCATCGAGTTTGGAGGGACAGAGGTAAAAAACGTAGCCCACATTCGTCAGCTTATTTACAGCAGGAGGGCTGATGAGACGGTTAAACTGAAAATCAAAAGAGACGACAAGATAAAAGAACTGACCGTTGTTCTGGGAGCTGCAAAGTCTGCCTTTAGTTATTCGAGGAGGACGGACTTTGATGTCTTGACCCCAGGATATGATTATTTTATAGCCTATGAGGGAGTGCAAAATTTTCAGCAGTTAACAGAACAAGACAAACAATTGTTGGATCAATTAAGAGAGGAACTTGATCAGCTCAAGCGAAATATGGAGCGGTTAAGTAAAGAGCTGGAGAAGCTCAAGCTGGAGAGATCAAAAGAATAGAGATATATCCCGCATTAGAGGTTTTGAATCCTCGACAATATTTTCTTGACAAATACCTGCAAGCTTATATATTATTTTTCCGATAAGAGTATAAAAACGTTCCCGCGTAACTCAGTTGGTAGAGTGGGTGGCTGTTAACCACCTTGTCGCTGGTTCGAGTCCAGCCGCGGGAGCTTTTAATTTATGTGGGTGGCTGTTAATCCCGCCTGTGGCGGGATTCGAGTCCAGCCGCGGGAGCTTTTAATTTATGTGGGTGGCTGTTAATCCCGCCTGTGGCGGGATTCGAGCCTGGCCGCGGGAGCTTTTTATGTGTATCTGAATAGATCCCCAAAATAAACGAAGACGTC
>CAYOFL010000015.1:0-43665 GCA_964403165.1 uncultured Ignavibacteria bacterium
CTTTGTCCACCGGAATAGGTGCAACAGAGATGGCGGCTGTGTGGGCAACCGGAAAAATCTGGCTGAAGGTGCCAGAGTCCATAAGAATAATCATACAGAGACAGATGCCAAGAGGTGTTTATGCCAAGGACGTAATTCTTTACATAATCGGACAGCTTTCGGTTCAGGGTGCAAGTTATAAGTCGGTTGAGTATTACGGCGACACTGTGGCGAAGATGTCTGTTTCTGAAAGATTTGTTTTGTGTAATCTTTCCATGGAGATGGGGGCGAAATTCGCCGTGGTTCCTTTTGATAAAGTCACCAGAAAATACCTTTCCGGCATAACCAGCCGGAGATACGAGCCAATCTTCTCCGATCGTGAGGCCATTTTTGGGAAAGAATATGAGTTTGAGGTAAGCGGCTTGGAGCCGCAGATAGCCTGCCCCCACAATGTGGATAATGTAAAACCGATAAGCGAAGTGAAGGGCATAAAGGTTGATCAGGTGGTATTGGGTTCCTGCACCAATGGAAGGTTGGATGATCTGGGGGTGGCGGCAAAAATACTTAAAGGAAAAAAAGTTCATCCAGAGATAAGGATGCTGGTTTTGCCCGCCACCAGAACCATATACTCGCAAGCCATGAAAAAAGGATACCTAAAAACCTTTTTGGATTCAGGAGCAGTGATTCTAAATCCGGGGTGTGGACCTTGTCTGGGGGCGCACCAGGGGATACTGGCAGCAGGGGAGAGGTGTTTAGCAACCACCAATCGAAACTTCAAGGGAAGAATGGGATCACCGGAATCTGAGGTATATTTAGCCAGTCCTGCCGTGGCCGCCGCCACCGCGATAAAGGGAGAGATTGCCGATCCGAGGGATTTCTTGAAGTGAGTTGGGGAAACTGCTTAGTAGGCAGTATCCAGTAAGCAGATGAAAACCGAAAGAAAAAAATGTTGGAAAAGATTAGCGGAAGGGTGTGGAAATTAGGTGATAACATCACTTGTTGTTGCGGGGTACCCTTCGGCCTGAGTCCTCAGGGCAAGCCCTTACCCCGCAACTGTATGTATTTCGGGGTGACGGAGACCCCCAGACGGGAGCGTCCGCTCGTCAGGGAGGCCCCCCCCGAAATAACATAATGAAATTCCCAACAGATGAAGCAGATAAGAGGATTATTTGCTTAATCTGTTTAATCTGTTGGGAGATTATATAAAACATCATGGAACAGATAACCGGTCGGGTCTGGAAATTAGGTGACAACGTCGATACGGACGTGATCTATCCGGGAAAATACCTTCCCATAATAGATGCTCCGGAGATGGCTTTACATGCCTTAGAAGGTTTGGATCCCGAATTTCCTGAGAAGATCAAAAAGGGTGATGTGATTGTGGCGGGCTTCAATTTCGGCTGTGGAAGCTCTCGGGAACAGGCCGCCACCTGTTTGAAACATGCAGGGATCGCCTGCATCGTGGCAAAATCTTTCTCCCGCATATTCTTTCGAAATGCCATCAACCAGGGATTAGCTCTGGTTCAATCCCAGGAAGCACCGGATCAGGTCCAGCCAGGTGAGATCATCACCATTAATTTTGCCAGCGGGGAGATAACAACTTCTCGAAATCAGAAATTCTCTTTTCCGCCTTTACCGGAATTTTTGATGGGAATTTTAGAAGACGGTGGTCTCATCCCTCATGTGAAAAAGAGCCTGGAAAGTTAGTTTAGAAAACTCACCCTCCGTTCCCCACCAGACAAATCCCGCTTGGAAATTAGGGAACTTCATTCCAAACCTGTTTAGACCATCCTTTTTTCAAATTACATCCCTTCATTGCAGTTTTTATGAACAAGGTTGCACGTCCGCCTTTATAAGCAATTATTGAAAATACAGCCCCCTTAAACCACCCCTTCACCTATCTCTTTGGTTGTAAACATCTTAATGCATCCGTTCCTTTTTTTATTTTGCTGTTCACTCTGTAAAGCAGAACGAAACCTAAGGCACAATTTTTGCTTTTTGTCTTCAGCAGAAGCAAGGAGAGAGTTGTGAATAAGATTTCAGTTCAGCCCCCAATTAAATGTTACATCTCAGCGAAGACACTTATGCAGAATAAAGAGAAAAGACAAAACGGGTTGATAAGTTATGCTATCCCGGATTTAGGCATTCTTTTCAAAGAACGCTACTTTGGTTCTCACTATGAGCTGGAGTATATCAGCCTTCTGGCGCTTCTGCGCTTCCTTGAGCTGAACTACAAAGCCTTTAAAAATCAAAAGATGAGTATTTTGTGTAGTAGCTCATTATTAGTATATCAGATGAGTGAGAACGCGATTTGCCAAAAAGAAGTTGAAAGGTACCAAAATTTGGCATTAGCCTACAAGAAAAAATTCAAGTTTTCCATAAGCTGGGTCCCGGAGAGTGAGAATCGAGCCCAGAATGGAATGATGGATCTTGCTCCTTTGAAGAATTCCTTAGATTTCAATTTCGAAGATATCCAAAAGAAACTCTGGTAGTCCAAAAAGCCATTTTTTCGAATCAACTTCTCCCAAAAGAAATTGATTTTATCCCCTGGTGGAAAATCTGCGCTTGATTTCAATTTGTTGCAGGATTCGCAGATCCGACACTTTTTCGTCCGAGACAAACCCTTCAGGAAGAACCCTTCAGGATAAACTCGGACCCTGCATTTGAAAAGGATGGGTGGGTAGGCGCAGGCTTCCTTCGGATTGAGTCCCTCAGGACGACCATCAGCCTGCGGGTGAGACTGGTGAAATGGCAAAATCCTCTTTATTTATTCTTGACTTTAATATTTCAATGGTTACATTTAGTTTCAATTTGACGGCCTCGACTCTGAATCTGTTGAAGCAGAGAACCGAGAATAGACGCTGACCGTATGGATTCAGAGTAGATTTTGGTCTCTTGATCGGATTCAGTCTCTGTAGACGATTTGAACCACTATGCTTACCTTTGTTAAAAGAGCACTTTCTTCATCAATCATAGCTTTGATTCTTTTTACCTTCCCTCATTTTCTGTCCGCAGTACCCATGGGAAAAGCACAGTCGATTAATTATGCAGAAGATCATAAGGAGACTTCCCCTCTCCTTGTGTTACCCAAAGAAAATCCAGTGATCTCACCTGCTCTGGAGCGGTTTCTCTCCCATTGTTCTTGGGGGGATAGTGTGAAAGTCTGGGTCATCTTCACTGACAAAGGCATTTTCTCTCAGGATCAATTTCAAAAGGCGAAAGCCAACTTCGCAAGCTCGCTTACCAGTTCCGCTTTGAAAAGAAGGCTGAAGAATAGGGTAGAAGTTGGTTTTCTGGACCTTCCGGTCAATCAGGATTACGTGGACGAAGTCTTAAAATTGGGAGGAAAACTCAGGCAAAGATCCCGATGGCTCAATGCCATAAGCATTCAGATTCAAGGCGATAAAATCGAAAAGATAGCCCAACTATCTTTTGTAAGAAAGATCAAGAAAGTAGTTAGCTTTAGAAGAAGACCACCAAAGATTGAGCCGATCGGTGGCAAACCTCTCCACCAAAAAGGGATAACTGGTTATGGCAGAAATTATGGACCATCACTCCCCCAGCTTGATCAGATATATGTTCCCGTTGCCCACGACATGGGTTTTAAGGGAGAGAACGTGATCGTGGGTATGCTGGATACCGGTTATCGGAAAGATCATCAGGCATTTGCTACTGCATATTCTGAGAACAGAGTTTTAGCCGAGTGGGATTTTATATTTGGCGATAGTAACACTCAAAATGAACCAGCAGATACTTTCATTCAACACAATCATGGTACTTACACCTGGTCGGCCTTGGGTGGAGAATACGATGGAGAGCTTTACGGTCCCGCTTTTGGCGCAAGCTTTGTTCTGGCAAAAACTGAAGATGACCGCTCAGAGCAGCCCATTGAAGAAGATAACTGGGTGGCGGGTTTGGAGTGGGCGGATAGCATAGGAGCAGAGATCATCTCAAGCTCATTGGGATACTCAGAGTGGTATGTATATTCAGATTTTGACGGCAACACCTGCGTTACCACCATTGCGGCAGACATAGCCGCCAGCCGTGGAATCGTAGTCTGCAATGCTATGGGAAACGATGGTCCGGGATCTGGCACCCTGATCGCGCCGGCAGATGCAGATAGCATCTTAGCCTGTGGTGCTGTGGATGAGGATGGAATTATAGCTAACTTCAGCTCACGTGGTCCTACCTTTGACGGACGCACCAAACCGGAGGTGGTTGCCAGAGGAGTTTTAACCTACTGCGCTTCAGCTTTAGACACAGCCACGTATGCACAGGTGTGGGGGACCTCTCTTTCGACTCCATTGGTGGCAGGGTGTGCCGCAGTGCTTTTGTCCGCGCATCCGGACTGGACAATCATGCAGGTAAGGGAAGCTTTGATGATGACCGCTAACAATTCTTCCTCTCCCGACAATACATACGGCTGGGGTCTGGTCAATCTTTTAGCCGCTTTGAACTATGCTCCTTCGGGCGCCTTGACCATCCAGCACAATCCGCCCCTGTATACTTCCGACACACAGAACCCATACATTATTTCTGCGACCATAACTCCCGGACACGGATTAAATGAGGACTCTTTGTTTCTTTTTTGGCGTTCAGACACACTCGCTCCTTTTGTTAAGCAGGACTTACAATCCCTCGGCTCCAATCAATATCAAGCGGAGGTTCCTGCACATAGTGCAGGAACTATTCTACACTACTATTTCTCCGCACAGGATAGTCTGAATAACGTGGTAAATCTCCCTTTAGGTGCTCCGGGTTTTAAATTCAAGCTTTATGTTGCCACTGATTTTATCTCCTTTGATTTCGAGGATGGGTTTTTTCACTGGGAAACAGGAGGTACAAATAACCACTGGGGCATAACCTCGGTTGATTTCTGCCAGGGAACGTTCAGAATGACGGACAGTCCCCCGGGAGACTATGGAGATAGTACAGATAGTTGGGCTGGTATGAAAAAGTCGTTTGATTTGACCAGCGTGGAAAGCCCTCAGTTATCTTTCTGGCACAGGTATCAGTTTTTGCTGGGCGATAGCGGTTTTGTGGAGATAAACACAGATGGAGGCAAAAGCTGGGAGCGACTCTGTGGATACGCTAATACTCAGGGTAGTTGGACACAGGTGAGTTTACCTTTAGATTCCTATTCAGGACATACAAGCGTGAAATTCAGATTTCATTTCATCTCCGATAATGCCGGCACCGGGGATGGCTGGTATGTCGATGACGTTCAGGTAAACTTCCAGCCCACATCCGTCGAGGAAGAGCCCGCTTCAGTTCCCTCGCAGTTTAGTTTGCATCAAAACTACCCTAACCCCTTTAACCCTGTGACCAGAATTCAGTATACAGTGGGCAGTAGGCAGACAAAAATGGCGGACAGCGGACTTGTCCTGAGCGAAGTCGAAGGACCGCGGACGGCCGACGATTCCTTTCCACACACTACACTTAAAATCTATAACATTTTAGGGCAGTTGGTGAGGACTTTGGTGGATGAGGAGATGATGCCTGGGAGATATCAGGTTGTCTGGGATGGGAAGGATAAAAATGGAAAAGAGGTGTCCAGCGGGATATATCTCTATCAGCTTGCCACGGAAAATAACAGGGTTACAAAAAAGATGGTGTTTTTGAAATAATCCCCAAAATCTTCAGTTGGCAAACAATACAAAGACCAGAACCTAACTTAAGTTAGGTTCTGGTCTTTTATCCGGCAACCCAGGCTTCACCACGATGCTTTTTTCCCTTTCCACCAGAGCCAAACCCGGCTTTCCTCTTTTAGGCTTTCGCACGTATTTGGCTTGGGTGTAAATCACCGCCACTTTCTTTTCTCCTCTGGCTTTGCTGAAATACGCCGCTACCTTTGCGGTTTGTTTTATCTCCAGGGACGAAGGCTCTGTCTTTTTGTTTTTTCTTCTCAAAAGCACGTGGGAGCCCGGAACGTCCTGAGCATGAAACCACAGATCGTTGGGATGAGCAAATTTGAAGGTTAAGTAATCGTTCTCTTTGTTGTTTCGGCCTACGAATATCTCTGTGCCGCTTTGGGTCAAAAACCTTTTAGTTAAAACCTCCCTTTTTTTCTTTCTCTCTCTCTCTGGTTTTGTCTCCTTTAAAAATCCCAGTTGAGTTAAGCTGAATCTGATTTCTTCTAAGTCAACCCTCTCATCCTGTTTTTCCAGTTGTGAGGAGATTTTTTCCAAACAGGTTGTCTTGTCTTTGGTTTCCGATCGCCTCTTTTTTATTATGCTCAATGCCTCTTTTGCTTTTTTGTATTTTTTGAAATAACTCTGCGCATTCTTTATCGCAGTAAGTTTGGGATTTAATGGGATTTCCATTATAGTATGTGCCGGGTCAAATATGTCAGTGAGTTTGACTGAAATTTGTCCCTTTTTAATATCCTGTTTGTTCATCGTCAAAAGCTCACCGGATCTTTTGTATTGCTCAAACCTTTCCGCCTGCCTGAAATCATCTTCAATCTTTTTTGCCCTCTCCTTCAATTTCTTCAAAGCTCGTTGAACCACCAAAGATAGCCTGTATGTTTCCTTTTTTCTCTTTTCCCTTTCAAATTTAACAGAGAAAAAGCTACCTATGGCAGAGTTTAGGCTTAGGCAATAGGTTTTCTGATCATCCGGAACAAAAGGCAGGTCTATACAGCTGATGGCTTTTGGATCACCTTCTGTGTCAATTATAATCTGAAAGGTGAGGTTATAATTGGATATCTGTTCAAAAGTTTGGGAAAATGTTCTCCATAGAAGTTCAATTTCGCCTGGAGCAAGCTCAGAAGCTCTCTTTTTAAGATCAAGCCCGGACCGGGCAATGATCTTCTTTGCTAAAAATTCATCCACTCCCATAAAACTAAAGGTCAACCACTCAAGTGCAGGTTCATCATAAGTTCTGATAAGTTCGTCGAATTCGTTTTTTTTGATAAAGAAAGGATTTCTTTTCTTAGGAGATGGAGGGGGGAGATATTTCTCACCGGGCAAAATTTGCCTCAACCTATTTTTAGTGGCGTCGATCTTTCTCAAACAATCCACTATCATTCTATCCGGCTTTACTAAAATCACATTGCAATATCTTCCGGTCAACTCAAAGATGAGTGCGAACGATTCGCCCGCTTCAAATTGAGTCTTTTTTTCGCAGGAAATTTTGATCACTCGATCGAAGTCTGTCTGCTCTATTTTCTGAACATATCCCCCCGCGGCAAACCAGAAAAGATTTGTCTTTTGAAAATCTTTCTTGCGCCCTTCTTCTTTGTCTTTTTCCCATATCTCCATCCGGCAGTTTTCAGGATGGGCGCTAAAATAAAGATCGATCTCTTTATTTTTTCCTCGGAGGCAGAACAGAAGCTCTTTCTGATCGGCGGAGATTAAGACTTTCGCCATCCTGAGTCCTGAGAGTGCATTTTGAAGCTCTGGGATGAGGCAAAAGATCAGGGTGGAATTTATGATCATGTTTATATTTTCGACTTTCTTTTATCCTATGGATCCTACGGATAATCTGTTGCCTTAAAGTTCGGGCGGACACAGATGTCCGCCCCTACGTATGATTTAGTGTAACATCACAATCTTAAGATGTAATTCTTTTATTTACCGGAAAAGGTTGTTTTTAAATAACTTTCGAACTTATCCAAGGATTCAAATATCCTGGTGGACAAAAATTTCACCGACCAGTTCTCTTTCATCGGGCTTATGGTCCAGATGGGCACTCCTTTTTTATAGCATTCCCACATCTCTATGGCGGTCCCCATGGAGGCACCAGGAAGATAAGCGATCACACAATCGCACTGGGTTGCCAGCTTTATATAGCCTAAAAAGACCATCTCACCGGTTCTGTAATCGTAGTTGACTGAGTCGGGGTGTTTATCCATGGGATCGAAGATTTTGGCTTCAGGAAAATATTTTTTAAGGATTGCTTTTATTTTATCCCGATATTCCTGATTTTGCAGAGCCTTCCCCGTATTTGATCCCTGAATTATACCTGCTATGAAGAACGAACGAATTGGCTTCATTGTTTTTCACCTTTCCCCCTCTCCCCCGCCTCTGGCGGGATTTTCAACACAATGTGGAGAGGGGTTCACCCTGCCCTTCGGTCCTGATCCCGCCTTTGGCGGGAGAAGGAAAGGGATTTCCCTCGATCCTGAGATCTTCGAGATCGAAGGACACCCTGAAGGGGATAAAAGGGGGAGAGGTATTAAGCCATAGTCATGGCAATTGCCACCACGTTAACGATGTCATCTACACTGCATCCCCGGGAAAGATCGTTGGCCGGCTTTGCCAGCCCCTGAATTATGGGACCGATGGCTTCTGCCTTTGCCATCCTCTGAACCAGTTTGTAGGCGATGTTGCCCGAATTCAAATCTGGAAAGATCAAAACATTTGCTTCGCCGCAAATGACGCTGTCCGGGCATTTTTTCTGTGCAACCTGGGGGATAATGGCAGAATCCACCTGAAGCTCGCCGTCAATTTTAAGATCAGGCTTTAGCTGTTTTGCGATTCGGGTTGCTTCCTGCACCTTATCCACCAGTTCATGCTGGGCACTCCCCCTGGTGGAGAAGGAGAGCATTGCCACCTTGGGCTCCTCTCCGGTCAAGTCCTGCATGGTTTTGGCAGAGGAGATGGCAATGGAGGCAAGCTGGGAGGGATCCGGGTCAGGGATTACCGCGCTATCGGCGAACATAAATATCTTGTCTTTTACGCCCAGAAATTCCGGAAGAACCATAATAAACGAACTGGATACCGTGCTGATGCCGCTTGCAGTGCCAATAATCTGAATGCCTGCTCTCAATACGTCACCAGTGGTATTGATCGAGCCAGCCACAAATCCATCCACCTCACCCTTTCTCACCATCATGGCTCCATAAAATAAAGGATTGGTAATGATTTTCCTGGCTTGATCTATGGTCATCCCCTTCTTTTTTCTGAGCACCTGGTATTCTTGAGCATATTCATTCCGCTCAGGAGAGTTGGCAGGTGCAGTCACTTTTACTTTGCTTAAATCCAGATCATTTGTCTGGGATAGTTTCTTAATTTGGTCTTCATCTCCCAACAAAGTAACCTGGGCTAAACCTTCAGCCAAAATCTTTTTAGTTGCCTGAATCATCCTCTCTTCTGTTCCCTCAGGCAAAACCACTCTTTTGTTTTTAGCTTTTGCCTTTTCTTTTATTTTGCTAATCACATCCATTGGAAGCGCCTTTTCTAAAAATACGCCTGCAGGCTGATTCATTCTGAATGTTGGGCTAATGCTTTAGTCCACCCTCTTTGGCAAACTCTTTTATAAGTCTTTTTTGTTTTTCACTCATTTTTTTGGGAACCTCTACCAGCACCTCCACATACTGATCTCCTCTGGATCCATTCACCTCCACGCCTCTTCCCTTCAATCGGAATTTTGTTCCACTTTGCGTTCCGGGCGGGATTTTTAGGTTCACCTTTCCATCTATGGTTCTGATTCTAATCTTGCTTCCCAAGGTTGCCTGTGCGATGTTTATGGGGACATTGCAGTAAACGTCCTTCCCCCGTCGCTCGAAAAATCTATGCCTCTCCACATTAACTTTAATGATTAAATCTCCGGGAGGACCCCCTCCACTCCCCGACTGTCCTTGTCCTCGCAGTCTTAGTTGAGTTTCATCGTTTATGCCCGCAGGTATGTTGATCAAAATTTTCTTTTTAGAAAAAGTTTGTCCTCTTCCTGCACATTGGGGGCAGGGTGTGCTTATGATCTTTCCTCTTCCCAGGCATCGGGGGCAGGGACGACTTACCGCAAAACCACCCTGAGCAAAGGAGATCATCCCGCTTCCACCACATTCCGGACAGGTGGAAAGGGGTGTGCCAGGCCTGGCACCTGTTCCTCCACATCCAGGACAGGTCTCCTCCTTTTTGATCTCGATTGTAGTCTTGCCGCCGGAGATGGCAAGGTCGAAGGGAATCTCCACTTCAGTGTATAAGTCTACTCCTTTCTGTGGTCCCCATTTTTTTCGTCTTGTAGTTTCTCCCATATCAAAGAAGGAGCTGAACAGATCACCCAGATCACCAAAGCCGCCTAAGTCCTTAAAAGTGAAAGTTCTCCCCTTTCCTTTTCTTCTGGTAAACACGTCTTCTGAGCCTTCAAAGCCGGTAAAACCCCTTTGTCCCATCTGCCGGAGCTGGTCATACTGTTTCCTTTTCTCGGAATTGCTAAGCACGTCATAAGCTTCGGAGACCTCTTTGAACTTCTCCTCCGCCATCTTATTATTAGGGTTAGAGTCGGGATGATATTTTTTGGCTAAACGCCGGTAAGCCTTTTTTATCTCACCATTGTTAGCTTTTTCAGCCACCCCCAAGATATCATAATAATCTTTCTGAGCCATCGAATTTCTTTTCCTCCTTTGACAGTCTCAAGAAAGCAAACAAATGCAAAATAAGCGACAGTATCGACTTTGTCAACATCACATTCCAGTGTTTGAAAAACGATTTTGAGAGTAGCTTCTGGAGTGTCCCGCCAAAGGCGGGAACAGATATGAAACAAATGCTCCAAGCTTTTTCGGTCAAGCCAAAGGGAATGTTGAAAAGGTCGAGCTTTGGGGCGGGATGACGGAGACCCGTCTGGGAATTCCCGCCCCTATGGGTGATACTGGTCTATCACCCATAGGGCAGGGCATTTAGCCCTGCCAATACAGTTTTTCAACTATCCCTGAAGCTTGGCACTCCATAGTCAGCGTGTAACCTGCAGTGTCTGCCTTTAGGCAGACCAACCTTGTTAGAATACAAAAGCACAAAAGGCGAGAGAGGTCTCCCGCCTTGATTGGACAAACCTGCTTTTGCTTCAACTATTCTACTTTTTTTGCCGCCGGTTCTTTCTTGGGTTTTTTCTCATCTTTTTTAGCCGGAAGACCTTTCTCCTCCCTTTCTCTTTTCTTGTATGACTCACTGCGATGGTCGGTGATATAAAACCCTTTCCCCTTGAACAACAATCCTCCACCACCGGAGATCAATCTTTTGACTACTCCTCCGCAGACGGGACAGGTCTTGACCGGCTCGTCGGTTATCTTTTGAAACTGCTCAAACCGGTGATGACACTTATCACATTCATATTCATAAGTGGGCATGTCACTCGCTCCTTGCCGAACCTCTGCTCAGATTGTATTTTTTACGCAAGCTTTCATGTACTGTTTGATTGGCTTTTGTAGTCGCAGGCTTTAGCCTGCGAAAAAATCTATTTTCCAGAATCCTCCATTTTAAGATGAAATAATTTCTCTAAAACCTCACCCCCTGTTTCCCCCTCTCCACACTTGTGGAGAGGGGGATTAAAGGGGGAGAGGCTTTTTGCCGTTTGGTAGCCGCAGGCTTCAGCCTGTGAGGATTTCCTTTGCGCAATCTGCATGTTACAGCGACCTCCAACCTAATACATCTATCTTCTTTCAAGCACTTTTCCATATTTTGAAATATCCATAGCTGGGACAGTTCCGAGTTTTTGCAGTCGATCTAACAGCCTTAAGAAAAAAAATATGAGAGCGTCATCGCATTTACTGCTTTCAAAGTTAACATAACGTCTACTGTATTTTACCTCGAACCCTCCACTCCGAAGGGAGCACCCTAAGTCGATCCTTTGTTTCTCTTTTAGGTCATTTAATACACGTTTTAAGCCATCACTAAATGGTGGCTTCCAATCGCAACCAAGTGACAAAATCCCTGCCAATATTTTAAATGGTTTCTTGGGTGCGAACTTGCCACCTGCGTGCCGTATACTGGTACTTGTCCTTTTTAGCTTCCGAACGCTTTCTGCTTTCTTTCCGGCATACTCAATAACATCCTTGTTTATGTTTTGTTTAATCTCGAAGACAGCATAAACACTTTCCGAGGGAATGTAAAGTGCATTATCTTGGTTAAAAAGAAAAGGTGAATATTGATGATCATAAATAACTAAGTCTATCTGCTCGCTCAGTGTTCCTTCATGGTCAAGGACAAAAGCTTTATCAACCTTATAACGTTTGGGAAGATAGGTATTAAGCATCTCGATCCAATTCAGTTCCGACGCATCTCCTTTTGCAGTTGGATGATTAATGATTTTACTGTTAGCTGAAAGTCTTGAAATCATTTGCTTTTGCAAATTCATAAATATCTTTTTAAGATCCATCTTGTTTACTCTCTTTCGCATAAGATCACCATATAATGTTTTCCCAGAAAGATTGCAGCAAAGTCAATTGCGCTTTGTTAGCAATGGCTTGTTTTTCTTCTTTACTGAGATCATCGGAAATTATGTTATTTGAGTTAGATGGGTCTTCAATCCTTGCATCCTCAAACTCATAGGCAAGATATTCAAAAACTGTCCACAAATTGGAAGATAGTTTGAGTTTTCCATATGCTTGAAGTGCCTTAATAACGCTTAGTTCAAGGTAGAATGATGGAAACTCCAAACTGTGAAGTTCTCGCCAAATTTTAATTCCTCGTATTTCGTTAAGGCGACCCGATCCTTTTACTAGTTGAACATGTTTATGAACATTTGTTTTTGTCCAGGTTTTTGCCTTTCGACGGTATATGCTGTGATCATAAATTGACCTTGGTTGCCTTTTCGCAGGTATTAAATCGATTGAAAGCCTTTTATATGTTACTCGAATTGAGACATTTTGCTCGCGCACTTCAAGCCGACGAGATCTCAGATAATCTGTTAAACTCCAGTAGATATCCTCTAATGTGTCTAGCATTGTGGACGGTAGTGATATAAGAAGATCAATATCGGTTGTTCCTCTAATACTCGTTCCTTTTATTAAGGAACCAGTAGGAATTATTCGTGGTGCATATGGAGCAGCCCAATCTTTAATAAGAGGGCTAAGCTGGTTTGCTAGTCGCAATCTGAGCCGGTACGCTAGTTGTGGTATATTATAATTTGAAATGATTCTCCTTATATAGAGTTCCTCTTTTATCTTTAATATATTTGATCTTTGTAAATTCATATTTTACGAGTTTGCTAATAATTTAATTTTATTGTTTCTATTCATAGCCGAGTTTGTAAATAATATCCTATACAAGTTCGCCGCTTCCTGTAGCTTCTGTTTTCCAATTCTAAGTTTTTTGCGTCATCTTGTCAAGTTTTTTGTCTTCCATGTTAGTTGCAGGGCTGAATGCCCTGCCCTATATCTTGCAGTCGTAGGGATCCCGCCGTTGGCGGGATGGCTGTCCGCATCAGGGTTAGGACAGGGATTCATCCTGAAGGACAAGCCCTGTCCCTACACAAAAACTTCTCTACAAAATGGCTTCTTCAACACGCCCTGAATGCCTTGCCCTATGGTTTGAGGAACTACGGTAAGTGATAAGCTAATATCCCATAGGGGGCGGGAATTTTTCGTATGAATGCATACGCATATCCCGCCCCAGGTGTCTTCTGAAAGGCAAACCCATTAATTTACTACTTCATAATCCGCATCCACGGGCTCGCCTTCGCCACCTTTTCCGCCAGAGGCGGATCTGTCTTTGACAGAGTTTCCTTCTGCCTGTCCTGATTGAGTGGTTGTTCCTTGTGCTTGTGTGTCTGCCTGTGCCTGCTGATACATCTTGCCGGCGGCTTCGTGCCAAACAGTGGTCAGCGCCTCGGTGGCGGATTTTATCTCATCTGTGTTGTTGGTCTTCAAAGCCTCTTTCACTCTTCCCACAGCCGCTTCCACCTTAGCTTTGCTGTCTGCATCCAGCTTATCCCCGTATTCTCTCAGTCCTTTTTCGGTCTCATAAATCATCTGATCAGCCCGGTTCTTTGTATCCACCTGCTGGCGTTTCCTCTTATCTTCACCCGCATGAGCCTCCGCATCCTTTACCATCTTGTCAATCTCCTGTTCGGTCAATCCGCTGGATGCCTCAATCCGAATGCTCTGCTGTTTTCCGGTTGCCTTATCTTGTGCTGATACGTTCAAAATACCGTTGGCATCTAAGTCAAAGCTCACCTCAATCTGCGGCATTCCCCGGGGTGCCGGCGGTATGCCATCTAAATGGAATCTGCCGATGGTTTTATTGTGGATAGCCATGGGACGTTCACCCTGGAGCACGTGAATCTCCACCGAGGTCTGGTTGTTCTCAGCAGTGGTGAATATCTCACTCTTACGGGTGGGTATGGTGGTGTTTCTCTCAATCAGCCTGGTGAAAACATTTCCTAAGGTCTCGATACCAAGAGACAGAGGAGTAACGTCCAGAAGGAGCACATCCTTTACGTCGCCAGCTAATACTCCTCCCTGAATGGCGGCTCCCACAGCTACCACCTCGTCCGGATTGACTCCCTTATGTGGTTCCTTGCCAAAAACCTGACGGACGGTCTTTTGAACCCTGGGCATACGGGTCATTCCGCCTACCAGAATCACCTCATCTATGTCGGCGATAGATAAGTTTGCATCTGCCAATGCCTTTTTGCATGGCTGGATGGTTCTGCCAATCAAATCATCCACCAGTTGTTCAAGCTTGGCTCTGGAAAGAGTCAGATTCAGGTGCTTGGGACCGGAGGCGTCTGCGGTTATGAAGGGAAGATTGATGCTGGTCTCCATGGTGGTGGAGAGTTCACATTTTGCCTTCTCCGCGGCTTCCTTTAACCTCTGCAGAGCCATTGGATCTTTAGAGAGGTCTATTCCCTCTTGCTTTTTGAATTCCGCCACTATCCAGTCGATAATGCGTTTGTCGAAATCGTCTCCTCCCAAATGAGTATCTCCATTGGTGGACTTCACCTCGAAAACTCCATCCCCTAACTCCAGTATGGAGACGTCAAAGGTTCCACCGCCCAAGTCGTAAACTGCGATCTTTTCGTCCTTTTTCTTGTCCAATCCATAAGCTAAAGATGCGGCGGTGGGCTCGTTGATGATCCTTTTCACATCCAGTCCAGCCACCTTTCCTGCATCCTTGGTGGCCTGTCTCTGACTGTCGTTGAAGTAGGCGGGCACGGTGATGACCGCCTGGGTGACCTTATGACCCAGATAATCCTCTGCGGTCTGCTTCATCTTCTGCAAAACCATGGCTGATATCTCAGGAGGTGAATACTCCTTGTCCTGAATTTTTACCCTGGCGTCGCCGTTAGGTCCTTCGAGCACCTTGAAGGGGACGGTCTTTATCTCGGATGTCACCTCTTTGAATTTGCGCCCCACGAATCTCTTGATGGAGAAGACCGTGTTGTCCGGGTTGGTGATAGCCTGTCTTTTTGCTACCTGACCGATCAATCTTTCACCGGTTTTGGTGAACGCCACCACCGAAGGCGTGGTTCTAAAGCCTTCTGCATTCTGAATAACCGCCGGATTTCCACCCTCCATCACCGCCACACACGAGTTGGTGGTTCCTAAGTCAATTCCTATGATTTTACTCATCTTCATCACTTCCTTTTCTGTTTGACCCCTTTCTCTGGAGTATGGTTTTAGTCTTGATTTCGAAGCTCGTTTATCGGTAGCGATGCTCGTATCGAAGCTCGATCTTCGAACGTCCTCCCTCGTTACCAGCCTCGTCAACAATGAACGAGAGTCCATAGGGGCGGGAATTCATCCCGCCCAACCATCCGAACCTTTCTTATATCAAAGTCTGCTCCCAGCCCCAAGAGTAGCAGAACAGGCATTGTTCTCTCTCAGGACAGGGGAGGAGAATAACTCTCCTCCCCTAAGGTCGTTTTACTCAACGCTGATCGGAATCTCCTTCGGCTTGACCTCCTCGGTCTTGGGCAGGGTAATGTTCAACACACCATCCTTGTAGTTGGCTTTGATCTTGTCAGTCTTAACCGAGGTGGGCAACTGGAAAGAGCGGCAGAAGGAGCCATAACTTCTCTCTATCCGATGATAATTGGCATCCCTCTCCTCTTTCTCTTGCTTCTTCTCACCTTTCAGGGTTAGAACATTGTCCTGAATGGAGATCTTGATTTCATCCTGGTTTATTCCAGGCATCTCCGCCTTGATGACCACGTTGCCGTTGGTCTCAGAGACGTCCACGCTGGGGCTCCAGACCCCCTCAGCCCACTCAATTCTTGCAGGTGAATGACCGAAGAAGTCGTCAAAGAGCCTGTTCATATCATCTGGGACGCTCAGAAGATCCTTAAACGGTCTCCATCTGATGATAGCCATGATTTTTCCCTCCTTTCATTGGTTTAATTGAAATTCCGATTTAACCTGCTATTGATTCTCCTCTCTTTTTCGTCATAACTCTTTTGCAACAATCGTGCCAAATTTGAACAATTAGGTTAATTCATTATATTTCAATAGCTTAATAAAAACATACATTTCATGGCTTATTTATATGTGTGTCAATTTGACATAATGTTTGTAAATATGACATTATGACTGCCAGGGTGGCAGTAAAAAATGGCAGTCAGTTGTGTTGTTATTGATTGAGTTTAACTGTTCTTGAACAGACCTCTGCACCCATTCCCCTCTCCACTCTTCAACAAGCTCCCTTCGGGTCTGGGCCCAGACGGGCAAGCTTGGACGAGCCCGTCTGGGCGTCTGCTTGAGCCTTCCTTCGACCCTAAGGTCTCAGGACCGAAGGGCAGGGTCGAAGACAGAATGGTGACAGTTCGACTTCACTCATTGTCCCTGAGCAAGGTCGAAGGGAGCAAAGTCGACCTTGAAATGGAGAAGGGGAAAAAGGGGGGAGAAGTCAGGTTAGACTTAAGTCTGCCACCACCACAAAAAGCCAGAACCTAACTTAAGTTAGGCTCTGGCAATATACCAAATTTGTTCTTTTGCAAAGTTGGGTTTTACTTGGCAAAGAAATTTCCGTTTCATCTGTTTAATCCGCTGCCCCTTGCCTCTTGCCCCTTGACCCTTAACCCTTAACCCTTAACCCTTAACCCTTAACCCTTAACCCTTGACCCTCCGTTTCCCATATTTCTTTTGTCCTAACCTTTCTTTTTCGTATATTAAGAGTATGAAAACAAAGAAAACTTTACTAATTTTAGTTTTTATCCTCATCTGCTTTGTCTTTGCCCTGATTGTCCGATTCAGCTTTACTGGTTTCTCTGTAAAAATTTCACCCGACTCCACCAAGGAAGAGTGTCTAAGAGTAGCTGACAAGTATATTGAAAACGATGAGCCAGAATCCGCCATCTATCCTCTTCTTCTGGCTATTGAAAAGGAGAACGATGACTTTCTGGCACATTTTCTTTTAGCAAATGCATATCATTCACTCCGGATTCATCATCTGGCTGAAAAAGAGTGCGAAACCAGCTTAGAGCTTAATCCTCAGAACCGGAAAACTTTGGAGCTTTTATGTCAGATCAAATTCAAACAGGGGAAATTAAGCTGGAAGGATAAAAATCTACAACAAGCCATATCCGAGTTTGCCTTTGTTCTAAAAGAAAGTGAAAATTTAAAATTGATGGATAGCATTGCCCATCTTACCGGAGGAAAGTTCAAAATCATCCGGTTGACCAATGACCTTTTCTACGACGATGCTCCCAGCTTCTCGCCTGATGGCAAGCGAATCGTCTATCATTCCGATACCAGCTATTTTATAAAAGATTATGGGCTTGAGAAAATCGGAGTAAAGAGGAGCAGAATTTTTGTCATGGATGCAGACGGAGAAAACAAGATAAATCTTTCCCCACAAAGAGAGAATGAGACTTCAGAGCGCTTTGCCCGCTTTTCTCATGACGGGAGATTGGTAGTGTATGAAAAAGAAAACTCCTCGCCTCATATAAGTGATACCATCTTTAACTGTGATCGGGATATCTTTATTAAGGATTTATACACCGGCGAGAAAAAAAGGCTCACCCATAATGATACCTATGATGGTCTCCCCAGTTTCTCCCCGGACGATACCGAGATAATATTTGTGAGTGATCGACCAAAAGGAAGAAATTCCATCTACAGGTTGAACCTGAAAAGCAGAGAAACAAAGAGCATCTCTTTAAAAAAATCTTGGGAGGAAAAACTGGGATTACTCAGGCGACCCAGAGGAATGATTCTCCCATATTGTCCCAGCTTTTCACCTGATGGAAAATCTGTTCTTCTTCATGCCGGTTTGGAGATCAGAGGAGTTTTCCTTTTAGATACAGAAGATAAGAACTTAAGACGTCTCACCGATAGAAGAGACGATTGTTTCTTTCCCTCGTTTTCTTTTGACGGGGAAAAGATCGTCTTCGTTTCTGGCGATACGGATGAGGAGGATCTATATATTATGAATGCAGACGGTTCTGATCAGATGAGGTTAACCTATGATGAAGGAACTAAAAGATATCCTTGTTTCTCACCAGATGGGAAATCGATCATCTTCGCTGGCAAACGAAAAGGAGAGCCAGATAATTATTTTGAGATATATCTTTTGTGTCTGGATCAATTCATCTCCAGGGATAAACTGAAAGAGAGGCTCGAAGAATTAAAAAGAGCAAACTCAGCAAAAGCTCTTGTTGGCTCATCTTTTGTTGATTAGAGGTCTTTTGGGAGTGACCATGTGGAAACGTAAGAAAATAGAAATACAAAATCAGATAAGGACCATCAGAGAAGCTTTACTCGACGTTCTTGAAATTCAAACCATTTATCACAGCAGGAAGGATATATTCATCAAAGCTTTTCCTTATCTCCCATTGGATAATTGGAAGGAGACCGTTGAAAGCCGGCTTTCGTCTCTGGGTTATTTTGTAGAGTTCGATCAACTCGATCCGACTAACTCGACCGCTCCGCTGATACTTCATATTGGAAAGCTGGAATATCTAAAAAAGAAAGAAATACCCTGGACCAACATAATTCTATTTCTCCTGACAGTAATCACCACTCTGTCTGCTGGCGCAATTATGAATCAGGTGAATCCAATTTCCCATCCTCTGCTTATCTTCAAGGGTGCCTCATTTGCAATTCCCTTGCTTTTGATTTTGGCATTCCACGAGTTCGGACATTATATCGAATCAAGAATAAATGGAATTAAGGTCAGCCTGCCCTATTTTATTCCCGGACCCACGCTGTTCGGAACATTTGGAGCGGTGATAAAGTCAAAATCCCCCTTCCGCACTCGACGGGATCTTCTGGACGTGGGAGCCGCAGGTCCCATCGCTGGTTTTGTGGTGGCGGTGATTGTCATCATTATTGGACTGTCTCATTCTCAAGTCGTGGAGGAGGTTTCCGGGGAGGGTTTGATTCTGGGAGAGTCGTTGATATTCAAATTTCTTTCCTGGATAGTATTGAAGGACGTTCCTGAAGGATACGGTGTGCTTCTAAGCCCTATGGCTTTTGCTGGCTGGGCAGGGATTTTGGTCACCATGCTCAATCTTTTGCCCATCGGACAATTAGACGGTGGTCATATCATGTATGCCCTTCTGGGGAAGGGCCAGCGTAAGGTTGCCACAGGGGCAACCCTCTGCTTGATACCTTTGGGATATTTTCTGTGGGTGGGGTGGTTTTTGTGGGTAGCTTTGGTCTTGTTAATCAAAATCGGGCATCCGCCTACTCTAAATGACCAGGTCCCTTTAGATACCAAACGTAAAGTGATTGGCTGGCTGGCAATGTTTATCTTTGTCCTCTCCTTCACGCCGGTGCCCATCAAGTAAACTCTACAAAGCCCAGGTGGAGACCTGAAGGTCTCCGCTACATTTTTACAATAAAATAGATGTAGGGGTGGAGCTTTAGCTCCACCCATTGTGAGGGCAAACCTGAAGGTTCGCCCCTACACATCTATCCTTTTTTCGATCTTGCCGGTGAATGCCAAAAAAAGCGGTAGCCTGCATAGAAAACTTTGTCACTGAATCTAAACTTTTCATAATTGCATCAAAATTTACTTGACAATATGTATCAAAAAAAATAAACTTGGGGAAAAGAAAAACAAATTCATAGCAAGGAGGAGGTGAATTAGATGAAAAGAATTGTGATTTTTTCTTTGATTTTTGCCTGCTTGGTTTTTTTCGTGATTTTCACCAGTTGCAGTCAGGAGAAAGCCATGGAGCAATTGATGGCTGATCCCCAGATGTCTCAGCTTATTATGCAGAAGATCTGGGAGACTCCGGAAACCAAGGAACAATTGGTCCAGATGGTGATGGACGATCCGGAAAGTATGACCAAACTCAGGGAATCCCTGGTGGCAGACTCAGCCAAGGCAGATATGATGCTGAGCATGATGCTGGCAAATGAGGATTTCGAAGGAATGATAAAAGAGAAGACTGCTGATTTGCATAAGAAGAAGAAACGAAGATAAGCTATACAGAGCTTATATCTTTATCAAACAAGCCTGTAACCCTGCCTGTGGCTGGGGTGCAGGCTTTTGTTTTTTCATTCTATGAACAATTATTTTAGCACACGAATCAGCAAATGCACCAAAGGGATGAGGAAAAGAATGATCAGTATGATGGCAATCCACTTAAAAAGTCCGGACTTGGGTTGAGGAAATTCGTAACCACATATGGGACAGCGCTGGCTATCTTTAGGCACATCCATAGCGCAATTGGGACATTCTTTTCTCTTACTCCCTATCAATTTTGTTGCCTCCTGTCATGTCACAGAACCTTTCCCACAAATCACTTTGGGTCGAATAAGTCTAACCCCCACGCTTTTTGATATCATCATTTGAAGGAGTTTGATTTAAAAAACCCGTCTTTTCTCTTCAAGCTATGAGGTCATGGTTTCTGTCGGAATTAGTTCAATCCTTCTGAATAATGTAGAATAGCACAATCAAAAACAGAGAGAAGATAGAGTCGACCAAAAAGAATTTAAGACCCAAACCAGTGACCAAACCGGTCAACAGGCTTACTAAAAAAAATAGAGCCAGCCCAAGTGCAGACCCTATGATTACGCTTCTGTATCTAACTACGTCTTTGGAACAAATGAATAGAATTATCCCCACCCAGATGACGAACACCCCTAAGAGTTTGTAGATGTATATAAAGAAAGGTTCACCCGACCATAGATGTTCCATCCCAAAGATTCTGAAAACACCCTCATTTGCCACTAACCTCCCTATTCCTCCCAATATGAAGGCTAAGGAGATTATGAGAAGAATCCTTCTTTTTGCCATTTTTCTTACTCCTTTTTTTGAATATCGCCGATTCAACCTTTTTTAAATTATCAAAAGGATTTAAAAAAGCAACTATTTTTATTGGTCTGGTATTTAATAAAGCTTTCAATATGGGCATTTCGAACTTACGGATGTGAGTTTGTCTAAAACGATGAGAAGGAGGTGAGGTTAGAGGTAAGAGAAATGGGGATCTCATCGATAATACTCTTTCGAAAGATCAATATACTCCAATCGGCAGACTTAAAAAAACGGCGGGCAAATTTTGATTGACAAAATTTTGTAATGGAGTATAATGATATTTTTGGAGGAGGATCTTATGATTTTAAGTATGACTGGATATGGCAGAGCCGAGCTGGTGGAGGAGAATATAAAAGCCTCAGTAGAGATAAGCTCGGTAAACAATCGCTTTTGTGATGTTCAATTTCGCCTGCCCAAACATCTTTCGCCTCTGGAATCTAAGCTAAAAGAGACCATCCTTTCCACTATCACCCGGGGTAAGATCAGCTTCACCCTAAGCTGGGACGAGACCTCGCCGATGGTTTCCTACGTTAAATTAAACGAAGAGGCGGCAGACGTTTATTTCAACATAATGACCCAATTGAAAGAGCGATACGATCTCTCCGGAGAGATCAGGATGGATCAGTTCCTCAGTTTGCCCGATCTGGTTAAAGTAGAGAAAGAGGAACCCGACCTGAATAAAGCCTGGGAGGTTGTTTTGAGAATAACTTTAAAGGCTTTAGAGGAGTTCAACCGGATGCGAAAAGCGGAAGGGACTAAACTATCACAGGATTTATCGGGAAGGATCGCCAGACTGGAGAAGACAATCACCCAAATAGAGAGATTGACTCCAAAGAGCATAGCCAGTTACCGAAAAAAGCTCAAAAGCAAAATAAAAGAACTTCTTGACAATTCGGCGACAGACGAGCATCGGATTGAATTGGAGGTGGCATTGATGGCGGAGAAATGCGATGTCACCGAGGAGTGCGTCAGGTTCAGAAGTCACAATCACCAGTTTCTCTCCGCTTTGAAAGAGGACGTGCCGGTAGGGAAAAGACTGACATTTCTGCTTCAGGAGATGAACCGGGAAGCCAATACCATCGGATCCAAAGCTTCCGATGCTGAAATCTCGCAAAAGGTGATCTTTTTAAAAGAGGAGATCGAGAAAATAAGAGAGCAGGTGCAGAATATCGAATGACGGATGATGGATGACGAATATAAAGTCAAATTGCTCCGGGCGAAAGATCAATCTTTAGTTGGTAACGGACACCTTGTCCGTTCTCCCCCGCCTTTGGCGGGGGATCAGGATGAATCCGTTACCCTTTCGGTCAGGGACAGGGGCATCGGTGATGGGCAGGAGAGAATATGTTTGAGATAGAATGGATACAGGAACGTATTAAAAAAGGTGAATATTATCTTTCGAAACATGGAGATTTAGAAAGGCAAAACGATAATCTCACAATAGCGGAGGTTGAAGAAGCCTTACTTACAGGTAGAATCTTAGAACAGTATGAAGATACCGGAAGAGGAGAAAGTTGCTTGGTTGCAGGGTTTACTCTTAAGGGGAAGCCTATACACATGGTTTGTGGGGCGAGAGGAGATTCGTTAGTGATTATAACTGTTTATGTTCCTCGCCCACCGAAATTCAAGACGTCTTACCAGAGAGGTAAAAAATGAACAATGTTTGTAACTTCTGTGGAAACAAAAATTTTAGAGAGAATCATGTGCAATATATTTACAGACATGATGATCAATTTTTGGTCGTCAACAGTGTGCCCTGCGAAGAATGTGAATATTGTGGAGAGCAGTATTTTAAGGCAGAAGTTTTGAAAAAGATCGAGAAGGAGTTCAGAGAGATATACTATTCAGGTAAGAGAGCAAAGAGGGAAGTTAAAGTACCTGTGGAAGAATTCGTAGAGATTTAAAGGATAGACTTGGGCTACACGCAAAAGTCTTCCGTGTTGGTAACGGACACCTTGTCCGGTACCATAAAACGTCACGGACGAGAGACCTGCAGTGTAAACTGATGAATGATTCTGAAAGATTAGATCAAGAACCAGAAGCTAAAGAGCACGAAGAAACGGCTCAGGCTCCAAAGGCGAGAAGAGCGTTTTCAAAAGTGCGGCGAGAATTAAGCGAAGAAGAATTGTCCTCTCCTGCTGTACACCGTCTTCTACTTGACGAACTTGATCAGTTAGAACAACAGGTGGTTGAACTTTCGGATTTTCGAGACCGCTTTCATAAGACGGATAAAGAGAAAGCCGTCTTGGAAGAAAGGATACGGAAGTCAATCGCCTCAGAGATCATCTTTGGTCTTTGTCTCACAGTTGGTGCTGCCCTTATAGGATTGACTCCCTTCCTTTGGGCAACAAAACCCCAAGGCCCCCTCTCACTTGGGGTCGGCGTAATTCTTATTATTGGTGGGATAATATCAAGAGCGGTGCGAAAATGAGTGTAAAGATTAAGGCTATTCGAGATAGCGGTATCGTAGGAAAAGAGCGTCTTGTTCTCCAAGTTCTAGGCGACAACGATATTGGGTATTATATAGTTTTCGATACGACTTTTTTCGAAGATGGTAGGGTGTCCAACAAAGTTAGACATTCTTATTGGTTCCCGGACAAGAAAGTGCACGCTGGGGATCTTGTCATTTTATATACAAAGCCAGGGACCCAGAGCGAGTCACAAAACAAAGATGGCTCCACCTCTCATTTCTTCTATTGGGGATTAGCTAAGACGATATGGAACAAGGAAGGCGATTGTGCCGTTCTCCTTGAAGCAAGAAATTGGAGTGTAAAAGGAGCATTTTGACCAAAATGTCGACTCTTCGGTTGATACATTAGATCTGACTTTACGTTGGTAACGCCCAACTTGTCCGTTACCCTTTTCGTTTCGGACGAGGGCGTCCGCGACGAACAAGAGCAAGACTAATTTCCTATGAATATGAAAAAAAAGGAAACCCTGGTGGTTCTCTCCTCTCCTTCGGGAGCAGGAAAGACCACGGTTTGTCGTAAGATACTGAAAAAACACAAAGACTATATTTACTCCGTTTCCGCCACCACCAGGAAAAAAAGAAAAGGAGAAAAATCTGAAAAGGACTATCTTTTTCTTACTGAAGAGGAATTTAAAAGGAAAATAAAAAGAGGGGAATTTGTTGAGTGGGCTTGGGTATACGGCAATCGATACGGAACCTTGAAGAGATTTGTAACCGAAGCAAAAAGAAAGAAAAGGGTGGCTTTATTTGTGACGGATGTGCAGGGAGGAATGTCTTTTAAGAAAAAGTATCCCCAAAGCATTTTGATCTTTATTCTGCCTCCATCCATGAAGGAATTAAAAAGAAGGCTAGCTAAGCGCGGAACAGAAAAAGCAGAGGAGATGAAGACAAGACTTAAGACTGCATTAAAGGAAATAAACTTCTGGTCGAACTATAATTATGTTGTGATAAATAAGGACTTAAGCCAGACAACAGATTCGGTAGATAAAATCATCGAATCAGAGAGGTTGAAGTCCACACGGTTTGATTATGCTGGGTGGGGGAAGAACAGATATCGAATGATCGATGTCAAATGACGAATATTGAAAATCAAGGTAATATTCTATATTCGTCATGCGTCATACGTCATTCGTCATTTATTTTTCTTTTCAGATCAGACAAAGATTTTCTAAATAAGCATCGTTTAATTTTTTTACCATACGGTCATATACCAAAAAGGAGGAACGGATGGATTTAGATGCCGCTGAAAAATCCGATGAAATGTATAAAAACAGATATGAAGCGATCATTATAACATCCAAGCATGCCAGAAGGTTGAACTTGGAAAGGGTTAGAGAGAAATCAGAAGGGGAGGAAGAGACTACCCCTAAGGAAAAACAGGTAAAGGTTGTCACCCAGGCTTTAAAGGATGTGCTGGAAGGAAAAGTGGCGTTTGAAAGAATGGATAAAACTTAGACTGACAGCAAAAGGCGGTCAAATTCTAAAAACTTTAATTCCGGGATAAGGAGCGATCTTAGTGGATAAGAATCTGGTGATAGTCGAGTCACCTGCCAAGACCAAAGCCCTGAAGAAATTCTTGGGCAAAGAGTTTATGGTGGAGGCTTCTGTGGGACACGTGAAGGATCTTCCAGAGAAAAGCTTAGGGGTGGACATAGAGAACGAGTTTACGCCCCAATATGAGATCATACCGGGGAAAAAGAAAGTCTTAGACCAACTCAAGTTCCAATCTAAGAAGGCTAAGACAATCTATCTGGCTCCGGACCCGGATCGGGAGGGTGAGGCTATCGCCTGGCATATTGCTACCGAGATTGGTAAGATCAATCCAAAAATCTTGCGTGCCTCCTTCAACGAGATCACCAAAGATGCGGTGCTGGAGGGAATAAACCAGGCAGGCACCATAAATATGAATAGAGTAAATGCCCAGCAGGCTCGCAGAATTTTGGATCGCCTGGTGGGGTATAAGATATCCCCTCTTCTGTGGAAAACCGTATATAAAGGTTTGAGCGCCGGCAGGGTACAGTCGGTGGCTTTGCGCATCATCTGTGAAAGAGAAACCGAAGTTGAAAATTTCGTGCCCAAAGAATACTGGAGCATCACCGCGAATCTTGAGACACAAAAGTCCGAATCATTTTTTGCCAAACTGGTAAAAATTGAGGGTAAGGATTTCGAAATAGCCAGCCAAAAGGAGTCAGAAAATATCTGCGCCGACATCAAAGGAAAAGAATTTCTGGTGACGAAAGTCAGCCAGGAGAAGAAAAAGCGCCATCCTTATCCTCCCTATATAACCAGCACCCTCCAACAGGATGCGGCTCGAAGGCTGTATTCTTCTTCGAAAAAAACCATGATGATTGCTCAACAGCTTTACGAAGGGGTGGAATTGGGAGACAAGGGGAGCGTGGGACTGGTTACCTACATGCGAACTGACTCCCCTCGAATTGCGGAGGTGGCAAAGAAATCAGCAAAGGATTTCATAGAGAAGAACTTTGGTCCAGATTATATTCCCTCCAAACCGAAGGAATATAAATCCAAAAAGGGGGCACAAGAAGCGCACGAGGCTATACGTCCCACTTACATCGACTACACTCCAGATGAGCTAAAAGGATTTTTAAGTAAAGATCAATTTAAGTTGTATCAACTCATCTGGAACAGATTCATCGCCTCCCAGATGGCAGAGGCGATTTTTCAAGTGACCACAGTTGAAATCGAAGCGGAAAAATATCTTTTTAGAGCCACACACTCACTACAAATGTTTGATGGATTTCTGAAAGTCTATCAGGATATGAAAGAGGAGAACGCAGAAGAGGAGAAGGAATTTAAGCTCCCGGTTTTGAAGGATGAGGATATTTTAAATCTTTTGGAACTCATCCCCCAACAGCATTTTACCAAGCCCCCTCCCAGATTTACCGAGGCAAGTTTGATTAAGGAATTAGAGGAGAATGGCGTAGGTCGTCCCTCCACCTATGCTCAGATCGTCTTCACTATCAAACAGAGAAAGTATGTGGAGGCTGAGAGTCGAAAACTTTTCCCCACCGAGCTGGGAAAGACGGTGAATCAGATTCTGGTCAAAAATTTTTCCCATATATTTGAGGTAAAATTCACCGCCAGCATGGAGGAGGAATTAGACAAAATCGAGGAGGGAAAGGAGAAGTGGGTTAAGGTGCTGAAGGATTTCTACGACCCTTTCCAGCTCAACTTGGAGAAGGTGGAGAACAATAAAAAGAACATTCGGGAACTCACTCAACAGAAAACCGATGAGGTCTGCGATAAATGTGGCAGTCCCATGATTATCCGCTGGGGAAGAAACGGAAGATTCTTAGCCTGCTCCGCTTTTCCCAAATGTAAGAACACCAAGCCCCTACCAGGAGACGAGAATGGGAAACTTCTTTCCGACCAGAAGTGTGATCTGTGCGGAGCACCCATGATGATAAAGATTGGGCGGTTCGGCAAATTCCTCGCCTGCTCCAAATATCCGGATTGTAAGTTCACCCGTCCCTTTTCCATGGGTGTAGATTGCCCTGAAGATGGTTGTGATGGTTTTTTAATCGAGAGAAGGACAAAAAAGGGAAGGATATTCTATGGATGTTCCAACTATCCCAAATGCAAGTTTGCCACCTGGGATAAGCCGGTAAACCAGCCTTGCCCCAACTGCGACGCCAAGTTTCTGGTGGAAAAATCATCTAAAGCTAAAGGTGAATATTTGAAATGCCCTAAGTGTGGCTATGAGAAATTACAACCAGTGGAGAAGTCAACGGACTCGTCCTGACTTCGTCCCGAAGGACTCAGTCCGAGGGAAGGCTTAGCCTGAAGGATTAAGCGGTCAACGGACTTGTCCTGCACTTCGTCTCCCGCCAAAGGCGGGATGGTCGAAGGAAAGGCTTAGCCTGAAGGATTAAACAGATTAAACGGATAGGGGAATTACAATATTTGCGTAATATATTGGGCTCAAACCGGTGAGGTCATGCAAGATTTTGAAAGAGAGAAACGCAATTTCATTCAACATATCCAGAGGGAAAAGAACTTTTCGGAAAACACCATCATCTCCTATGGGTGTGCCCTCTCCACCTTTGGTGAATTTCTAAAAAGAAAAGGCGCTGGTGAGGATTTCCTTCACCAGCTTGCCCGACCACTTCTCCGGGATTTTTTGGTGTTTTTGAAAAGAAAGGGTTTGAAAGAAAGCTCCATTGCCCACCGGGTGTTCGTATTAAAATCCTTTTTTAAATATCTCCTAAAGAAAGGAAAAATAAAGACAGATGTTGGCGCATATCTCTTAAGCCCCAAAAGAAAAAAATCTCTCCCTGCTTTTTTGACCATTTCGCAGATGGAGGATTTGCTTAAACTCCCCCCTCGGGATGATCTTACCAGCTTCAGGGATTTAGCTATTCTGGAGCTTTTTTATAGCACGGGAATGCGTCTTGCAGAGCTTTCTTTCCTCAAGTTATCATCCATAGATTTTGACGGCGAGTTGATCCGGGTGATGGGCAAGGGAAAAAAAGAAAGGATCATTCCAGTTGGAACCGAAGCGCTTGACGCTTTGAAAAATTATTTGAAACGGCGTAAACTGTCATTTAAAGATTTATCGAAAGTGAATGGTGAAGCGCTTTTTTTGAATAGATCAGGGAAGAAACTCTCCTCGCGGAGTATAAGGAGAATAGTCAAAAAGTATGCCCGGAAGGTAAGCGAGGAGAAAAGAACCAGCCCCCATATGTTGAGACATACCTTCGCCACCCACCTTCTGGATGAGGGAGCGGATCTTTTAACTGTTAAGGAGCTTTTAGGACACGAAAGTCTTTCCACCACCCAGGTCTATACTCATGTGACCACAGAAAGGCTGAAGAAAATATATAAAAAAGCGCATCCCAGAGCGTAGAATTAAGTGGGCAAGATCATAGTAAGGGAAAAGGGGGAGTTAGAGTGGAGAGTAAGTTGAGCATAAGGGTTTTAACCTAAGAAATCGGGGCACTAACTCCAAATGATAAAATCCACCACCATACTTGGATTAAGACACAATGGCAAGGTAGCCATTGGTGCGGATGGGCAGGTGAGTTTAGAGGAGACCATCGTCAAACAGAACGCCAATAAACTCCGTAAGTTGTATAACGACAGGATCTTAGCTGGTTTCGCCGGAACCTCCGCCGACGCCTTTACCCTGTTTGAGAGGTTTGAGACAAAGATTGAGGAATTCAGAGGAAATCTCCCCCGGGCGGCTGTGGAGTTGGCTAAGGATTGGAGAATGGATAAGTATCTACGGAGGCTGGAGGCACTTTTGGCTGTGCTGGACAAGGATCATGCCCTGATGATCTCCGGAAATGGAGACGTTATAGAGCCGGACGATGGAATCGTAGCCATAGGCTCTGGCGGACCATACGCCCTGGCCGCGGCTCGGGCACTGAAAGCTCACTCAAACTTAGATGCCAAAACCATAGTTAAAAAGTCCATACAGATTGCCTCCTCTATCTGTGTCTATACCAACGACAAGATAATGATAGAGGAACTTCAGTAGGGAAGTGTCTTGGAGTGTGCAAGCCTGTCTTCCTTGTTTTGCTAAAAGCAGGCAGATACACTCCAATGTTTTTTTGGTGCAGGAAAAGTTATATCTTAATTTTGAGGATATCAGCAATTTTGGTGAACTTAATTCGTTTTTGATCGTAATCTATTGAGATATGGATACTTGAGTGTTTGAGATAAAAGCCTTTAAGTTGTCTAAGCGCACTTTCTCGGGAAAAACAAAAAGTTCGTGGGTTGGATGAACAAAGGTTTTGAAAAATCCTGAAAATTTGTTATATTTAATTGGATGAGGCGGAAGAAGTAAATCGCTTCAGAGAAGGAGAAAAAATAAAGATGAATCAGGTAAAAAGTCCAACTGCTTTTGAACTAACTGATGTGGAAGAAAGGAAAAAGGCTTTGGAAAAAGACTGGAAGCGAGAGCTAACTCCTAAGGAGATCGTAAAAGAGCTGGATAGATATATCATCGGGCAGAATAAGGCAAAAAAATCGGTGGCTATTGCCCTGCGAAACAGATGGAGAAGGCAACAGGTGGAGGGAGATCTGAAAGAGGAGATCATGCCCAACAACATCATCATGATCGGACCTACCGGAGTGGGAAAGACCGAAATCGCCCGAAGGTTGGCTAATTTATCCCACGCTCCTTTCATCAAGGTGGAGGCATCCAAATATACCGAGGTAGGATATGTAGGGAGAGACGTGGAGTCCATGGTGAGAGACTTAACCGATTTGTCCGTCAATATGGTGAAAAGGGAAAAGGCGGAGCAGGTGCGCTCAAAAGCAGAAAACTTGGCTGAGGAGAAAATATTGGATTATCTTTTGCCTCCTAAACCCCGACGCAAAAGGACAGATTTGCCCACAAAGGAATACAATTTGCCCTCTTTCTCCTTTCATGAGTCAACCGGTGAAAACCAGGAAGAAAAATGGGAGAAAAACAGAGAAAAGCTGAGGGCTCAATTACGCCAGAGAAAGCTGGACAAAAGAACCATAGAGATCTCCGTGCCCAATGATAGATTTCCCATCATTGAGGTTTTCTCTCCCCAGGGCATAGAGGAGTTGGGGGTTAATTTTCAGGAGATGTTCTCCGGCATGCTACCCAAGAAGACCAAAAGAAGAAAGGTCACTGTTGCGGAGGCGGAAAGGATTTTAGTTCAGGAGGAGACTGGCAAGTTGGTAGATATTGAGGCGGTGATTTCTGAGTCCATAGAAAGAGTGGAAAACTCTGGTATCATCTTTATCGACGAGATAGACAAAATCGCCGGGGAAAAGCCAAAGGAGGGACCGGACGTTTCCCGGGAAGGGGTGCAAAGAGATCTTTTGCCCATAGTGGAGGGGACCAATGTGATGACCAAATATGGGATGGTTAAAACCGACCATGTTCTGTTCATCGCCGCAGGTGCCTTTCACGCCTCCAAACCCTCGGATCTGATCCCGGAGATGCAGGGAAGATTCCCCATTCGGGTGGAGTTGAACAGCCTGACCGCAGACGATTTCGTCCGCATCCTCACCGAGCCAAAAAATGCCCTACTCAAGCAGTATACCGCCCTTCTGGACACCGAAAGGGTGAAGCTCTCCTTTACCGATGATGGCATCAGGGAAATCGCCCGAATAGCCAATCTGGTCAATGAGAGGGCGGAAAACATCGGAGCCAGGCGTCTTCATACGGTGATGACCACTCTTTTAGAAGAGATCATGTTCAAGGTGCCGGATTCGAAAACCAGGAATGTCAAAGTCACCAAACAGATGGTGGAAAAAACCCTCAAAGATATAGTCGAGGACGAGGATTTAAGCCGATATATTTTATGATTTTTGGAATGCAAAAGCTTGCTTTTGCTGCGGAAGCACGCTTCCGCACTCCTCTTATGTAGAAGCCACGATGGGCAAAGTTTTTTAAATGAGAAAAAACAAACAAAAAGAGAAAGATTCTGAATTAAGAGTCAAATCGTGGCTCGAAAAGCATAAAGAGGACCTCAAAGCCGCAAAGGCGATGTTAGATGCCCGTCGATATTTGTGGTGTGCCTTCATCTGCCAGCAAGCCATAGAGAAATATCTGAAAGCAGGATACGTTAAGAAATACCATCGAATCCCTCCCTACGTTCACAAATTAGAGAGACTTTGTCAAGAGTTGAAATTGTCTGTTCCCCAGGATCTTCTGAAAGCAATGGTGGATATAGATAAATATTATGTATCCGCACGTTACCCTGCCTATAAAGAATCGGTAAGCATTAAGCAGTTCAAGAAGGCAGAAAGTATTTATAATAAAACTAAAGAGATTCTGAAATGGCTAAAACAAGAACTAAAGCTTCAGTAAAAATCGAAAGATTTATAAAGTTGCTAAAAAACAGCGCCGAGGTGGAGAAAGTCATACTTTTTGGCTCTCGGGTCAGAGGGAAGCAAAAAAGATGGAGTGACATTGACTTAGCAGTTATCTCTAATCGCTTTGAGAAAATGAATTTTCATGACAGGTTAGTTTTCTTGGGAATGTTAGCCTGGCAAGCCAGGGCAACCGAAATTGAGGCTTTAGGCTATTCTCTGGACGAATACAAAAATGCTACCAAGCTTGATTTTCTGGGTGAGATCAAAAGGACTGGAAAAATCATTTATAAGAAATGAAAGTGGTTGTAGTCGTAGGTCGGATATGTTCCCCGTACGGGGGATTATCCGACAAGCCTTTGTCCTTACAAACTTTGATGCTTCGGCAATAGTCTTAAGATCCCGCCAAAGGTGGGAGAATTGCCGAAGCTTAAGAATATGCCCTTGCATCCATACGAATCGGCATTTCCTTCAGGATAAATCCTAATGCGGATGCATCAAGATGTGAAAGAACTTGGAGGTGTTTATGAAATACAAGGTAAACATTAAGAAAACCGAAGAGGGTTACGCTGTCTGGTGTCCTGGACTACCTGGTTGTTGGTCACAAGGGCGGACTGAAAAAGAAGCCTTAGAGAATATTAAAGATGCTATACAGGCATATTTGAAGACCGTTGAGGAGTTAAGCAAAGGCAAAGAGTCCCGTTACGTAGAAGTGGCAGGATAAAATATGCCTAAACTTCCAGGTATAAATCACGAGCGAGCAGTTAAGGCTTTTGAGAAAGCTAACTTTTGGGTTACCAGGCAGGGTAAGCATATCACCATGACTAACGGGGAGCGTATTATTACTATTCCAAGAGCAAATCCAGTTAATGCTTTTACTATGGGAGGAATTGTAAAAGATGCTGGGCTTAGTATTAAGGAGTTCAAAAAACTTTTGTAAAAACTATAGGTCGGATACGGGCGAAGCTCTATCCAACAAGCTCCGACCTATGAGTGCATCGCTGATAATATGCCTTCTGGGCTTGTTCCTTATGGGCATGTATGGATCTTCGGGTGTCAAAGCATCTGAAAAGGAGGTGACCTTTGAGAAGGTTCGGGAGAAGACATACGATGCGTTTATAAGAGATATAGCATTTGGTTCTGTGGTCAAAGATGACGAAGAACAAATTTACTGCAAAGTAATCGTGCTTGAAAACAAAGAGGTGCTGTTTTTCGACGATAGCGGCGAAATAGTTTCTCGGAAATCGCTTGTAGTGACCAGACCCGAGGAGGTCGGCAAATACTCAGGCAAAACCGCAATCTTATCAAGCCGAGGCAATTTCGCTGCGACTCGTGAATACACGTACAAATATGGCGACACCATGAATCAACTCGTTGACGAGGAATACGTAGTGTACAATGAGAAAGGCGAGGAGATATACAGGATCAAAGGGCCGCAGGAAGGAACAGGCGGGGAAGACGGCGTGCTCATTTCTGACAAAGAAGGGTCAGCTGTCGGCACCAGGCTGGAGTACGGAGCTCTCGATTTCTATAGCCCTGAAGGCGGGGTAAAAACGGTGCCGCTCTTTGGTGAGCTCGGTTGGTGGCACGGGGGACCCGGACATGCAGCTTTCTCAAGAGACGGAGAATACTTAGCCGTCTTGATACAATACGTGGGTAAGCGACCAGAACCACACTCTTATGACGCCGACGAGGTTTGGATTATGCTGTTTGACAGGAGCGGAAATGAACTCTGGCGAAGAAAAGTTGATGAGCGTCGACTTGGGAATATGGCAATCTCTGAGAAAGGTGAATATTTGTTTTTAAAAGCTTTCACAATCAAACGAGCACTACCGAAGAGAGGAGAGCCACCACCGAAGAAAGGAGAACGCGGTAAACTAACCGGCGTTACTCTCAGTTTATACGATAAACAAGGAAACGAGTTGAGTTTTAAGGATACCTCTCTTTTCATTTTCGGCTCATTCTGCTTATCACCACAAGCTGATTACGTTGCTTTGGGAGGTCGTAACCTCATCAGGTTGATGAGAACCGAAGATGGCTCGATCGTGTTTGAAAAAGAGCTTCCAAGCGATGTGGGAATCAGAAGGTTATTGTTCTCTGGAGATGGACAGTATCTGATAGTTGGAGGAAATGTTCCAATTGGGACCGAAGAGGTGCCGGAACGCGGAGGAGCAATAAGGACTGTTTATGGTACCCGAGTATCTGTAATCAGCATTGAAGGTGAACTGGCATGGCAGAGTGACTTCTCCCCTCGGGTAAGAGGAATATTTTCTGAGAATGGATTTCTTGCCTTTTCTTTTCCATACAGATATGAAATTTTTAAGAAAACTGAAAAAGAAAGATAGCAAATATCAGAAAACCTTTATCCGAAACCCTACGAGATTTCGGACCTACAGACCGGATAGCATTTGAGAATTTAAAGCTGGAGTGAATCTTGACCGATTTTAACGATCTTAAACGAACCCATACCTGTGGAGAATTAAGAAAAACAGATGCAGGCAAAACCGTCATCTTAAATGGCTGGGTGCACAGGTGGCGGGATCATGGAGGTCTGCTTTTCATCGACTTAAGGGATAGATACGGCTTAACCCAGGTGGTCTTCAAACCGGATCTTTTAGACCAAAAGACCATGAACGAAGCAACTCATCTGAGGGCAGAGTTCGTGATCAGCGTGGAAGGAGAGGTGAACGAAAGGCCAACAGGGATGGCAAACAAAGAAATGCCCACCGGTGAGATCGAAGTGATGGTAAAAAAGATGACGGTGCTGAACGAGTCGAAAACCCCTCCTTTTGAGATCGAGGAAGAGACCAATGCTAACGAGGAGCTCAAACTAAGATACAGGTATCTGGATCTACGTCGTCCGCCTCTTCAACACAAAATCAAGATTCGACATCAAGCCACAAAAGCAGTGCGGGATTTTTTGGACAGCCAGGGATTTTATGAGATAGAGACACCACTTTTAATTAGGAGCACGCCGGAAGGAGCAAGAGACTTTATCGTCCCCAGCCGGGTCAATCCGGGGAAATTCTATGCTTTGCCTCAATCTCCCCAGCTTTTGAAACAGATTTTAATGATCTCCGGTTTTGATAAATATTTTCAAATCGCCCGCTGTTTAAGAGACGAGGATTTAAGGGCAGACCGCCAGATAGAGCACACTCAGATAGATATGGAGATGACCTTTGTCACAGAGGAGGACGTCTTCTCTGTGGTGGAGGAAATGATGGCTTATATGTTCAAAAAAGTTTTGAATGAAAAAATAGAACCCCCTTTCCCTCGTCTCAAATTCAAAGAGGCCATGGAGAGGTATGGTACTGATAAGCCGGACACCCGTTTTGATATGCAGATAATTGGACTGACAGATTCTGTCAGTAGCTCGGAATTCAAGGTGTTCTCTCAAACCATCAAAAACAAAGGATTTGTCTGCGGGATCAACTTCAAAGGGGGAGGGAAGCTTTCTCGCAAGGAGATAGAAAACTTGGAAAAGGTGGCTGAAGAAGCTGGAGCTAAAGGCTTGGTGTGGATTGCCAGATTGAGTGAAGGTTTTAAGTCTTCTATCCTAAAATACATCAGTTCGGAGGAGCAAATCTCCATTGCCAACAGACTGAATTTAGAGGAGGGAGATATTGGATTTTTGATTGCTGATCAACCCAATATAGTTTTCACTTCCCTGGGCAAGTTGAGACTACAGATAGCTCATAAATTTAACCTGATAGACAAAACTAAGTGGAATTTTCTGTGGATATATGAATTTCCGCTTTTTGAGTATAATGCGGATGAAGGTCGTTTCGATGCCATGCACAACATCGTCACCATGCCCTATGAGGAGGATTTGGAAAAACTGGAGGAAGGCTTTATCTCCTCTCTTCCACTGAATCATCAGGATCATCCTTGGGCGGATATAAGAGCCCACCAATATGATCTGGTCTTAAACGGAACCGAGATTGCCTCCGGGGGTATCCGCAATCATAAAAGAGGGCTCCAGCAAAGAATCTTAAACGCTTTGGGCATCGATGATAAGCGGGCGGAGCGAATGTTTGGCTTCCTTCTGAGAGCTTTGGAATTTGGTGCTCCACCTCATGGAGGCATCGCTCCCGGGCTGGATCGGATAATTGCCCTGATGACCGGCTCTGATTCCATAAGAGACGTTATAGCTTTTCCCAAAACCACCCAGGCTTTATCTTTGATGGACGGCGCTCCTTCAGAAGTGGATTCAAAACAGCTAAGTGAGCTGAGGATAAAGATAGAAAAAGATAAAGAATAGAATATTTGGTGATAGGAGGTTAACAAAAAGGATCAGCTTGATAAAAGAGGCTCCAGCACCTAACTTAAGTTAGGTGCTGGACCGGTAGTTGCCCAATTTATTGGGTCCCGCCAAAGTCTGGGCTCGATGAGCGGACGCTCCCGTCTGGGAATCGAGCAACTACAAAGACTCTAAAGCGCAGTTTTGTGTTGAGGAGGACAAAAGAAAGGTATTGATAAAACAAAAACGAATTGACATAGGGGACACAGATCAAAGGCTCCTTTTTGGACAGGGGGGGTCGTATCTTCGCCTGATCGAAGACCAGTTTGATGCCAAGGTCGTGGCCCGGGGTGATTCCATTACCCTTTCGGGTGAGGAGAAGGAGATAGGTCTTCTGGAAACCCTGTTTGGCGATTTGATCAATCAACTTAAGAGGGATCATAAGCTTTCGGAAAGATACGTTCTTTATGCCATCAATATGGTGAAACAAGAGGGCGTCGGACCTTTCAACGATCTACAGGTCGGTTCCATCGTAACCTCCATCGTGACCCGGGAGAAGATAAAACCCCGCACCATAGGCCAGAAGCATTACATAAAGGCGATAGAAACTTATGATTTGGTATTCTCCATAGGTCCTGCTGGCACCGGTAAGACCTATCTGGCAGTGGCCATGGCAGTCGCCGCTCTAAAGAAGAGGATGGTGGCAAGGGTGATTCTGGTGCGTCCAGCAGTGGAGGCAGGAGAAAGCTTGGGCTTCCTTCCGGGAGACATTCGCGCCAAAGTGGATCCCTACCTAAGACCAGTATATGATGCCCTGCATGATATGTTGTCTGCGGAGAAGATCCGCAAATTGATGGAGATGGGCGTAATCGAGATCGTCCCCTTAGCCTTTATGCGAGGAAGAACCTTAAACAATTCATTTGTCATCTTAGATGAAGCCCAGAACACTACTGTAGCACAGATGAAGATGTTTCTCACCCGGCTGGGAGAGGGCTCCAGGGCGGTGGTCACCGGAGATATAACTCAGATAGATTTAGACAACAAAAAAGCCTCTGGGCTGGTCCAGATCCAGAAGATACTTGAGGGAGTGAAAGGGGTGGAGTTTGTGTATCTTTCAGATAAGGATGTGGTCAGACACCGGCTGGTGCAGGAGATCATCAAAGCTTACGAGAAATATGAAAATCGATCGAACTCGCCTTCACCTTCCCAGGTGAAGAAAGATGGTGGCAAAAAAGAGCAGAACAATTAAGGCAGTACTACAAAAAAATGTGCCAAATGTGCCAAAGGAAGCGACATTAAATTTCCATGAGTAGCGTAAAAAAGTTAATTTTCCCCAGGAACAACTCAGAGAAGAACAACGTTGAACACAAAACCATGGTTTATGGTTTCAGGGCGGTTTTGGGTTTACTCACCATTGCCATAATCCTCTTTTTGTTTCCCATCTCCTCGATGTATCAAACCACAACTCTCCCTGCAGAGGGAAGTATAGCCAAGGAGGAGGTAGTTGCCCCCTTCACCTTTCCAGTTCTAAAAAGCGATGAGGAGCTTAAGCAGGATAGGAACCTGATATTGTCCAACCTTCCAGTGATCCTGAATTATGATCCCACCCAGTGGGATACAATCGTTGGGGAGGCCAAAAGCTTTTTTGCCCGGGTGGACAGCATTAACCAAAGCAACCGCATTCCCGAATCCCGAATCAGGAGTATGCGTCTGGTGTTCCCTCACCTGGAGCAGGAGGGGGTCTTTTTTCTGAGCACGGATGAAGATTTGGAGATATTCAGCTCCAATCTGCATGCCATACTCAAGGATTTCTATCAGGCTGGAATGGTCAAAAAAGTGGAGGACTTACCGTTTGCGGATAACCGCAAAGCTATCATCTTGAGCCCCAACGATGAGGTCTCCATCTCCGAGGATGAACTTTTAGATATCTCCAAAGCTAAGGAGAGACTTCTGTCTTTAGCTTTGGTCAGATTTGAACATGACCAGCTTCTGGTCAAAGCCATGTATGAAATCGGCAGTCGGTTTCTGGTTCCCAGTTTGATTTTGGACTTAAAGGAGATGGAGGCTCGGAAACAAAAAGCGCTGGAAGCCGTTACCGAACAGAAGGGCATGGTGTTAAAAGGGGAGATTATACTGGCAAAAAATCAAAAGGTGACCCAAAAGGAGTTAGAGAAGCTTTCATCCCTTTTCCAATTCCGCATCAAATCCGGACTTAAGTCCAACCCCTGGCATTTCGTCTTTCCCCTTCTGGGAAGAGTTTTCTTTGCCGGAGCCATAATTTTTGGACTGGCTCTATTTTTGTATTTTGTCAAGCCGAATATTTTCTTCGACAACACCAAGCTTTTGATGATCGCCAGCATCTTGATATTGCAGATGATTTTAACCTATCTGCTCTTATTTCGCTGGCAACTTTCTGAGTACCTTATCCCGGTCACCATCGCCTCCATGCTTTTGACCATCCTTCTGGATCTGGAGGTGGGACTGGTCTTCACTTTCTCTTTGGGAATACTTCTGGGGGTGGTCAGTTACTTTGATTTTAAATTAGCCTTCATCACCATCGTAGCGGGGAGTTTAGCCTGCTTCAGCGTCAAGGAGGTAACCCACAGATACAGATTCTATCGCCCTATGCTGTATGTATCTTTTGCTTACGTGGTGTTTATCTATTTTTCGGAATCGCTTAAGCTTTCACCCTCGGGTGCCATCCTCTCCTTGTGCGGCTATGGGTTGTTTAATGGACTGTTCTCCACCATTCTGACCATCGGACTTTTGCCCATCTTCGAGTCGGTCTTCGACGTAACCACTGATATCACCCTTTTGGAGCTTTCCGATTTAAATCACCCCTTGCTAAAAAGGCTCTCTCTGGAGGCTCCGGGCACCTACCACCATAGCATAATCGTGGGCAATTTAGCAGAGGCCGGAGCCAAAGCCATAGGGGCTAACACCCTTCTGGCGCGGGTGGGGGCTTATTATCACGACATCGGCAAGGTGGAAAAGCCGGAGTATTTTGTGGAAAATCAGATGGGAGCCAAAAGCAAACATGAGAAGCTTACCCCATCTATGAGTGCTCTGATTTTGGAGTCACACGTTAAGGATGGGGTGGAGATGGCACAGGAGGCTAATCTTCCCCAGCCGGTCATCGATTTCATCCATCAACATCACGGCACCACCTTGATGAGCTACTTTTATAACAAAGCCTTAGAGCAGGGAGCGGGACAGGATTTGAAAGACGAATACAGATATCCCGGACCCAAACCCCATTCCAAGGAGACCGCCATAGTGATGCTGGCAGATGCAGTGGAGGCGGCTTCCCGTGTCTTAGAAGATCCCAAGCCATCTCGCATAAAGAGCTTGATAAAGAAGATAATCGATTCGAAACTTGCGGCAGGAGAGCTTTCAGATTCTGATTTGACCTTCAAGGAGCTATCTGCCATCCAACAGGCGTTTTTGCCCGTTTTGATCAGCATTTTCCATCCCAGAGTTGAGTATCCTGAGCCAGTGGAAAAGACAGCTTGACACCTCAAAGAGTTTAAATACAGAAGAAAGCGGAATTGAAAAAAGCCAACATTCAAAATATTCATCCAGAGCTGAAAGTTGAAAAGAAAACCATTCAGCTTTTGGTACGGGATATCTTGACGTCGGAAAAAGCAGACTTAAGTGTGGATGTGATATTTGTGGATGATAAGTTTATGAGGCAATTGAACAAAAAATTTACAAAAAGAGAAAAAACGACAGACGTGCTCTCATTTGGAATGAGGGAAGGCAAACTACAGACAATAGAGTATCCCTGCTTAGGAGATGTTTACGTTTCTTTGGACCAAGCTAAAAGGCAAGCGGTTGAATACAAAGTAGGATTCGAAGAGGAGATAGCACGTTTGGTTGCGCATGGACTTCTTCATTTATTAGGGTATGACCATACAAACAAAAAAGAAGAAAATATTATGAGAAAAAAGGAGGAGGTGTATTTGAAAAAGATGGCAAAGTTATTGAAATCATCTTAAAGGGATTCACCCTGAAGGGGATGAGGGGTGAGGTAAGATAAACAAAATTAAATCAAGCATGCTTGAAACATACGCTTTAGAATTTGACCGAAAAATAAGATTATGAAACTTATCCACAAGATTGCACATCCGATATTGAAATTCCTAAATCACCTCTTCTGTTATGCTCCCAACAGGAGAAGCCCAGAAGAGGAGAATGATGGTGAAATATCCGCAGAGGAGATCGAGTCGGTAACTCAAACACCACAAACGGCACTGGAGGAGGAAGAGAGACGGATGATCCATGGGGTGGTGGAGTTGGGTGAGACTGCGGTAGAGGAGATCATGCGCCCCCGCCCAGACATGATCTGTACAGATGAGAACTCCGCCCCGGATCAGATAAGAGAGTTGGTGAGAAAACACGGACACTCACGTATTCCTATCTATAAAGAGAACATCGATAGCATCACCGGAATCATCTACATTAAGGATCTTTTCCTGCAGACGGCTTATCACAGAAAGACCACCAAGTTGTCCTCACTGGCACGAAAAGCATATTTCATCCCGGAAAGCAAAAAAGTGGATGAGCTTTTAAAGGAGTTCAAAAAGGACAAAATCCACATGGCTATTGTGGTGGACGAGTACGGTGGCACCGCAGGTTTGGTTACCTTAGAAGACATCTTAGAGGAGATTGTAGGAGAGATACAGGATGAATACGATAAAGAGCTACCTCCCATTCAAAAACTGGATGAGAGAACCTACCGGGTGGATGCCGGGGTGAGCATAGAAGATTTAAATGAAACCTTAGCCACCAAAATCGAGGAGAAAGGATTTGAAACCGTGGGAGGTTTCATCTACGATCTGGTGGGCAGTGTCCCGGAGCAAGGACGGATCTTAGAATATAAATCTGCGGAGTGCGAACTGAAGCTTTTAATAGAGAAAGTAGAAGGTCAAAGAATAAAGACTGTTAAGATTACCAACATTTCACCGTTGAAAACCCCCCCGGACAACCTTTCGGAAGATGCGTAGCCAAGTTTCCATTGTAAGGTGTGCCGACTATACTTACCCTAATGTTCAGGCAGCAGTCAGAACCTGTTTTGATCATCTGGGGGGGTTGGAAAGATTTGTAAAGAAAGATCAAAAGGTTCTGATCAAGCCTAATTTGCTTTCCGCCAAAGATCCCTCTCGTGCTATCACCACCCACCCCAGTGTAGTTCGGGCAGTGACAGAACAGGTGCAGAAGCTGGGTGCGGTGCCCATCCTGGGAGACAGCCCGGGAGGTATAGATCGGGGTATAAAAAGGGTATGGGAAAACACCAAGCTTTCGGAGGTGGCAGGACAAACCGGTGCCAAATTAGTTGCATTTGAAAGCTCCGGAGTATACGGAAAAACCACCCCTGAGGGCAAAACCTACTATATAGCCAAGCCGGTTATAGATGCGGATGTGATCATCAGTCTTGCCAAACTCAAGACTCATACTCTGACCTTGATGACCTGTGCGGTCAAGAACATGTTCGGATCCATACCGGGTTTTCGAAAAGGGGAATACCATAAAGAAGCACCCAAGCCAAAAGATTTTGCCCGGGTGGTGGTGGATATTTTTTCCCTGACCAAACCCCACTTAACTTTAGTGGATGCGGTGGTTTGCATGGAGGGGGATGGACCTTCCTCCGGCAACCCTAAATATGCAGGACTGCTCCTTTCTGGCACAGATGCAGTGGCTCTGGACATGGTGGCGGCAAAAATTATGGGCTTCAAAGACGGGGAGATCGATACCACCTCGATAGCTCAAGAAAAAGGCTTGGGAGCGAAATCATTTGAGCAGATTGAAATACAAGGGGAAAACTTTAGCCGACTTTCTTTGCCTAAATTCGTCCTTCCTTCCAATCGGCTCATAAAAATGATTCCTGATTTTCTGCTCAGGTTAGTTGCTCCATTCGTCTGGGTGCGGCCAAACATCCTGGATGGCAACTGCACTAACTGCAACATATGTGTGGAGAGTTGTCCTACCAAAAGCATCCACAAAGGTGAAAAGAGGCCTTATTTCGATTATACCAACTGCATCAACTGCATGTGTTGTCATGAGCTTTGTCCCCACAAGGCAGTGTATCTGGAGAAAAGCCGAATCGCCAAAAGAATCAGGTGATTCATTCTCATGTAGTGTCGCAACTCCGTCTGCCCTAAACGTAGTTGAAAGGTTTATCCTGAACGAATGTGAAGGGTGTGCGACGCTTTGAAGTAGCGGAAACCTTTAGGTTTCCACCGAGGAAGTAGGGGCGATGCTCTGCCATCGCCCTAAAGTTCGGGCGGACACACTTCGTACCGAGCGCTCTCAGTGCGAGGCAGAGGTCCGCCCCTACTCATTTCAGAAAAAAACCAGAACCTAACTTAAGTTAGGTTCTGGCTCTACACTTTCCTTAAGATAAAATCGTTGTAATAACCGATCCCATGGATCCAGAATTCGGACAAAGGTTTCCTCGTTCGAGCGGGGTGCCCTCACCCCGCTCCACCTAACGGTCAAGGGTGACGGAGACCCGTCTGGGAGGGCACCCTTGACCAACAAACGACTCTTTTTTCTATGGTAGGGGCGATGCTCTGCCATCGCCCAAAAGCTCTCAGATTATCTCAACCGCCTCTTGGGGAATCCAGCCTTTTATTCCGTTGGGAAGCGAGATACGATACCATCCCTCCTTCTCCTCATCCACCCGGAAGTCCAGACCCTCATGACCGGTGAATTGCAGGATATAGTCTTCTCCCGGTCCGCTTCTTACCTCCACCTGGGGAGAAATCACCACTCCGTGATCTAAAGAATCGAAGTAGATCTTAGCCCAAAGCGATGATCCAAAGATCAAAAGAAGGGCCAAAAACGTGGCAAACACCAGTCGAAGGTATCTTCTTGATCTTTTGAAAATCATTAAGATGCCCAAAGTCATAGATAGGGTATAGAAAAAAGAAGTAAGAAGAGCAAATTCATCCGCGCTCCAGAGATTTAGAAACCAATCAAGCATATTGGATAGGGGATTGATCTTCTGTTCTTCGATTTTGTCTAAGGTGAAAAGTTTGATAAATGACAGATTGGCTTTTGTATCTTCATCTCTGGGTTCCAAAACTAAAGCCCTTCTGTAGTTTGCGATGGCCTTGCCTAATTGATTCTGGCGGAAATGAGCATTGCCCAGATTGTGAAACACCCTGAAATTCTTTATTCCCAAATCCAAGATACTTTCATATGCTTCTATAGCCTGATCAAATTTGCCTTCCTCGTAGCTTTGATTTCCCTTTTTGAAAAGCACGTTTGCAGACTCTGCGTCTGCATTGGCTTCAAATAAGGGCAGTAGCAGGACCAAAATTCCGAAGATTACTATCTTTTCTCTCATAAATCTTTTCGCCTTTGTTTGTCACGAACTTTCCGGCTAAAAGAAAGTCGATCTTTGGGTGAGAAAAGCTCCCACCCTTATCCTTCTAATTTTACAATCGCTTCTTTAGCCTGACTTAAAAATCTTTTCATCTCCTGCTCTGTGGAAGATCCGGGAGCGAATCTGGCAAAATCGCAAAAGTCTAAAACCTTTGCCAGATTGTCTATCCCCTCTTTTTTCAATCCTCTTTCGTAAAGCTTAAGTTTGATCTGATCATTGGTCAAACCATAAGCTGGAAGGTTAAGCTTGTCTCCCACATATTGAAGCAAAGCTTTAGCAACCTCACTATAAAATTCCTTTGAACTCTGGGCAGAGATTAACTTCTTTGCCCCTTTCAATCTTTTCTTGGCTGATTTGTGCGCTCGTCTTTGGCGAGCATATCCCACATCGGAATTGAGCTTTTCTCTTACCTTCTGGTATCGCCACGATATGGCAAGAGCAAGCAAGGGGATTAGATGAAGAAACAAAAACAGGGGTTTATCATAAAGATGATCTCCCTGATCCTCAAGCTCACTGGTGGAGAGTTTAATATAGCGTATATCCTTTACCACCCTCCCGATCTCCTGCTTGGAAAGCCGGGCAATCTCAACCGGAGAAGCTTCTGAAGGGGGAAGAACAGTCAAAAGGATGGGCTCACTTTTCTGTGTTTTATAACTTTTGGTTTTGGGATCGAAAAACGAGAACTCAACCGGCGGGATGGTATATTTGCCTGCTTTTCTGGGGATCAGAACCTCCTCATAAGTTTTCACTCCTCGCACTTTGTAATTCTTCTTGGAGACGTTTTCTGAGCTACCAGAACTATAAGTGCGAAAATCTGAAAGCTCTGAGGTGTCTGGTTTTCCCACCG
>CAYOFL010000016.1:0-43041 GCA_964403165.1 uncultured Ignavibacteria bacterium
ATGTTAATCCAACCGAATCCAAGGCAGTGAGGAAATAGCTTTCGTATGAGCCTCCTACCCCATCATCATCCACAAATAGAATGGGCGTCTTTCCGATGATAAGTGCAAAGGTATCCACTGAAGAATATGGACCAAAGGCGTCTATTTCCAGAATTAAGAGAGCAGAATGACCCACTGGACAGTTGGCTTCTATGGTGACCTGGTAAGGAGTCAGGCAGGCACCAGTACTTTCCGCAGGCATGTCTGGGTAGGAAGATGTCCCTGAGGTAACAGTTACGTATAGATCATCTGAAACTAAATTAGCCTCCACCTGTCTGCTGTCATGACCACCTTCGTTTTTTAAAGTAACCGATAGATTACAGGTCTCTCCAGGGTCAGCCTTTCCGTTTCCATTGCCCACAATGTCATCGATATCAAGTGAATGATAGACCAAAAGAGGCGCATGCGCCAAAATGTTGGGACCCCCATAATCCCAACTGCCATTGGTAGCGGTTATGCTCAGATGAAAAGGTATGACCTCCCCGTCACCTATCTGGTGAGAAACTGAAAAAACATAAGCAGACGAACTCGCCATGGTATCTTTAGCTGGTATAGTGCCAAAAATCTTTTGGCTGTCGATCACGCTTATTTGCGGATGAGTTGTGCTCAAAGTAGCTTCTACGTTATAAGCGGTGGAATCTCCGATATTTTCCAGCACGATGGCAAGCTCTATGGTCTCCCCGAAGTCGACGTCCCCATCGTTGTTACCCGAGCTTTGACCCAGGCTATCATCGTCTACATAATAGCGGTAAAGGGTCACATAAGGGCCAGTGATCTCCCGGGCATGGGTGATCGCATCTATATCACATCCGGGATACCACTCAGTGGCGCTTCCGTCATTATCATCCACGATCTTAAGATATCTTATAGTATCAGTGGGAACAGAGAAGATGTCAAATGAGGTAGTGCCAAATCCATCCCCTATATAATTCCAGGTTCCTCCATAAGGCAGACTGCTCCAGTAGACCTGGTATCCATCAGAGCTACCAACCTCATGGATAGTAAAGTCGTCTCCATCAACGTCCACTATGGGAGTGACCTCGCCCATATCCACCTCAATATGACCACCTTTTCCCAGGGAGGCAAAGATCTCATCCGGAAGCCCTAAAGCTGCGGAGGCATTCGTAGGATTGTTTGGATATTGGTCAGGCCAAGAGTAGGGATCATAAAAATAACATGAGATCACGTGCACGGCAAAAAGGTCTAAGCCACGTCTAAGAGCCACATTCAAGATGGTGGGCGAGCCACCTGTTACCACCACCCCGGAGATGGTGGTATCCTGATATCCGTTGGCGGAGAATTTTAAAGTGTATGTGCCGGGCAGAAGGTTCTTTTGATAATCGCCAATTATGGGATCGGCGTAAACCGGCAGTCCCAGTTCCACACATGTAACCATTGCCTCCAGCGGATCTCCAGTGCTGGCATCAGTCACCACGCCCCTCACCCCATCGTCCGTCCTCTCCATCATCGCCAGCATGGCGTCTCTGTTTTGGCTCCAGACATTAGGAATATTGTAATTATCCGTTTCAATGGTGGCATCTATATCTCCTCTGGAGCCATAGCTCCAGTCATTACAATCTCCGTTTGTCACGTACCACTCATATCCTTCCACCACCCAGTAGCTATTATAGGACCCATATTCGGTAGAGATGTCCACAATAAAGGCGCTGTCTGCCACCGGGAAATCCTTGTAGTTCCATACATAGTTCACTATGTCACCGGAGGTATGAAAAGAGAGAGAAATGGAGAAATTGTTCTTCATGCCGTGTTCTCTTATGACCTTGGTCTCTGGCTGAGAGAAATAATCCGGGGTTAAGCCTTTCCACATGTAACCGTAGTCTCTGTTAAGGTCCACCCCGTTGTAATTGTACCTTGTGCCGGCGGTCCGTCCATCTGGGTTCATCATGGGGATGATCCAGGTCTCCAGATCATCTACCAGATGCGTTACCTGAGGAATTGATCCATAATTGTCGGTAAGATACTCCAGCATAAGCAGTGGCATCTCCACGGACATGTATTCATTTCCATGATGGCATCCGATTATCCGAAATTCCGGCTCGTCCTCCTCCAGAGTTGGATTATCGCTGATCTTTGCCCCCAGAATCATTCTGCCTTGAACTGAATAACCCAGAGTATCCAGAATCAGTATGTTTGGGTGATCCGAAGCCGCCTGCTCCATCTCCGCCACCATGGTGGTATAAGTGTGAAACTGCTTGTCCCAGTCCTTGCCAAAAAGTGCAACGTTTCTTTCTTCCGGGGTCCAGTAGATAACTTCCACATCATATCCCTTTGCCAGCAAATCATCCAAACGTTCCGAATCGATGACCACATCCACCCAGTTGGGTCCAGCCGCATCGACAATTAATCCTCTCTCTCCTAACAGCCTCCCCTTTTCCTCCACGGAAGTTAACCACACCCGCGCATAAATCTCTTCAAAAGCCATAGCCTTAGAACTTTGCCATAACACAACGGAAATTAGCACCAAAGCTAATATCAAAATCGACTTCAATCTCATTGGGATTCTCCTTTCAGGGAAGATGAATAATTTGAGTAACTTCATCATAGATTATCGTCAGGTTAAGCTTAAGACTTTGTCCTCGGACCCCATAAATCCTTTGTCCACTTGTAAAATACGCTAAAAGCAGATTTTGTCAATCGATTTTTCTGGTGTTTGCGGCTCAGAATTCTTAGTTTATTCTTAAATAATTATAGTTGCGTCAGGAGCTCCACTCCTGACGCTTTAAAAGATGTCAGGACCGAGGTCCTGACACAACACAAAAAACCCTTTGAGAATGCTCAATACACATCTGGTCATCACGAAGGCACAGTTTTGTGTTGACATGCCAGATGATTATCTTAAATTAGAACAATGTTTTGTTTTTAACAATATGGAATAAAGTTCTGAACATGCAGGAGAGCCTATCATGTCTGTAATAATTTTGATGTTTTCCGCAATAATTTTGAATGTCTGTGGCCATCTTTTTTTGAAAGCGGGGATGAACAAAATAGGTGCCATCTCGGTGGATCAGCTTCTGGTGAGCTTCTCCAAAATCTTCACCACCCCTTACGTGATTTTGGGACTTTTCTCATACGTCTCCAGCGTTGCCATATATATGGTGGTTCTATCCAAGGTGGACATATCCTACGCCTATCCTTTGATGATGGGATTGGGTTACGTTTTGATAGTTCTGTTCTCGTGGCAGATCTTTGCAGAGCCTTTCTCAACTTTTAAGTGGATCGGAATTGTTTTGATTCTGATCGGGGTTTCCCTATTAGGGAAATAGAGATTGTCTGGCAGCGCACATTTGGTGAAAATTTTGAAGCTCTCTCGGTTTTAACTCAAAAAAACTCTTGCCAAGATACGTTTTTACATTAAATTCGGATTATATGAGATACTCAGATTGGTCACCTGCAAACATGAAGAAATTGAAGTCTGACAACCAAGGGTGATTTCAAACAGAAAGGAGAATGATTTATGGCTCGAAAGATTACCACGTTTGCAGATAAAGTCAAAAGTGAAAAAGAAACAAACTACTGCCCCAAGTGTGGAGGAGTGATCGAACGAGTGCTTAGCGTCGTCTCGGTCAGATCAAGCTCCGGGACATGGAAATTCAGGCAAAGACATGTGAAGGTGTGCAAATGCAATCATGACGAAATCTACAAATAGAGGCGAATTCACTTTAAGGCTTCTCTGCTTAAAATGTGATCAAAAAACCGTCGAGAGTTCCGGCGGTTTTTTGTTGTTCCATAAATCTTCCTTGTCGTCATGGATTCATCCTGCCCTTCGGTCCTGAGACCTCAGGGTCGAAGGAATCCTGCCTTTTGCCGGAGAACGGACGAGGGCGTCCGTTACCAACGACACGTTGGTTCGGGGTACCTTACCCCGAACCATTTATGGTGAGCTTGTGCTTCGACTTCGCTCAGCACCCTGTCTTCGACCCTGCACTTCGTCTCCCGCCAAAGGCGGGATGTCGAAGGAAGGCTCAAGCAGACGCTTGCCCGTCTGGGCAGACCCGAAGGGAGTTTATCGAAGGGTCGAACCATAAGAGTTGCGGGGTGGGGGTTCACCCTGAAGGGCACCCCGCAACAACAGTCTATCGAGGATGATAACATCCTCGATGAGCAGAATAGGTGTATAGTTTGTGAAAAAAGTTACAAATTTCCTTGCTTTCAGAAAACAAATTGCGTAGATTTGTAAGAAATTGTTTATTATGGTGCTTTCGAAAACTGAAGCTGTCTTTATTTTTTAAATCATCCGGGAGAGAATTTCTATGCCAAGGATTGAGGTTGATGAAAAAAGGTGCAAAGCTTGTGAACTGTGCATCGTGGCATGCCCCAAGGAGGTGATTGGGCTGGCGAAACATTTCAGCTCTACTGGATTCCATCCCGCGTGCATGGAAAAGCCAGAAGCCTGCACCGGATGCATGCTCTGCGCTTTTGTCTGTCCGGACGTGGCAATTGAAGTATACAAATAGATTTGAGTCTTGAGTTTGGAGTTCTGAGTTAAAAGAAAACCTAAATTCTCTTGACTCAAGACTCCAGACTGATTCTGAGGAGTTAATTCATGGGTGAAAAAAAATTAATGAAGGGAAATGAAGCTTTAGCTGAAGGAGCTGTTCGAGCTGGATGTCGCTTTTTTGCTGGCTACCCCATTACACCACAAAATGAGGTTCCTGAATATATGTCCTGGAGATTGCCGGAGATGGGAGGAACATTTATTCAGGCAGAAAGCGAAGTGGCAGCTATAAATATGCTATATGGAGCCTCCGCCTGCGGAGCCAGAGTGATGACCTCATCCTCAGGTCCCGGCATAAGTTTAAAACAGGAGGGAATCTCCTATACTGCCAGTGCCGAGCTTCCCATATTTTATGCCAACGTGGTGAGAGGGGGGCCAGGCTTGGGCAACATTGCACCTTCACAGGGAGATTACTTCCAAGCTACCCGTGGAGGCGGACACGGAGATTATCGGGTGTTTGTGATGGCTCCCAATTCCGTCTCCGAGATGGGCAATTTTCCAAAGCTATGCTATGATATTGCCGAGAAATACCGTTCAGTCACCATGATTCTGGCGGACGGACTTTTGGGTCAGATGATGGAGCCGATTGAATTTGACTTTGAGCCCATAGACCCTGCTAAGCTTCCTCTCAAGGAGTGGACTTTAGGCAAGCAGAATGGAAGACCTCGACGGGTGGTAAGATCATACGATCTGAGACCCGGTTACATGGAAAAACACGTTTGGAAACTAATGGAGAAGTATAAGAAAGTTGAAGAAAATGAGGTAAGATATGAGGCAAACATGGTGGAGGATGCGGACATACTTATTGTAGCTTATGGCACCTGCTCTCGAATCTCCAGAGCCGCGCTCTCTTTGGGAAGGAAAGAGAACCTCAAAATCGGACTTCTCAGACCAATTACCCTCTGGCCCTTTCCCATGAAGATGTTAAATGATCTGGCATCAAAGATAAAAAAGATACTGGTGGTGGAGATGAGCGCCGGGCAGATGATAGAGGACGTCAAACTGGCAATAGAAGGAAAGGCACAGGTGTTCTTTCATGGTAGACCTGCCGGCGCCATACCCACCGAGGGTGAGGTGTTAGACGTGATAAAGAAAATTCACGGAAAATGATCTTCATTGAACTTTTGAACCTTTGAACTCTTGAACCCTTAACTTAATTAGCTATGGAAAAAAAAGTATTTGCCAGAACCAAAGGATTGACCGAGATCCCCATGCGCTACTGTCCGGGCTGTGGACATGGTGTAATCCACCGGTTAGTCGCTGAAGCTTTAGAAGAGCTTAAAATCAGAGAGAGAACCATTGGCATCGCTCCAGTGGGATGTGCTGTTTTTGCGGACGAATATTTCAACTGCGATATGATTCAGCCCGCCCACGGCAGAGGACCAGCCGTAGCTACGGGAATGAAAAGGGTCAGACCCGATTGTATAGTCTTCAGCTATCAGGGAGATGGTGATTTAGCCTCCATCGGGATGGCTGAGACTATCCATTGTGCGGCTCGATCCGAAAATGTGACCATCATCTTCGTAAACAACGCCATCTATGGAATGACCGGAGGACAGATGGCACCCACCACCTTGCCGGGAATGCGGTCCACCACCTGCCCCTTCGGAAGAGACCCCAAGGTGGCGGGAAATCCTATAAGGGTGTGCGAGCTCCTCTCCGCACTGGAAGGCCCAGCTTATCTGGAAAGGGTGGCAGTGGACACAGCGGCACACGTGGTGAAGGCGAAGAAGGCGGTCAAGAAAGCTTTTCAAGTGCAGATGGAGGGGCTGGGATTCTCCATGGTGGAGATTCTTTCTCAGTGCCCTACCGACTGGGCCATGACCCCGCTCCAATCCATCCAGAAGATAAAGGATGAAATGATTCCTTATTATCCCTTAGGAGCATTCAAAACTCCTGATGAGCCGAGAAAATAAAGGGTCAAGGGGCATGAGTCAAGGGTCAAGAAAACCGGTTTGTAGTTTTTTGCGGCGGACGGCTGACGGCGGACGATAATACAAACGGAGGATAAATGTATCAAGGTGTGATAATGTCTGGATTCGGGGGACAGGGAATAATTTCAGCCGGTATACTTTTGGCATATTCCGGAATGGTGGACGACAAGCACGTCACATTCTTCCCTGCCTATGGCGCAGAGATGCGTGGTGGAACGGCTAATTGTTCTGTGGTGGTCTCCTCAGAAGAGGTTGCCTCACCCGTAGTCTCCACTCCAGATTCCCTTATTGTGATGAATGAGCCATCTTTGCTCAAGTTTGAGCCTGCCTTAAAACCGCAGGGTCTGCTTTTGATTAACAAGTCTTTAGTTTCCAGCCAGCCCCAAAGGACCGATGTTAATGCGGTAACTATCGATGCCAACAAGATCGCGGAGGGAATCGGAACGGTTAAATGTGCTAATATGGTTATGCTGGGAGCTTTAATAAGTCGTACCAAGGCGGTTTCTCTGGAAAGCGTGATTAAGACCCTGCCTAAGGTATTCCCTCGCGCCAAAAAAGAGATGATTGACATCAATGTGGAGGCTTTGAAAAAAGGCGCAACTTTTTAAGAGTGAGATTTCCTAAATACGTCTGTTGGGGCGGGGTTGCACCCTTCAGGGCGAGCCTTCAGGACGAGCCCCCGCCCCTTTTCTACGGTCAGACGACCCCACCCGTACGGGCACTCGCCCTTCAGGGCGGACAGGGTTACAACCCCTGTCCGATCTGGTAGGTTCCAATAACGTGGTTCTGGCTATGTAAAATATCATAGAGCAGGGCTGAATGCCCTTCAGGGTGTCCTTCGATCCCGAAGATCTCAGGATCGAGGGAAATCCCTTCAGGATGAACCCTGCTCTATGGTTTTCTATTATTTTATGGTATAGAGGGCGGGAATTTTCGTATTAATGCATACGCATATCCCGCCTCACAAAGTCAAAGTCTTCCTACATACTCTTTATATCCTCACTTCACAAGACTCTTTCCAGGTTGTTATCATCTTCGGACAGTTAGGGGCAGGACCTCCCTTAAAAAGATAGTTAATCAAGAATACCACATCCGCCAGATCGATTAATCCATCGCAGGTGACATCGCCCGCCTGGTAAGGAAAGGGTGCAGAACCGTTGCGATACAGGTAGTCAATCAGAAAGACAACATCAGCTAAATCGATCAAACCATCTCCGTTGGCATCCCCACATATGAAAGCTACTTGCACCACCATCATCAATCCCTGATAGGGTTTGAAGTTGTGCTTGGTCGCAGTAACATGCAAGCTTCCTTCGACAGTGGTTGTGCCGGAGAACTCAGCTTCTCCTGAAGCATCTGTATAGCCAGTCTGATAAACTTCATCATTCATCAGACAAACTAACACACTCTCCACTGGAGCACCGCCGAACGTTACCATTACTGGAAAAGAATAATCGCCTAGCAAAATACTATCTGGATGAGAGACTTGAAGTGCCTCCGGAAAATCTGTCCAGATCTGCATGGTGGGATCGCCGAACCAGGTTCCCATCTCAAAGGTGGCCTTTGTGCTTGATAGACTTGATCCCCAGGGGTAGCCCTCTCCGCCCGTAAGATAATACTTATCATACATCCAGAATTTTCCAAAGTTGAGAACCACTCCCATGCGGAACATGGGGTTATAAATAGGATGGGTGGAACCACCGTCAGGATAGCTGGGATCAAAATTGGTCCAGATAGCATCATAAAAGCCTTTACACAATTCATCATTTGTTCCGCTCCAGCTAACCCGAGTGTGCCCGAAGATTCCCACCGCTCCCCCATTAGCTTTTCTCTGAAACGCTTCGCAGAAGCAAACAGAAGAATTCGGGGTTCCATGACCTGGCGCATCTGTCTCGTTATCAAAATGACCCGTCTCGCAGTTTATGCTGAACACAACGGGCAACTTTTCTCCGTTGTTAAGAGCATTGACATGCGATACCAGATATTCTGGATCGCCCCATCCATCTACGCCACCGTGATCCCGATGGTTCACCAGGAAAACCCCACTATTGATGGCACCAGAGATCTGGGTAGCATCTCCGTCCCAGGTTAAACCTGGAGGAAGTGGATCGCCATAATAGTAATAGAGAGGAGTGCATCCCGAGGTTTTGTTATAACATCTTTCCACACTTTTCCCCTGTTGTGTGATCAAAAAGTCCCTAACCGTCTCGCTCGTTTGTATGAAGAATCTGTCTGCATAACCGTTATAATTACGATCCTGAAAATGGCCTGCCACCAGAACCTTATTGTAAAATGTCTCCACACCGGAGATGGGTGATCTTTCGTACTGGAGGATTTTGCTTATCACCTCTCCCGCCTGTGATGCGTTGTCTACCGAGATTCTTCCGGGGAATATATCGGGGAAGAAATCCGATCCATCTAAGGTGGTGTAATACAAATCAGTGCCGGTTTTCTCATAGTCGTAAGGATGTGTGGTGCGATAAAACAGCGGCACAAATTCGGCATCTCCGATGAGAAGGAGAAATGATGGCGGCGGCATCCAGAGGTTGTAGGCAGTTTGAATGTAGGTTCTGATCGAGCCGGTGTCAGAGCCGGTCTGGGTAGTATTTCTCACCCAGGTGGGAATTCCGCACAAATTTTTCCAGTAGGCTAATGACTCTGCCCAGGCTTGAAAGTCAGGATGGGTAATGATCAAAAAATCACACCCGGTATCATCCTTTCTGCCAATTGTTGGAGGTAAACCCAAGACAGAATAGTTCAAAAGTAGGTTTTGAAAAAGGTTCTCAAAATATGGCGATCTGTATCGAGGATCAACGAAAACACCATTACCTCCGGCAAAACTTATTCTCACCTTTATCTCTGAGATGACCTTCAGTTCCCCTCTAACCGGATTATACTGAACCGGAAAAAGGACAAGTGATGAGACTGGACAACCACGAATGATTTTGGGCTCTTTTACGAAGGCTAACCTGTCTGGATAGAATTCGTCTTTGCGATAGAATTCTTCATCTTTGACAAATTCCGGCTGGGGCGCACCCACCTTATCCACCGGTTGTTCCTGCGCCGGATATACGTGATAGCCTGAAAGAACTTGGGAGGTATATTGAACAACCTCTACATCTGGGATTGCTCCATGGGGAATCGCTACGAAACGTGACCAGGTGGGGAGTTCAGCCCATCCGATGTTATATGTGCGTCCCCCACCAGGGATAGACAAAGCCTGGTAAACGATCCCTTGGTTTGTAATTTCTCCTGCTTTCATGCCCGGGAAGTTGATCTGAAAAGTCAACTCAGAAGCAGTCGATGACAGGATTGTGACCTCCGGATAACTCTCTTTAGTCCCCGGCTGAAAAGAAATCCAATCGTCGGCGGCAAGAGAGTCTATGGTGGTCGATAAAATGAAAAGCAAAACCAGACAAAACATACCGCATTTTTTCATTCTCTGCTCCTCTTCAAAAAGGTTTAATGTGGCAAGTTATTCATGGAAGTTATCTATGTTATAGTGTTTTAAGCTTAGCATTCTCATAATATAATATAATATAATATAAACTCTTATTTTTCCAAGCAAAATCTTTCGTTATCCACATAGTGGTAATGTTTGAATTGGAGCTGTTGCTCATCTTATAACAACGGCATACTGCTCGTCAGTTCAGCGGGCCTTGGGTGAAAAGAATACACATTATGTTCACTTGATCGATCAGCTTGACAAAATAACAATTTTTGTTATAATGTGTTCGTTCAAAATATTTACAAGTTTTAAACAGCAATCGCCGCAACTTGCAAAATAGGAAATAGAGGTCACACAAGCTATTTTTTTCTAACCGGGGGTTATGCTTTGAATTTTTTCAAGAACAACTGCACCATCTTTTTTCTGTATGCCAGCTTGGCTTTCGTGGTAATCTATGTTATGACCTCGGGTGGGTTGGGAATAAGCTTTGATTCAGAGTATTATTTGGTCGCTGCCAAACGATTCACCCAACAACGGTGGCAGAAAGCTTTTAACCCCATCTGGCCCCCCTTTTATCCCTTAACCATCGCCACATTTAAAGCACTGGGACTGGCTGGGTTAATTGGTGCCGCAAGGATCGTTTCAATTCTTTCTTTTGTGATCCTGGTGGTTACTGTTTTTCTTTTAGGTTTACAGCTTCAAGGAAAGTTTACCGCACACTTTTCTGCCATCTCCACGTTGTTTTTAGCCTCACTTATTTATCTTTACTCTTTCTGCTGGTCAGAAACCATATATACCGTGCTTTCCCTCTTATTTTTCATCATGTTAATTCTTTTCCTCAAAGCTCCAAAACCCCGACGAACTAAATTTTTGATTTGGAGTGGTATTTTCGCCGGTTTGGGAAGTGTAACCCGCTTCATCGGTTTTTCACTGATTGGCACGGGAATTCTATCCATTCTCTTTTTGAGCAATTATCACCCCAGGTCAAAGAAGTTTAAAAAAACGCTTACTTTCATGCTGGTGGCTGGCATACCCGTTTTTCTTCATTATCTGATCTGTTTCTATTACTATGGCCGCGCCGTCAAAACACAATTCCCCTCAAAATACCCCTTCATGCATCAGCTTTTTCAATTTTTCTCAACCATCTATCATGATTTTCTCTCGTTTGATTTGAATTTCTGGAAATATGTTTTCTTCTTTGAATGGGGGTTTCCTTTTTCCTGGCTGAGAGTTATCGTTCTATTATGTATGCTTATCTTGGTGATCTTATTTTTTAAAGCTGCATTTCCCTCCAACTTATCTAAGGACTTGCTCAAGCCCCAAATCGGAGTGATCTTTTATCTTGTGTTATATAGCTCAATAATTCTGTATGTCAGCTCCACCATGGCTATTGACCCCATGAGTTCGAGGTTTACCGTTCCCTTATATCCATTCTTTCTGCTTTTGGTTTTCTCTGGTATTTCTCATGTTTACAAGACCCTTGCCCGAAGAAAGACGAAAAGGCTGATTTGGAGCTTAGTGATTTTGGGGACTGTATCATTTTGGGGGATTCAAATTGTCTCCTCCTTGAGCATTTACAAAGGGATAAGTTCGGGCTCCTTCCCGGCAATGGAACATCCCGGAAATCTGAACAGAGAGAGCTTGAAGTTTCTTAAGGAAAACGTAAATCCGAGCGATGTCATAATTACCAACATTTATCCCAAACTTAGCCTCATATGGCATCGGGAGGAACCTTACCCTGGTATTCCACAAAAAGAATGGGAGAAAGCTCTAAATGAAATAACGTATGAAGCATCTCGGCGTTCGATATATGTGTTGCTCTGCACGGAAGATTTTGCACCTTACGAGATAACTGTCAAAGACATTGAAAAAACGGACCAAAAGTTAGGGTTGTTTTCCTGGAAGAAGATTTTTGGAAATGACTATATCTATAAAACCAAGCGCTTAGTGTTCCCTCAACCGTAAGAATCCGAAAAATTATTCCGGCGAACCTTCAGGTTCGCCCCCACAAAGTTGCAAAGCCACCCATTGTTCTCTGCCTGTCCTCTCCAATCACATGTTCCCGATGCCTCTTCTAAGAAATTTAAAACTTGTGTTCGCTTGATGATTCAGGATAAAAAAGATAGACATGAGGGAAAATGAAGTTGAGGAATAAAAAATGCCGAAGGTGGGATTTGAACCCACACGCTCATACGAGCACTGCGCCCTGAACACAGCGTGTCTGCCAGTTCCACCACTTCGGCTGAAAAATAATATAACCTCTTTCCTATAGATCGGCAAGCATTATTTTAAATTTCTCTTGCAGGATGATTTTACCCGTAATATATTCATAAAGATGCAAAAGAATAAAGAGCAAATTCGGGTGATCGCCACCAACCGAAAGGCGCATCATCTTTACCACATCGTTGATACTTACGAAGCTGGCATTGTGCTGGTTGGAACTGAGGTTAAGTCCATGCGGCAGGGCAAGGTAAGTTTTAAAGATAGCTATGCCACGGTTCAGAAGGAGGAGATCTTTCTTCATAATATGCACATCGGCCCTTACGACCAGGCAAACCGATTCAATCACGACCCCACTCGCTTAAGAAAACTCCTGATGCATAGAGGGGAAATAAAAAGGCTTCTAGGCAAAACCACAGAAAGGGGACTTACCTTAGTTCCCTTAAGGGTTTATTTTAAGGGTAAAGTGGTTAAGGTAGAGTTGGCACTGGCAATTGGAAAGAAACTTTTTGACAGAAGAAAAACTATAAAAGACAGGGAGGTTCAAAGGGAGTTGCGTCGGGCATTGAAAGAACGTCAGCGTTAAATCCTCATCATTGCATAATTCCATTTAACACTGGATTAAACACACATCCCTTAAACCAAAATTCTGAGAGCTAACCGCCAAGTTATGAAAAACCAATTTAGTCTTCCCAGAATTTGCACCTTTTGGCTGGGCTTATCTTTCGTCTTCACATCTTTTGCTTCTTCTTCCGTCTTTGTAACCGAGGATGGCAAGGCACATTACGTCAAGACCACACCAATAAACAATATTGAGTACATCACGGTAAATGAGCTGTCTTCTGTTTTGAACGCTGAAGTTTACTGGCACAGAATGCTTAGAAAGGTGATCTTGGATTCCGGTGACCACCAGATAGTCTTCACCTGGTTCTCTCCTTATATGCTGTATGATTCTCAAGTTTTCAATCTCACCTATGAGGTAAAACTCAAAGATGGCACATTATATGTTCCGCTAAAAGGTTTTCAAAGGATTTGGAACCTTATACATTCTCCTCAAACATATCAACAACCAAGAATTTTCCATCCGAGCAAATTCGACATCTTAGATTTAACGGTTTCAGAAAAAGTAAACGGAATTTTACTTGAGATATTTATAAACCAGCCCGTTGAATACGAGATATTCCCTGATCAAAACTTAGGCTTAAACATCAATTTTTATCAGGGAAAACTGGACACAGTATTTTTCAATAAAAAGAAGGTGCCTAAGTTCTTGAAGTGGATAAAGGCTTATCAGTTCGAAAATTCAGCTCAGCTCTCATTGAGACTAAGAAAACCATTTGTCAATTTCATTCATAATTTGAAAACTGATCCCTATCGAATTCAGATTTCCCTTATTCACATACCTTCATCTGGCGACACAGCTAAATTTTCCTTAACCCACATGTCCAATGAAAATAAAAAATTGCTGGATGAGTTGATCGATGTGATAGTGATAGATCCAGGTCACGGTGGAGAAGATTCAGGAGCAGTGGGAAAAAGTGGGCTGGCTGAGAAAGAGGTGACCTTAGACATCGCCCAGAGATTGAAAGATCTTTTGAAAAAGGAAAAAGGGTTAAAAGTCATTCTAACCAGAGAGACAGACGTGCTCATTCCTCTGGAGGAAAGAACTCAAATCGCCAATCGAAACGAAGCCGATCTTTTTATAAGTATTCACACTAATGCTTCCAAAAAAAGAACTGCCCGTGGATGTGAGACATTCTTTTTAGCTTCTGCCAAAAGTGATGAAGCCCGATCGGTCGCCGCGCTGGAGAACTCTTCTGTAAGATTTGAGCATCCCGATGATGTAAGCTATAACTTAGATGATCTGGACTTTATTCTGATGGATCTGGTGCAAAGTGAATATCTTAAGGAATCCTTAAATCTTGCTACTATAATCCAGAAACAACTAAAAAGGAAACTGTCCATTCCCAGTCGAGGAGTAAACCAGGCTGGATTTGTGGTGCTAAACAAAGCATATATGCCGGCAGTTTTGGTTGAGACCGCCTTCATCTCCAATAAAAAAGAGGAGGCTTTGCTGAAGAAAGATTCATTTAGACAAAAAATCGCTCAGGCTTTATACCAGAGTATAAAGGAGTTTAGAAAGAAATATGAGTCGATAAATTAGCAGGTCCACCTATCATTAAATATGATTATTTCTTCTAGCTAATCGGATAAGAGAAACGATCTAACATTTGTTAATCTAATTAGAACTTAATTATGACAATTTCACCCAAGAGACCAGCGACATCCAGAGAAAATTCTCATCCCGTTGGAATCTTCGATTCAGGTGTGGGTGGATTGACCGTGGCTAAGAGGATATTTAAGCTTCTGCCTGATGAAAACGTCATCTATTTCGGCGATACCGGGAGATATCCTTATGGACCCAGATCAAAAGGGATAGTTAAAAAATTCTCGTTTCAGAATGTAAACTTCCTTCTACGTAAAAGGGTCAAATTTATTGTGGTGGCATGTAATACCGCCTCTGCTTTCGCTTTAGGAACATTGCGAAAACACTATGATGTTCCGCTGGTCGGCGTAGTCGAGCCAGGTGCAACCGCTGCCATTAAAGCTACCAGAAATGGAAAAATAGGAGTGATTGGAACTGTGGGAACAATCTACTCCAAAGCCTACCAGAAAGCAATCCACAGACAGGCTCCCCATTTAAAAGTCTACGCCATCCCCTGCCCTCTATTTGTCTCTTTAGCGGAAGAGGGTTACATAGACAAAGATGCCACTCAACTTATCGCTTCAGAATATCTCAAACCTTTAATCAAAAAACAAGTGGATACCCTGGTTCTGGGTTGCACCCATTACCCTCTGTTGAAAAAAGCTATTTCTCATATCATGGGAGAGAAGGTGAAGCTGATTGATTCAGCAGAAGAGACAGCAAAAGAAGTTAAGAGCCTTCTGAAACATCAGGGGCTTTTGAGAAACTCAACCGGAAAATCATATCGAAAGTTTTATGTTTCCGACGTTCCGGATAGATTTGTGGAGGTGGGAGAAAGATTTTTAAAGGGCAAGATAACCGATGTGAAAAGGGTTGATATAAATAAGTATTGATAAATTACTGGTCAACTGATTAAACGGTCAACGGACTCGTCCTGAAGGTTTAGCCTGAAGGATTGAGCGCCCAGACGCCCGGACGGGCCCGTCTGGGGGCGTCCGTCCGGACGGATTAAACGGATGGAGCAATTGGCTCAATGAGCTTAGACTAAGAACTATTGATCAGATATTGTAGTGATAGGATTGCTGATTGAACGGATCATGAAAATCGTTCTGGCGACCAACAACAAACACAAAATAAGAGAGATAAAAAATATCTTGTCCGATCTCCAAGTGGAGATTCTGACTTTGGAGAATTTTCCCAATTTCCCAAAAGTAGAAGAGACCGGAAAGACTTTTGAAGAAAACGCAATTCTTAAGGCTAAAGCAATCTATCAATTCACCAAGTTATCTTCGATGGCAGACGATTCCGGTCTGGAGGTGAATGCTTTAGATAAAGCACCCGGAGTATTATCCTCCCGGTTTGCCGGCGAGCATTGTAGCTTTAAGGACAACAACGGAAAACTGCTCCAACTGATGGAAGATGTCCCCTGGGAAAGGCGAGGGGCAAAATTCGTATGTGTGGTGGCTGTGGCAAAGGATCTAAATCATATCGTAACCGTTAAGGGTGAGGTGAAAGGGATTATTACTTTGGAGGAAAGAGGAGAGAATGGATTTGGCTATGATCCGGTCTTCTATCTGCCACACTTAAACAAAACCTTTGCTCAACTTTCTTTGGAGGAGAAAAACAAAATAAGCCATCGGGCAAAAGCATTTGGCAAAGCCAAACAACTCATTCAGAAAGGTTTTATATATGCTTGACACGGTAACCTTTGATCTGTGGAATACCCTGCTTTCCAATACTCCGCAGGATAATCAGAAATACAGCCTCAAAAGGGTGGATAAAATAAGCAGAATACTTCAGCAAAATAGACGAGAGGTTAAATCTGACCATCTACTTGATGCTTATCATAAAGGATTTGAGGAATGCAAAAAAACTTGGAGAAGGAATCTGGATCTCTCCACTGAGGAACAATTGAAGATCATGTTTGATTTTCTAAAAGATGAAAAACTAAAAGGTATTTCCCAAAATTTAATGTCACATCTGGTGGAAGCTTTCGTCTCCCCTATCCTGAAGGACCCACCTGATTTGATTGATGGTGCCGAGGAGACCTTGGCACGGGTGAAGGAAAAAGGTTATAAGGTTGGTCTGATATGTAATACCGGCACAACGCCTGGGAAAACCATAAGGGTGCTTTTGGAACGATTCGGAATGCTTGAGTATTTTGACGTCACCATATTTTCCAATGAGCTTAAGATTCGGAAGCCTGACCCCCGAATTTTTCTTCATACTCTGGCTCAACTTAAAAGCCAACCCCAAAGCTCTGTACATGTAGGTGATTTAATCGACACAGATGTCTGGGGAGCAAAAAATGTGGGCATGGTTGCAGTTCATTTCAATCCGGACCTTATCCCTTGCGAAGAAATTGATCCAGATTTCGCCATAAGGCAACTAAAAGAGCTAAGCTGGATTTTAAGTGATCTAAAATAAGTTCAAAAGATATGAAAATTTACCTTTTCGCTTCCGTATAAATTTGGATCGTCAGGTCATCATATAAAAAGAAGTAAAAGTAAATAGAAGAATTGACGACAATAATAGGGGAACAACAAAATCTTAATAGCTCAAAAAGAGATAATTAACTAACCGAAAAGGCGGGTGAAGCCATGAGCAAAAAAATTGGAATCTTAACCGGCGGGGGAGATTGTCCTGGGTTGAATGCGGTTATCCGGGCGGTGGTGAGAAAGTCTATACTCAACTATAACTATCGGGTCTTGGGTATACTTCAGGGATGGCGGGGCCTGATGGAATATGGGCTAACTGAGGAGTTGAACTTAGACAAGATCTCCGGGATAATCCACAGAGGAGGAACTATACTCAAAACCTCCCGCACCAACCCGTTCAAAGAGAAGGATGGTGTAAAGAAAATCATTGAAAAGAAAAAAGCTTTGGGACTTTCCGCTATCATTGCGGTAGGAGGTGAAGATACTTTAAGCGTAGCCGCCAAGCTTTTTGAGGAAGGGATAGAGGTAGTGGGGGTGCCCAAGACCATCGATAACGATATATGGGGCACCGACTATACCTTTGGTTTTGATACCGCGGTGAACATTGCCATGGATGCTATCGATCGAGTCCACACCACAGCCGAATCTCATAACAGGGTTATGGTGGTGGAAGTGATGGGCAGACATACCGGCTGGATCGCCATAGAGGCAGGGGTAGCTGGGGGAGCAGACTTCATACTGATTCCCGAAAAACAGGTGGACTTGGATGAGGTGTGTGATGCCATCTGCAAGCGACACGCCAGGGGACGGGACTTCAGTGTAGTGGTGGTAGCTGAGGGTGCGAAGATCGCCTCCCAGGAACAAGAGAAAAATGAGGAAGTCTTTGTAGTACAGGATGAAAAAAAAGACGCCTTCGGTCATGTAAGATTAGGGGGGATTGGAAAGCTTTTAGCTTCTGAGATTGAGAAAAGAATCGGGTTTGAGACCCGCTTTGTAATTTTAGGCCATATTCAAAGAGGCGGCTCACCCACTGCTTTCGACCGCATGCTGGGCACAAGATTCGGCGTCGCCGCAGTTGATCTGATCCACAAAGGAGAGTTCGGGAAAATGGTAAGTTTGAGGGGCAACAAAATCGTTGCTATCGATTTAAAAGAAGCTATCTCCCAAGCAAAATGCATCGATGACGAACTGTATGAAATCGCCGAGGTGTTTTTCGGATAAAGAACGAAGCTATTAAGCAAATCACACAATCCACTATGTAAATCGATCTTATCCGTTCAATCCGTTCAGACGGACGCCCCCAGACGCCCAGACGGGGGCGTCTGCCGGGGCTCGTCTGAGCCCGTCTGGGCGTTTAATCCGTTCACGGTGAATCCGTTTAGGATGAATCCGTTCACGGTGAATCCGTTCAGGATGAATCCGTTCACGGTGAATCCGTTTAGGATGAATCCGTTGACCAGTTTTTTTACTTATGAAAAGATTTTTATTTTCAAGCTGCCTTTTGTTGAGCATTCTCTTTCCCGATTTTTGTTTGGCCAAAGATCTAAGCTCCGTCCACATGCTCGGGATCCGAATGGGATTCTGGAATGCAGTAAAGGCAAAAAACATACAGACCTCTCCTGAACACCAGATCTTCAGCAATGTTACCGCCCCTTATGGAGAGTTTTTTATCTCTGCCGGTTTGAAAAAAGGATTTGCCTTAGAATTCTCATTCGGGAGCTACTACCGCGGAGAGACCAGATACAGCGACCCCTACGGATACTACTGGAAGAGAGTGACCATTTATCCGATTTCGGGGGAATTAAAATTCTATCCCCTCTCCCCTGTCAAGAAATCCAGATGCCAACCATACATAGATGCAGGTATTGGATTCGTTTCAGGCATTGAAAACTTGCGTTTTGGTGAGTATGTTGGACCCTTGCTCTATACAGAGAGCGGCACGAACACCTATCTTACTTTTGGATGGCATGCTGGCGGGGGAATAGAATTCGTCTTGAGTAGAGTATTCGTAATCGGAGCGGATTTTAAGTACCGGGGGGTAAACTTCAGCAAGAAGGTAGGCGGGCTGAAGGACTATAGTGGACCTGAAGCCACACTGGGGCTTTCCTACATTCTGAAAGGAACTTGATCTGCTCTGCCGGAATGAAATGTGTCGAATAGCCAACATGCGGAACCATAAAGGTTCCGCTACGCAAGAGCAAATTGCAATTGTAGATCCGAAAAGTCCCGCCAACGGCGGGACTTTCGGACAAAATATAGTGATAGAATTCATCTCAAATTTCCATAAAACAGATTCCATTTAAAATTTATTTGCAAATTCGACGAGTTTATTTTATATTCTTCCATCGTTTAACCGATCTTGCAACAGATAATGAATTGTAAAAGTGATGTTTTAATTTTTTTAAAAAGGAGGAACAGATGGCAATAAAGGTTGGCATAAATGGCTTCGGCAGAATCGGAAGACTAATCTATCGAGCCGCCATGGGCAATTCTAACCTGGATATAGTTGCGGTAAACGACATTACTGATGCCAAAACTCTGGCTCATCTTTTGAAATATGACTCCGTGCATGGGGTTTTGGAAGCCGAAGTTAAAGCTGAGGGAAATTTCATAGTAGTAGACGGAAAAAAGATGGAGGTTTTTGCAGAAAAAGATCCCTCCCTCCTTCCCTGGAAAAAGCTGGGTGTGGAGCTGGTGGTGGAATCCACAGGCAAGTTCCGCACCGCAGATGAAGTAAAAAAGCATCTCGATGCCGGAGCCAAAAAGGTATTGATTTCCGCGCCGGCGAAAGGAAAAGGTGGTTCCGTTCTCAACATAATCCTCGGTGTAAACCAGGACAAATATGATCCAACAGCCCAGGTCCTCACCATCGGTTCCTGCACCACCAATTGTCTGGCACCGATTGCCAAAGTCTTAAACGACAACTTCGGCATCGTGCGAGGATTTATGACCACCGTCCATGCTTACACCGCCGACCAAAGACTTTTGGATGCCCCCCATAAAGATTTAAGAAGAGCAAGAGCCGCGGCAACAGCCATCATTCCTACTACTACCGGAGCGGCAAAGGCCCTCTCTTTGATTCTTCCGGAGTTGGCAGGAAAACTGGACGGAGTTGCCTTGAGAGTTCCGGTTACCACAGGTTCTATCGTTGACTTAACCTGTGAACTTTCCAAAAATGTGACTGTTCAGGACATAAATAATGCCATGAAGGAAGCGGCTTCAGGCAAGATGAAGGGGATATTACAATATACAGAAGATCCCATCGTCTCCACGGATGTGATTCATAATCCTCACTCGTCCATCTTCGATGCCCTCTCCACCATGGTTATGGGCAAAAACTTAGCCAAGGTGTTCTCCTGGTATGATAACGAATGGGGCTTCTCCGTGAGAATGGTAGAGATGCTGGAGTTGATGGCAAAATAAGAAAGCCAAAAGTTAGGGCAGGGGTTGTACCCTTGCCCTAAAGAGAAGCCGGCGGGGGTGCACGGACGTGCCCGTCTGGGCAACCCCCACCCAAACGGGCTTTTGCGTTGGGATAGGGGTGCAACCCCTATCCCAACATTTAGACCCCATATCCGAATATTCGAGGAGGAAAGCATGGAAAAACTAACCATCGATGATCTTGAATTGAAAGATAAAAAGGTATTAGTTCGGGTCGATTTCAACGTGCCGCTGGATGAAAAAGGAGAGGTCGCCAACGACAAGCGCATTGTCGCGTCCCTCCCAACTATCAAAAAGATTCTGCAGGATGGCGGAAAGGCAATTCTCATGTCTCATCTGGGCAGACCTAAAGGAAAGAAGGCGCCGGAGATGAGCCTGGCGCCGGTGGCAAAAAGACTGGAAAAACTTTTAGGACAGCCGGTTAAATTTGTAAGTGATTGCATCGGACCTGAAGTGGAAAAAGCTATCGCTGAATTGAAATCAGGAGAGTGTGTTCTTCTAGAAAATCTAAGATACTATGATGAAGAGACGAAAAACGACCCGGAGTTTGCCAAGAAACTTGCCAGCCTGGGAGATATTTACATAAATGATGCTTTCGGCACAGCTCACAGAGCGCATGCCTCTACCGAAGGAGTGACCAAATATTTCAAGCAATGTGCGGCTGGCTATCTGATGCAAAAGGAGTTGAAATATCTGGGCATGGCTTTGGCCAATCCTCAAAGACCATTTGTCGCCATCCTTGGTGGAGCAAAAATCTCCGGCAAGATAGATGTGATCTCCAATCTGATGGACAAAGTAGATGCGCTCCTAATAGGCGGCGGGATGGCTTTCACCTTTTATAAGGCAATGGGCAAGGAAATAGGAAAATCCCTGCTGGAGCCTGACAAGATCGATTTGGCAAAGGAGATATTGAAAAAGGCTGAGGAAAAAAAAGTCAACTTGAAGCTCCCTGAAGATGTGGTGGTAGCACCCGAAGCTAAAGAAGAAGCTCCTTCTCAGGTGGTTACAATGGACGCCATCCCATCTGACTTGCAAGGTCTGGACATAGGTCCTAAAACTTTAGAGCAATTCGCAACAGAGTTGGAAAAGGCAAAAACTGTGGTGTGGAATGGGCCCATGGGAGTTTTTGAGGTAAGTAAATTCGCCACAGGCACCATAAGGATCGCTGAAGAACTTGCCAAGATAACCCAGAAAGGTGCCACCACCATTGTGGGAGGCGGAGACTCAGCCTCAGCCGTAGCCAAGGCAAACTTAAATGATAGACTTTCTCACATCTCCACCGGAGGCGGAGCTTCGCTGGAGTTTTTGGAGGGAAAGACTTTGCCCGGAGTGGCGGCATTGACAGATAAATATCAGAGTGTCCCAACAGATTAAAGGATGAAACAGATTATTTAACTGCGGTCCGTAGAATGCTTCGCATCGGTGGACTTGTCTTAAGCAAAGTCAAAGGACTACGGACGGTGGAGGACTTATGCGAATACAAATCATCGCCGGCAACTGGAAGATGTATAAAAATGAGAAAGAAGCCTTTCAGTTAGCATCCGATTTGAAGCAAAGGCTAAAAGATGTGGACAGAGTAAAGGTAGTGATTTGTCCTCCATTTACTGCTCTATCATCTGTTAAAAAAGCCACCCAAAATTCTCCGATTTTGCTGGGTGCTCAGAATATGCACTGGGAGGAAAAGGGAGCTTATACCGGAGAGATCTCCCCTCCTATGTTGTTGACAGCAGGCTGTAAATATGTTATTATAGGACACTCGGAGAGAAGAAATCTCTTTTTTGAAACTGATGAGTTTATAAACTTTAAGGTAAAATCTGCTTTGAAATTCAACCTCTCTCCTATCATCTGCGTGGGAGAGAAGTTGGACCAAAGAGAAGCAAACAAAACCGAAGAAGTTATCGAAAATCAGTTGAAAGGAGCTTTTAAGGATCTAAACAGCCAACAGGCGGAGACGACCGTGATTGCCTATGAGCCGGTTTGGGCTATCGGAACTGGAAGAACCGCCACTCCCCAACAGGCAGACGAGGTCCACCTTTTCATTAGGGAGCTTCTTTCGTCTGAGTTCGGTAAAGAATGTGCTGAGAAGATAAACGTCTTGTATGGAGGATCGGTCAAACCAGAGAACTCCAAGGAATTGCTTAAGATATCTGAAATCGATGGAGCGTTGGTGGGAGGCGCCAGTTTAGATGCTGATTCTTTTGAAAAGATTGTAAGAAGTGCAAAGCAGTCTTAAACACCTATAGATAAGCTTTTTGGAGTGTCTTCGGTGATTTAGTTTAAATTAGAGTCTTTCACCTTTTTTAAGGAGGTGGCTTTGATAGCATTTTTGATCATGTTACATGTAATAATCTGTATCGGCCTAATCATGGTGATTCTGATGCAATCCGCTAAAGGCGAGGGTCTGGCAGGAGCCTTTGGAGGTTCAGGGATCACCGGGGCTGTTTTTGGAGGAAGGGGAGCGGCTTCTTTCCTGTCCAGGGCAACTACGGTGTTGGCAATTGCATTTTTCTTAAGTTGTTTGTTGCTTAGTTTCCTTTCCCCCACTACTGGAGGCGGGGGGAGTAAATCCAGTGGAATTCAAAGAGAAGCACAAAAACGAACTACGGAAGGAACCGCCCCGGCAACCAGCATCCCTGGCACTGCACCGCAGGAGCAGACGCAAACTCCTTCGGAGCAACCTCAAGTTCCACCACCGGGTGAAGGAGAATAGTCTCCTTTTGAGGTCCGGCGAGTCGTCGACCTGATCTGCTCGGAGGTTGAGAAGTACTCCAGGTTTTCTGCTAACAAACCTATCCTGAAATGTTTTCGCAAACGAGATTCTTGTGAGTTATTAAGGAGAGCATATAATTGTTTACATCCCCCCTAAAGAAATGGGGGGGAAGGGAGGATTTGAAACTTAAAAAATCCCCCTTTGCTAAAGGGGGATGCGTATGCATTCATACGAATTTCAAGTCAAGCCCAAAACAGGTGGGGGAGAAAAAATCAATGCGAAGCATTCATACGAATAATAAGATGTAAACTGTTTCCTGCTCCTCTTAGTAAGAGAATAACAATGAATGCGGAAGTGGTGGAACTGGTAGACACACCATCTTGAGGGGGTGGCGGCGAAAGCCGTGCGGGTTCAAATCCCGCCTTCCGCATTTTTAAGCGTTTACCCATCAATCACTTCCCTTCCGTCTGCCACTAATCGCCGCAGTCATGCACACGTGTTTTTATGTCCCCCTGATATCGAAGACCCGTAGGGTCGAAGACCCGTAGGGTCGAAGATCCGTAGGAAGGGGTTTATCCTGAAGGGTTCACCCTGAAGGGTTCATCCTGAAGGATTTCCCTCGATCCTGAGATCTTCGGGATCGAAGGACACCCTGAAGGGGAGATCGAAGATCCGTAGGACAGGGGGTTCTATGTTAATTTCGTAGCATTTTCCTTGACTTCTACAGGTCTGCGAGCTATAATACTCGTTGTTATGAGAAGCTACATTTGCGCAACAGTTCCGTAGGTCAAGTCCCCTGTGTACCTGACACCAAGATAAATCAGGGGCACGCGGCTCCTGACCTACACGCTACACGTTGGAACGTGATAATTCTGGTCAACCGATTGGGGTATAGCTCATGGAAATTCCCAAAATCTTAGTAGCTCACATTAGAGATGGACAGGTTGTCTTATTTCTTGGATCGGGCGCATCAATCGGTGCAATGCATCCTAAAAAAATAGAACCACCGAAGGGATCAAAGCTAGCAAGTATGCTTGCTGAAAAGTTTCTCAGCAATGAGTTTAGCAAGAGACCTCTAGAACAGGTAGCAGAGCTTGCAATTTCGGAGACTGGGTTATTTGAGGTCCAGTCTTTTATCAAGGAAATTTTTCAGGACTTTAAACCAGCTGATTTTCATAAAACAATACCGACATTCAGATGGGCTGCTATAGCCACCACAAATTATGACTTGATCATCGAAAAGGCTTATGATGAAGCCAAAGAGAAAATCCAAGATTTAATCGTTTTCAAGAAAAACGGTGAACGTGTAGAAGAAAAATTAAGATCAGTCGACAATGTTGTTTATCTCAAGTTACATGGCTGCATTACAGATATTGCAGATGATGCCACTCCATTAATCCTCACACCAGAGCAATACATTACGCATAAGAAGGGCAGAAGCCGTCTGTTCGAAAGGCTTCAGAGTCTGGCCTACGAGTTTCCCATCCTATTTGTGGGTCAAAGTCTAGCCGACTCAGATATAAGAGCAATGCTTTACGAATTAAGCCAACTAGGAGATGCCAAACCAAGATCGTACATCCTTACACCCCAGATGACTTCCACGGAGAAAAGGTTTTGGGAAACCAAAAAGTTCACCTGTTTGGAAGCTACATTCGAGGATTTCGTTGAAGAATTAGAACGACAAATCCCGTCACAATTTAGAGTGTTAGTCAAACTCAAGGTGGACACAGAACATCCAATCTTCAATAAGTTTGCTGTTTCGGCGGATATTCGACCAAGTGAGAGTCTAATCACCCTATTATCCAGAGACCTCGAATATATTCACAAGAGCTACAAAGCAACAGACATAGATCCAAAAGCTTTTTACAAAGGCTATTTCCGTGATTTGTCTCCTATCATTCATAACTTAGATGTTAGAAGGACAATAACTGATGACATTCTTTCGGGAATCTTCTTAGAGTCGGATGCATCGAAACGCGAACACGTCGAGTTCATAGTAATCAAAGGGCATGCCGGCTCTGGAAAGAGCGTTTTACTCAGAAGACTTGCTTGGGAAGCTTCTGTCGACTACGACAAGCTATGTTTGTTCGTGCGTTCTAACTCTCATATCGGATATGAGCCGCTTTTCGAGCTATACAGGCTAACGAAGGAGAGATTGTTTCTTTTTATTGATCCCGTGACAGAATATAAAGATTTAATAGAGCTGCTATTTGAAAACGCTCGTAAAGATAAGCTTCCATTAACTATAATATCAGCTGAAAGGTATAATGAATGGAACACTGAATGCGAGGAATTAGAGCCTTATCTAACTGATAATTATGAATTAAAATATTTGAAATCGAAAGAGATTGAATCACTCATTGAACTGTTAACTAAACATGATTCTCTTGGACATTTGAAGGGGCTCGCATTAGAACAGCAAATAGAAGCCTTATCTAAAAAGGCAGGGAGACAATTACTCGTTGCTTTGCACGAAGCGACATTAGGAAAACCATTCAGCGATATCATTTTCGATGAATACAACTCTATCACCTCACCTGAGGCTCAATCCTTATACCTCTCCGTATGTGTTCTTCATAGACTTGGAGTTCATACGAGAGCAGGTTTGATTTCAAGAGTTCATGGAATTCCATTCAGTTTATTTAAGGAGAGACTATTCGAACCTTTGGAATTCATCGTTTTTACTTCCTGGGATGATCTAATCAAAGATTATTACTATCGATCGCGTCATTCCCATATTGCAGAAATGGTCTTTGAGCGGGTCTTGATAGAACAACAAGATAGATTTGATGAATATGTGAGACTTATTAACAACTTGGATGTTGATTATGAAGCAGACCATGACGCTTTTAAGGGATTATTGAACGCGAGACAATTACTTAGTCTTTTCCAAGACCCACAAATGGTTCGCCAACTATATGTTGTGGCTAAAAACCGGGTAAGAAACGATCCCAAGTTGATGCAACAAGAAGCTATTTTTGAAATGAACAGTTCTGACGGCAACTTGGATAGGGCTACTAGTTTACTTGAAACTGCACACAGTTTAGCCTCTTACGATAAAGCGATTGCACACTCATTATCTATCTTAGCCTTAAATAAGGCAAGCAGAGCAGGAACTGAATTGGAGAAGAACAAATTAAGAGGCGAATCAAAAAGAATCTCAAATCAGCTAATTTCTAAAGGCACCATCACTAGTCATCCTTATCACACTCTCATTAGAATTGGCCTGGATGAACTTACCGAATTAATCAGTCAATTCGATGACCAAACAATCATTGAAAGAAAGATAAAGGAAGTGGAAAAAGTCATTTCCGAAGCTGTTCAAGCTTTTCCTGACAGCTTTATATTAGATGCGGAAGCTAAGTTTTCTGAATTGGTTGAAAAACATCCCAAAGCAATTGAATCTCTCGAACGAGCCTTCAAAGCAAACAAAAGAAACCCATACATAGCTTCAAGGCTAGCAAAAACATATGAGCACGATGACAACACTGAGAAAGCTGTTTCTGTCTTACAAGAATGTGTCGATGCCAATGCTTCTGATAAATACATAAATTTTAGGTTGGCAATGCTGCTAATGAAGCTACCCAATGCCAACAAAGCAGAAATAAAGCATCATTTAAGAAGATCGTTCACTCAAGGTGACAGTAATTATGCGGCTCAATTCTGGTATGCAAGATTTCTCTATCTAGAAGGAGAACGTAACGAGTCTCTTGAATTATTTCGAAAATTGGCTGACGCCAAAGTAGATATAAGAATTAAAAAAGAACCTAGAGGAAGAGTGAAAGATGGTGTAAAGCCAATCAGATTCTCAGGTGTCGTAACGCAAATGGAAAGTACCTATGGGTTTCTTGTAAGAGATGGCGAAAATGATCGCCTTTTTACATATTTTAACTACAGTGATGGATCTGTTTGGACAAGCCTAAAGACAGGAGGCAGAGTCACTTTTGAAATTGGATTTAATTATCGCGGGCCAGTAGCTTTAAATATTAAGTCAGAGAATTGAGCCTGAGTTGTTATTTTGGCAAATGGCCTTCTAGTTTCGTAGGTCAGGTGCCCTCCGCACCTGACACCAAGATAAGTCAGGAGTACGAGGCTCCTGACCTACCAGCTGACTCTGACACATCCCAGCAACTCATTTTTCGCGTTTATTGAAGTCATCATACACTGTCAACACAAACCCCATAGTCTCATTCATGAATTCGCGATGCAAAAAAACCATTGACTTCCGGACGGCAGCAATATAGAATGTGCTCGGAAAGTGGCGGTGCCTTTTTCTACACTGATCAGAACTGATTTGTTCAGTGCACAGAACAGAGGTACGATTCTGATTGTGGAACAGAATACCGTAGGTTGGGAGTGCCTTGACAATGAGCGGACTGGGACTATACAAAAAGACAAGAGTCTACAGCAGCTTTTCTCAAGAACGCAGAATTGTTATTCATACAGGCGACATAGGTAACTTCATTCGCTCAATTCCCGACAACTCTATGCGTTTGATAATAACGTCTCCTCCCTATAACCTGGGCAAGCGATATGAAACGAGAGTCGCCCTCCAAGACTACATGACCGTCCAATCTGAGGTCATTAGACAGCTTGTCCGAACGATGGCGGATGACGGTAGTATTTGCTGGCAAGTGGGCAACTACGTTAAGAATGGAGAGATATTCCCACTCGACATCTTCTACTACCGAGTCTTTGCGGAGATGGGCCTTAAGCTTCGCAATCGCATTGTGTGGCATTTCGGTCACGGTTTGCACGCTTCCAAGAGATTCTCGGGGAGATATGAAACCCTCCTTTGGTTCACAAAGTCAGACCGGTATGTCTTCAATCTGGACTCTGTGCGCGTTCCGGCTAAGTATCCGGGCAAGACTTCTTACAAAGGAAAAAATCACGGCAAACCCTCAGGGAATCCTCTTGGAAAGAATCCATCGGACGTGTGGAGAATCGTGGCACAGGATTGGGAATCTGGCTTTTGGGAAATGCCCAATGTTAAGGCAAATCACCCCGAGAAAACAATTCATCCTTGTCAGTTTCCCGTTGAATTGGTTCAGAGATGCGTTTTGGCGTTAACCAACGAAGACGATTGGGTGCTTGACCCATACGTGGGCGTTGGTTCAGCTCTGCTTGCGGCGATCATGCACAACCGAAGGGCGGTAGGTTGTGATAAAGAGAAAGACTTTATTTCGATAGCCAAGCAAAGAGTGAACGCTTTCTTCGACGGTTCGCTACGAATCCGTCCTTTAGGCCAACCAGTGTATGAGCCAAGCGGAAGAGAGAAGGTATCCCAAATACCTCTCGATTGGGGGAAACAGAAGTGAGGCTTGTTGCTCAGTACTCCTTCAACAATGGTCAAGAAGCTGTCGCTGGCAAGTATCCGCAGCTTCTTGAGGAGATCAAGCTGGTCATTGCTGGAGTAGATGCCTCCTCACATAAGACCAAGATTAGCAAAGAGAAAACGATGGTCGGCAAGCAGCTCTATGCTCCCTTGAAGCTCAACAAGTCTTTCAAGCAACTGTTTGAGAGTCACGGATGGCGGTCAGTCAGGGTGCCCTGCGACTATCCTACCAATTTGTATCTCAACGGCTACACCCCGAGCAACCTAAGAGCGGGCGCTTTCCGAGAGATGGATTTCGTGAAGGAAAAGTTGGGGATCGAGCTACAGTTCGGCAAGTACGCGTTTATGGTATACAACGTCTGTGCCAAGATGACCATATTCAAGAAACTGGGACACATAGACGCTGGTGTCGAAATTGTGCCCGTCAAACGCTTTGCCGAGAAGATGTCTTCCGGAGTTTCCTACTTTGAGCAGTTTGCGTGGGATTTACAGGCGCGCGGGGTAGCAGACATCGATATTCCGGTCCTAATTCTGGGCATCGACGCATAAACGCAGTCGTTCACTGCAGTCCGTACGTCAGGTGCATTGCGCAACTAACACCAAGTTAAGACGGAATCCCATTCTTGGTTAGCTTCGAACCATTCTAATACCTCCCCCGCATTCTCTCTTTCCACAAAGAGCAAATATACCTTTTATGGTGAGTTCCGAACCATTTATGGTGAGTTTCGAACCATAACTTCAATGGTGAAGAAGATAGCTCCGCCGTTTATGGAAGAGCATATCTTGTTTTCCGCTCGCCTTTAAGTCCCCCTTTAGTAAAGGGGGACTTCGAAGATCCGCAGGATAGGGGGATTTGTCAACTTCCCAATCCCCTTCTCCTGGCGAGCAATGCAGACAACTGAATGCTCTCCCAAATATGCCAAAAAGAGATTCGATATGAACCATCCAATTGATTCTGACTCTAAGACTTCTCCAAGAGAAGACTCCAAGCACTTGAAGCTCTTGGAAACATTGATCGATAAGATCATTGAAAGATTAGAGGACAACTCCTGTCAGCCCAAAATCCGGGATGCCTTAAAAGCTATCAAGCTTAAACAGGAAGTGGTTAAAACCTCTGAAGCCGAAAAGATGTTTTGGGAGGAAATAGAAGCTATAAGAACATCCGAATTGTCCAAACTCTATCCTGAACCTACCAGCCTGGAATCTCAAATTCAGGAGACCATCTTAGGCCTAAAAGACCTGGTAAAAAACGGCATTCTTCCGCTCAAGACGGTTACCGACGCTTTCAATCAAGCCAGATCCAAACAAGGACGGCTTACTTATCGCCGGATGTCCCGGCTCCTTTCCGCCATGGGATTCACAAGGGCGAAAACACCCAACGGGTGCTCCGCCATCATCTGGGATGACAAACTCCTTCCTCAAGATGCATCGTCCAATACCATCGACTCGTGCACGCCCGTGTGAACCGGATGGTTCACACGGCAGGAAGGGTGAAAAAAAATGAAAATGAGCTACAGAACGCCCAGAAAGCCCAGAACCGCCAGTATCGTAGTTTGTAACCTGCTGACGCACAGAATCCTAGCGGGCAGGAAGGGTGAAAGAAAAAATGAAAATGAGCTCCAGAAAGCCCAGTATCGCAGGTCGAAGGGGGAAGGCTCTATCAGGGCAAGAAAATCAGGCGCTACTGCCCGATCTGGTATTCTTTTATTTTGTATAGCAGTGAGCGGTAGCTTATCTCTAAAAGCTGGGCCGCTTTTCTTCTATTCCAGTTAGTCTTGTCGAGCGCCTGGGCGATTAGGGTTTTCTCCTCCGCCGCCACCGTGACCCCCACCCGTCTTTTCATGGAGAAACTTTTCACATCGGTGCCTGAATTAGCAGATACAGACGGGGAGGACAGTTCACTGGAGTGACGTTTGATGGTATCCAGAACCACGTTTTCATCTTCTCTGACCACGATCTGCTTGATTATGTTCTCCAGTTGCCTGACGTTTCCGGGCCAGTCGAAGTTCTGTAAAAACTCTATGGTAGCAGACAAAAGAGGACGGTACTTTTTGTTATATAGAGTGTAATACTTTTGCAGGAAATGTTCCATCAACAGGGGAATATCCTCTCTTCTTTCCCTCAATGGAGGCAAATTCAATGTGACCTCATTCAGACGATAGAACAGATCTTCTCTTATGGTGTTATCTTTTAAAGCCTTTTCTAAATCTCGGTTGGTGGCACAGACGATACGGGTATCCACCTTGATCGTCTTTATCCCTCCCACCCGCATGAACTCGTATTGCTCTAAAACCTGAAGCAATTTGGATTGCAATTCTGAGGGCATGTCGCCAATCTCATCCAAAAAGATGGTCCCTTTATTTGCCATTTCAAACCTTCCTGGCTTGGTCTTATGCGCTCCAGTGAAAGCTCCTTTTTCGTAGCCGAAAAGCTCTGCCTCCAGAAGTTCTCGAGGAATGGCGGCACAATTTACTTTGACGAATGGTCCGCTTTTGCGGGCCGAAAGAGAATGGAGCATCCTTGCCACTATTTCCTTGCCGGTGCCCGATTCCCCGCGGATCAAAACGGTCAGTTCACTATCCGCCACCTGCTCGACTACCGCCTTGATCTGAAGCATGCCAGGACTATCTCCGATCAACTTCTCATACTGAGATCTTGCCTTCAGCTCTGACCTTAAATGATCCAGTTCCTGTTTAAGATGATTTTTCTCCAGCACGCTCTGAATGTGGAGCTCCACCTCTTTGACGTCAAAGGGCTTGTTGATAAACTCAGAAGCCCCTCTTTTGATCGACTCCACCACATTTTTGGTCTCTCCATGCCCGGAAAGCATGATCACCTCAGTGGGACGATCCATGGACTTGATTTTGTCCAAAACCTCCAATCCTTCCATTCCAGGCATTTTTATATCCAGAAGCACCAGATTGGGTCGAGCCTTGGAAACCATCTGTAATCCTTCCAGCCCATCTTTGGCAGAAAGGATATTGTAGGTGTCTCCAAGCCCTTCGCTCAAAATCCAGGAAACTTTGGGATCGTCGTCGATAATTAGTATCTTAACTTTTTCTTTCTCCATACTCTCTGCTGGTAAGTGCTCTCTTCAGATTTTATCTATTCTTAATTCAATTGCTTTTTTTATTATCGGCAGGAATTACCACTTATACAGAAATTCAATCCCTATCCTTACCTTGGTTTAAAGTTTTTAATTTCGTGTTAACTTTGGTAACATAACCGTTTACCACAGGGTTTAGGCGGCTGGCAGATCTACGAAGAATGTGGTGCCTTTCCCTGGTTGACTTTTCACCGAGACTAAACCTCCGTGAGCCTTTACTATCCGCTCCACCACCGCCAACCCTAAACCGGTTCCCTCTTTTTTAGTGGTAAAATAGCGATTAAAGATCCGGTTTAGATTCTCAGGAGGGATTCCGCATCCGGTATCCGCTATCCCAACCCGAATAAATTCTACTTTTCTTTTGGAATCTTTGTAAGGTCTGCTGCTGACCCTTAATTCCCCACCTTGAGGCATGGCCTCAATTGAATTGAGAATTATGTTTAAAAAGACCTCCATCATCTGATTCTTGTCCACCAAAACCGTATGTCCTTCTTTATATTCCTTTTTTAGTGCAATATTTCTTGAGGTCAGATCTCGTTCTACTAGCTTCAACGCCCGATCAAGGACCGAAACAATGTCTTTTCTCTCCATTTCATACTTGTACGGATTGGAGAAGCTAACGATCTCTTTTACCAGCCCATTCAGACGGAAGATTTCCTCTTCCACTAAGTTAAAGTATTTTTCTTTATCTTTAGCATTTGACCATTTTTCCTTCAGAAGCTGTAAGGTTCCCCTGATGTTAGTTAGAGGTTTTTTCAAGTCGTGGGTGATCTCCGAGACTAAATTTCCCATGGTCACCAGACGGGTGGCATTGAGCAAGGACTTTTGCTTTTCATAGACCGAGGCAGATTGAGAGACGATGATAGAGATTAAACGGTTCTGTTCATCGGATAATTTTTTTTGCTGGCGGTTCCCCACTGAAAGCACCCCGTGAATGCTTCTTTCGGCAATTATGGGAAAGGAAGAGATTGTATCCACAAGCGGTGATAAATCCGGGTCATCTCTCAAGCTTTCCTTGATCTTTGCATTCGTCTTGTCCGGATCGCGGATATCATCGGTAGCCAAGGGAATAATAAGGTTTCGTTTATTATTAGTTACACATCCCTGAAGCAGGTTCAAAATCAGCTCATTTGCCTTTTCATTCCACTCGAACCACAGAGCAAAATCTACCGGCATGATGTTTTTTACTTTCTTAAAGATAAAACTGCACACCCCACCCAAGCTCTCCATGGAAGAGAGTTGGCTGGCAATATCATACAGGACTTCAAGTTCCGCCAGCTTCTTCAGGTTTTGGTTGAAGTGTTCCGCATCATCTATGGCGATGGCGGCTTGGGAGGCAAAGGTGGTCAAAAGCCTCAGATCATTTTTGGTAAAGGGGTTTCCTGCGGTCTTGTCGCTTAAGTTAATCACTCCCAAAATCTTATCTTTAACCTTTAGTGGAACGCACAAAAGCGATCTGGTAGCATAATGTTTCTTGCTTAAATGACTGAATCGAGAATCCTTTTCAATATCCTCTACTATCAGGGAGGTTCCTTTTTGAGCCACATAACCGGCAATGCTTGAGCCCAATTCTAATCTGGTATGTTTCACAATATCTGAGCTCAAACCGATGGCGGCTTCAATGGTCAATACATTCTCCGATTTCTGAATAAGCATGATTGATCCGGATTTTGCCTCGATAACGTTGGTTGCTAAGGAGACGATCTTGTTGAGGAGAACCTTCAGATTTTGGGTGGTGCTCAAGGACATTCCCGCCTTATATAAAGCATTCAGTTCCGCCACTTTCTTTTTCAATTCCAGATTTTTCTTTTGCAACTCAGCTAAAAGCTTGACACGATCCTTATCCACCCGCCGTTTCTCCAAAGCCCTCTGGATGGTGAGCTTAAGTTCAGGAAACTCAAGCGGTTTCATCAGATAATCATAAGCTCCCTGATTGATGGCGTCGATGGCGGATTCTAAGGAGGCGTATGCGGTCATCAGGATAACTAAAGCATCTTCATCTTTTTCCCGAGCCGCCTTCAGGATATCCAATCCATCCACCCGGGGCATTTTTATATCCGTGATCACCAGATCGAAGTTATCTCTTTTTATCTTTTTGAGCGCTTCTTCGCCTTTTCCCACCGTGGTGACAGCATACCCTACCTTGGAGAGTAGTGTCTGAAGGCTTTCGCACATCCCTTTCTCATCATCCACCACCAGTATTTTTGTATTATTGTTCATCCTGAATTCCCTTTCTTACTGGAAAGCAAACATCCCGGTTATTCCGATCCTTTCGGCAAAGTGAGAAGAAAACTTGTCCCCTTCTTGTTTCTTCTTACCTGAATGGTTCCACCATGTCTTTGCAGTATCCCGTAGCATATCCATAATCCCAGTCCGGTCCCTTTTCCTTCCTGCTTGGTGGTGAAGAATGGCTCAAAGATCCGAGAGACATTCTCCTCCGGTATTCCACAACCTGTATCTGAGAATTCAATTTCTACCCTCTGGTCTGTATTTTTTGCACTTATTGTAATCTCTCCCCCGTCTGGCATGAAGTCTTTTGCGTTGACCAGAAGGTTAAGGAACACCTGCTTGAGTTGATCTTCAGATCCCATTACTACCGAAAGATTTTCTGGCAGTTCTTTATTGATCTTGATTCTTCTACTCAAGAATTCTTTGTCTATCAGAGAGATGGTCTGTTTCAGGATGGTGGGCAAATCCAAAAGAGCCATTTTATTTTTCTCCGGACGGGAGAAATCCAGAAGACTTTTGACGATACGAGCGATACGGTCAACCTCCCCCTTAATTGTTTTAAGGTTGTGCAAATTGGGATCGCTCTTATTGATACTCTCGGAGAGAATTAGAATATAGTTCTTGATAATCCCCAGGGGATTATTGATCTCATGAGCCAGAGAAGCCGACAGTTGTCCCAACGCCGCCAGCTTTTCAGACTGAATAAGTTGTTTTTGAGTTCTTCTTAGCTCTGCGTTTATGTTTTTTTGATTTTCATAAAGTATGGCATTTTCCACTGCTACGGTGAGCTGATCCGCCATAACTGAAATGAACTCGATATCACTGTCCACAAACCGAAGATTTGTCTTTTTGGGACCCAGAATCAAAATGCCAACAAGTTCGTCTCTGCTTATCAGGGGGACACATAGCTTACAGTTCAGTGTTTCAAGAACATCCTTCTCGGAACTGCTACCCTTTATAAGTGATTGAATCTCTTTTAGAAACAACGGCTCCCGGGCGAAGAGAAACAGTTTGGATAATTCTCCGTTCAGGCTTATTTCTAACCCATTCACCTTTTTAAAAGATTTGGATTGCATTCCTTTTAGTTTCAGGAAAGAAAGCTTATTTTGTTTTGGACCCCTACGGAGCAATATCGCTATTTTCTCGATACCTAATTGTTCCACCAGGGTGGAAAGTATTTCGCTCAGCAGAACCTCCAGATCAAGCACTGAATTGAGCTTTCGGGAGAGTTCGAAGATGGTGTAGAAATCAAATATTTTCTGCTTCAATCTCCGGTTAGCCTGGGTGAGACGGTTGATCTTATCTTCCATTGCGCTTTTAAAAAGATCAACCGACTCTAAAATCCTTTTTTCCACCTGGATGTCAGATGGATCTGGATGATTGGCTAAATTTTGCGGATCAGACATACGCTCAATTAGATCGTTGAAGGTTAAGCTTCCTTTCTTTTGTTTGCCCCGGGAATATCACTCTAAGTTAGGACTTCTCTATAATAGCCAGTAACACGTAATATTTGATAAAAAAGAAAAACGTGGTTGTTTCTACTCAACGCCCATCCCCCTTTTCAGGATGTACCCATCTTCATTCAAGAAAGAAGATTCAGCCTGAAGGGGATGGAGTGAGTTTTTCAAAATGTCACCCTCGATACCATCCCAAAATCGCAGAACTCAAAATCTGTCGTCTGTTATCCTTGATACAAAAGATGATTTTAAGATATACTCCAATGACAAACTAGCGCAAAATTAACATGCATTGTTTCACTATTCTATGATCGGCAGGAAGGAAAGCAAATTAATCAAAATCTGCAAACTTTTGCAAATTTCACTTTGCCAGTCAAGGGTAATCAAGCCATTATGTCGGAGTCTTTTTCTTCCGAGAAAAGCTCAAACGATAAACAGGCCTCCGGGAGGTATGCCGAAAAAATACAAAGTCTTCCTCAAGGCAGGCATGTTTAGTTTCGTAGTTGCCCAATTTATTGGGCGTTTTATCCGCTCGATCCTTCGACTTACTCAGGATGGTGAGCCTGTCGAACCATGAATCCAACAACTAAGCAAAAGGACTTTCTGTTTTTGTGTCAGGATATTGTTATCCCCACACGCCAAACGACGTTTACCTTTTTCCTTATTTGATTATACTTGCTTCTTTTGGTTGTAAAAAACCAGCACCTAACTTAAGTTAGGTGCTGGTTCTCTATTTTTATATGGAGCGGGAACCTTCATGGTCCTGAGTTGTCGAAGGATGGTTTCTACCAATGGTGGCTTATGTTTTTAGGCTATTTATCTTAAAGATGATAAATTTAAAAAGGGCGGGCTTAACATAACATCTCATTCATCCACATATGATTTGCTCTTTTGCCATTCAAAAAATATGCACTTCCCCAACTCTGGTGCGTATTCATAACATTTCCTGTAGCTTCCGAAAGGGATTTTTCCATCCAGGGCAAGACAGTCCAAATCCATATCCTTACACGGAATCTCCTTAAAGTTTATCAGCATTCTTTCCTCTTTGGGGAGATCGGATACAAGTTTATTTAACCATTTAGTTCTCATGTCATATGAGTAGTAAAATGAGATTAAATTTCGGTTGGGCCGGCAATGCTCAATCAGTCTTGATCAGCCACTGCGTCCTTCAAGCCATATTCATGTAGCTTGTTGCGTAAGGTGCGAGTTGAGACTCCTAAAATTTCTGCGGCTTTGGTTCGATTTCCTTCCTGTGCCTTCAACGTCTTTAAGATCAGTTCCCGTTCAGCCTCATAAATGGTGGAGCCCACTTCAATCTCATCTGATGGCAACCTTATCCGGCCAAAGGTAAGCTCCTTGGGAAAATCACGCGGAATGAGAATCTTGCCCTTGGCGGTGACTACGGCTCTCTCTATGTAGTTCTCCAGTTCCCTCACGTTACCGGGCCAGGAATACTCCAGAAACATTTCATAAACCTTTTGTGAGATTCCTTCTATCTGACGATTGTTTTCCAGATTATATTTCTTTAAGAAATGCTGGGCTAAGGCGGGAATATCCTCCTTCCTTTCCCGCAAGGGAGGTATATGAATGGGAACTACGTTGAGTCTGTAAAAGAGATCCTTTCTGAATTCACCTTTCTCCATCAGTCTATCTAAGTCACGGTTTGAGGTGGCGATGATTCGGACATCCACCTGAATGGGGATTCCCGAGCCTACCCTTTCAAACTCCCTCTCCTGCAAAACTCTCAAGAGCTTTCCCTGTAGATGGAGGGATATCTCGCTTATCTCATCCAAAAGCAAAGTGCCCCTATCCGCCAATTCAAATCTTCCTCGAGATTGCCTTATAGCTCCAGTAAAAGAACCTTTCTCGTGCCCAAAAAGCTCACTTTCTACCAGACCCTCGGGAAGTGCGGCACAATTGATTCGGATGAAGGGTCCCTCCCGGCGAGCGCTATTATAATGAATGGCTTTTGCGATCAGTTCCTTTCCAGTTCCCGACTCCCCGGTGATCAACGCGGTTGCCTTTGCATCTGCCACTGTCTCCACCAACTCAAAGATCTTCTGCATCTGGGGGCTTTTGCCCACGATGTTGGCAAAACGGTATTTTCCCATGACCTCTGACCGGAGAAGCTTATTTTCCAACAAAAGTTGCTTATGTTCAAGTGCTCTTTTTAGAACCAACTCAATCTCATCTATGGAAAAAGGCTTCATTACGTAATCGAAGGCTCCCAATTTCATAGCTTCCACCGCATTCTGCACGGTGCCATAAGCAGTCATCATTACCACCTTGGCGTCCGGAAGAAAGTCTTTGGTGGTTTTGAGAAGTTCCATCCCGTCCATATTAGGCATGCGGACATCAGAGAGAATTATATCGTAATCCTCTTTTCTGATCTTCTCTAAAGCCTCTCCTCCGGTGGAGGCTAAATCCACCCCATAGCCGGAGCGATTCAGAGTTTCACTTAAGAAATCCCTCAAAAGAGAATCATCATCCACCACTAAAATCTTCTTTTCCATCACCTTGCTAATCTCCGTTTCTTTACTATCAGCTAAACCCAAAGTCTTGACTTGTCCTTTTGTTTGCAAAATAAAGTGATACCAAAGATGCTTATTATTTTCTTATAAGGTCTTCTCCAAAAGAGTTGCGAGCGTCCGTATGAATGCTTCGCATCGGGTTCTGTAGGGGCGATTCATGAATCGCCCCTAAGTCAGGCTTTTTCTACCTCTCCCCTTTGTTAAAAAGAATAGAGAGATGGGGACATCGAAATGTCAAGCTCATTAGATCTTTGACGGTCTTTTTATTATAAAGAACTTTAGCAACTACATTGAAGAAGACCCTCTTATAAAACCATCGGCAATCTCACCGCCACAGTCGTCCCTTTCCCCGGCTCGCTTTCCACCCTTATATCTCCTCTATGTGCCTCCACGATTCTCTTAACCGTGGACATACCAAGACCGGTGCCGCTTTCTTTGGTGGTAAAAAATGGAGTGAAAAGTTTTTTCTGTGTTTCCTTACTCATTCCTATTCCGGTATCTGAAATCTGTAAAATAATCTTTTTGTCTTCTTTCTTTCGGGCAAGGTCAGAACCTTGAGCTTCCTGATTCAACTCAACCGTTATTTCGCCACCATCGGGCATAGCTTGGATGGCATTATACAAAAGATTTAAAAGGATTTGACGAAACTGCTCGATATCCAGAGAACAGAAAAGCTCATCTTTAGGATAACTTCTGACCATACGGACGTTCGTTTTCCTTTGTGAGGCATCCATTTCAAAGAAATTGATCGCCTCATCAAGAAATTTGACCATCTCAATTTTGCGAGGAGTCAGCTTAACTGGCTTGGTATAGTCCAGCAAGCTTTTGACGATCCCGTTCAGAGTTTCCACCCCCTCTATGATTTTCTTAACCGACCTTCCTCGGGGATCCCCTTCTTCTAAGTCTCTCTTTAGAAGCTCCGCAAAACCTCGTATGCCGCCCAGAGGATTTTTTACCTCATGTGCCACCACAGCGGCTATCTCTCCCAAGGCGGCTAAGGTCTGCACCCGCATCATCTCCTCCTCCATCTGCTTCGACCTGGTCAGATCAAAGAATACCTCCACCGCTCCTAAAACTTCTCCCTCTTTGTCCTTTAGAAGCGAGGTGGAGAAACCTATAGGAATCCTTTCTCCGGTTTTGGACCAAATCACCTTCTCCTCATTCAAATGCAATTTTTGACCTTTAAGGGCAAACGGTAGGATAAACCTCTCCTCCACCCCCTTCCCCATCACCTCCAGATAAGGTCTTCCTATGACCTCTTCTGCTCGATAGCCTAAAATAGTCTCTGCTGCCCGATTGAACAGGCTTATTTTGCTGTCCATATCTATGGCAACAACTCCAGAGGTCAGGCTTTCCAGGATATTATTCAGATAGCTGGAAATCTTTTCCTTCTCCGCTAAACTCTGCTTGAGCTCTAAATTGGCCTTTTCTAATTTGAGATTTAAGTCCTCGAATTTCTCCTGTAAATCTTTGTAAGCGGTGCGCAGTTTCCGGGTGATTTGGGTGAATGTGGAAAAATCCGCAGGATTCCGTGGAGAGGTGACGAAATTTTCAAGCTCCTTTTCAGAAATATTCAAACGCTTTCTTTCTTTCATCTGATCCCCTCTGTGGTGAACCAAACAGTTCACCACTTATTTAGAAGAAAATCTTAATTAGAATCTCAACAATCATTTAATTTAATCTGAATGGCAAGTTATGGCAAGACTTTTTTTCATTTGTCATTCATTATACAGAAGAGATCGATTTTGAAAATCGGGGAAGTTGGGGAATTGCGTTTCGAACACCAGTAAAAAATTTCGACGCTTTCAAAGTTACACTCGTTTAGAAAAAGACAACATCGCAACTCTATTTACCCTGTCCTATGGATTCTACGAAAACGCAGGTGTCCGCAAGATCCAAAGTCGGATAGGGTGTGTGCTGTTTTCGGTCCGGGACAAGCTCAGACTCTATATTTCTTGATTGACTCATTAAATACACTGCTGTGGGAAAAATTTACCAACCCAGCATTCTTTTGAGCGCTATTTCCAACCTGGATCCTTCTTCTTCAGAAAGTTTTGCACCTTTTCTTCAACTTCTTGAAGAAGCCTTGCTTTTTCGCTGATTAGCTTAAGTAGACCCTTTACCTCAGCCAGCGTCTTTAAATTGGCGTCAGGGTAGCTCCTTACCTCGATTAAGTTTATCTCCTTTGTCAATCGAGCAATAGCCTCGCCCGTCATCTTTTTCTTATCCAAAAGAAAGACGAGGCTTTTTACTTCCCCCCCCTTTCTCAACTCATCCAATATGGTCTTAGACAGGTTTAAAACCTTATCATATTCGATTAAAAGCTTTCTATATTGCTCTGGCAGACTCATGGTTTTCTCCGATCTTGAGACCATCCAAACTATCAGATTGAATAATCTCTTTCAAACGAGAATAATGTGTCAAAGTTCTATGGAGATATCTCTGAAAAACTACTTGGAAAAGAGAATTTGGAGTGTTCACCTTTAGGTGAACCATCTAAAAGCTGGTTGTGTTGCAAGAAGTTTTAGGTCAAGCTAAAGCTTGACACTCCAGCAAACCTTCCCCCACTTGACTTTTTCAGAGCTCTAATGGAAACCACTGGACACATGGAAAAAAAGTCCCTCCTCTTTTAAAAGAGAGGTCGTGAAAATATTTTGCCAAAGAGAGATGTGAATGTATTTAATCCTGAATGAGGTTGAAAAGTCTGGCTGGCCGCAACAAAGGGAAAAATCCTAAGTTTGGTTTTGAGGGCTCGAGTATTTCTCTAACTCCGCCTCTAATTGCTTAATTCGATCCTTAAGTTGGCCTATCTCAATTTTCAACTTATGTTCCCGCAAAGCTTTTTCAATGGAGGACTTAAGATTATTCAATTTGAAAGGTTTTATGACGTAATCGCAAGCTCCCTGGCGCAGTGCTTCAATAGAGCTTTCAATGGTTGGATATCCGGTCATGATAATAGCCAAAGCATCAGGGGCAATTTTTTTCATCTGCCTTAAGGTTTCGATTCCATCGATTCCCTGCATTTTAAGATCTACCAAGACCACGTCTGCCGGCTGGGTTTGCATCAGTTCAATCGCCTTATTCCCAGAATCAGCCAGTGACACCTCATAGCCCTGGGTACTCAAGAACTCTAAAAGCAGTTCCCTGACAAAAAGCTCATCGTCAACAACCAAAATTTTTTCAGAGGACGTCTGACTCATCCAAATTCTACCTTTGACTTATTTATGTTCCCGCTCGGATGTCAATCCATCCTTTTGGGTCCTTTCAATCTCCAATCGATCAGATCCACTTCGAAGCTAAAAGAAGACGTTTTGGAAAGATCCAGTCTCTATAAAAGTAGTGGTGTTTATTACTGCAAAATCCCCATAGAGATTATCCGACTTTCGTGCCAGAGTCTGGAAAAGTCCTCTCATGAGTGGATCTGCCAGTCCATTTAACCCTCACGAGCATCTCATCTGGAATGCAGAAAAGCCGATCTGTAACTCAAAACATCTATCATAATTATCGCCACACCTCAGTCATTCTTGAATGCTTTCCTCAGAAATCAAAAATTTACCAAATCTAAAGTTAGCTCTGCTCTTTTTTGTCTCGGCTGCAAGACAAACTAAGACTCATTTTTCTTATCTTGTCAAATAGCCTTTTTGTCGGAAGAAAGACAATCATCTTTTATTGTCTAACGCTTCTTAGCCACCTTCTTTTTAGCTCTTTTACTTTTGCTCACCCTTTTTTTTTGCGTCTTCACCATCTTGACTATCTCTCTTCTCAGTATTTCCTCAATACCTCTCTGGGTTTCGTCACGTTCTAAAAGAGCATGCTTGAACACCTCTTCAATTCTCTCCACAAAGATGAAATCGGTCTCTTTTTTTATCTTTTCCGGAAGATCCAAAAGATTCTTTTCATTTCCCTTAGGCAAGATTACGTGGCCGATTCCCACTCGGTGTGCGGCAGAAACTTTCTCTCTTACCCCAGCCACTGGAATCACCCTCCCCCTTAAGGAAACTTCACCAGACATTGCTATATCATTTCTTATGGGTTTATCGCTCATCACCGAAGCTATGACCAGGGAGACCGTGATGCCTGCCGAGGGTCCGTCCTTGGGAATGGATCCAGAGGGAAAGTGAATGTGAATATCATAGTTAGTGAAATCATCATAGTTTATTCCCAATATCTCCGCTTTGGAACGAACGTAGCTATGGGCGGCTTGGATGGATTCCTTCATCACCTCGCCCAATTGTCCGGTGGAAATCACCTGTCCATTCCCTTTCATCTTCAGGGCTTCGATCAGCATTAGATCTCCTCCTGCCTCAGTCCAGGCGAGCCCGATAGCAACGCCGATCTCCGGACATTTGGGAACTATGTCCGGGATGTAAACTGGAGTGCCTAAATATTCTTCCAGATTGTCAGTGGTAACTGTGCAGGGGGGAAAGCTCTGCGAGGCTTTGGACCGGGCGCATTTGCGGCAGATGTTCTCCATCTCCCGTTGCAGGCTCCTTATTCCCGCCTCCACAGTGTATTGCCGTATAACTTTTTTCAAAGCTTCATCCGTGAAGTGAATATCTTGCTCTGATAAACCGTGTTTCTTAAGTAACATGGGCAGGATAAATTTCTTGGCAATCTCCAACTTCTCCTCGTCTATGAAGCCAGAGAATTCAATCATCTCCATCAGGTCAAAAAGGGACAGGGGTATCTCATCGGGCACCAAGGCGGTAGTTACAAATATCACATCTGAAAGATCGTAAGGAACTCCCAGATAGTTATCCAGGAAACCAAAATTCTTATCCGGGTCTAAAGCTTCGGCCAAAGCGGCGGCGGGGTCGCCTTTAAGGCTCTCTTTTGCCATTTTGTCCACCGGCTCTATCATTATCAGAGGATTGGTGCAGCCTGCCCCTTTTATGGCATTGAGGATCTTTCCAGGAAATGCTTCGGTGTAAGTTGAACGGGTCCCCTTAATTTCAGATTCATCCCTCACCCCGGCAACGCTTACTCTCACAAATTCTCTCCCCAGGGCTTTGGCAATGGCTTGAGCTAAGGACGTTTTCCCTGTCCCAGCCGGACCCACAAAGCACAAAACTATCCCCTTGAGGTCCTTCTTTAGTTTTCGAACGCTGAATAACTGCAGTATGCTTTCTTTAACCTTGTTTTGCCCGAAGTGTTCGGAAGTTAAGACTTTCTCCAATCTTGCTATGTCTACTTCAGCGCAACTCTCCTTTGTCCAGGGTAAAGAAAGAAGCCAATCTATGTGCGTCCTGACCATGCCATACTCAGCCGAAGCGGTGGAGATCAATCTCAATCTCTCCACCTCCAACAAAGCTTGTTTTTCCACATAAGGAGGAAGAGAAGAGGCTTTGATTCTTTCCTTCAGTTCTCCAACCTCCTTTTCCTGAAGCCCTGCTTCTCCCAATTCTTCTCTTATGGTTTTTAGCTCTTCCCA
>CAYOFL010000017.1:0-2149 GCA_964403165.1 uncultured Ignavibacteria bacterium
AAAGCGGTACGTGAGCTGGGTTTAGAACGTCGTGAGACAGTTCGGTCCCTATCTGATGCGGGCGCAGGATATTTGAGAGGAGCTGTCCCTAGTACGAGAGGACCGGGACGGACGAACCGCCGGTCTACCAGTTGTCTCGCCAGAGGCACACGCTGGGTAGCTGTGTTCGGAAGGGATAAGCGCTGAAAGCATCTAAGCGCGAAGCCCACCTCAAGACTAGATATCCCTCCCGCCGAAAGGCGGGACTTAAGGCTCCCGGTAGATTACCGGGTTGATAGGTCGCAGATGTAAGTCCAGTAATGGATTCAGTCGAGCGATACTAATCAGCCGTGCGACTTGATCTGTTTTCTTTCTTTCAATCCCTGGTGATACAAAACTTATGCTCGGTTTTTGAGTTTCTCTATGAAGTTGCCCTGAAAAATTTTTGCAGAGCAAAAATTTGGTCGACAGCTTTCAGTCCACAGTCGACGGCCCCCCTGGGGTGTGAGGGGACCGTGAACTGTGAACCATGAACTGTCAACCAAAATTTTTCTTTAGAAAAATTTTCCGGCGGCCTTAGCGAGAGGGAAACACCTGTTCCCATTCCGAACACAGAAGTTAAGCCTCTCAGCGTCGATGGTACTGCTTGGGTAACTGGGTGGGAGAGTAGAACGCTGCCGGGATTAAGAATCGATAATCCCGACTCTTCTGGGTCGGGATTTTTTTTGTTGACACGGTTGGTCGGGCAACCGGGTGGGAGTCCTTCACTTTCGTTCAGGATAAAATCCGAACGCTGCCGGGAATTTTTTTGCCCTCCTGAGCGTACATGTAAGTTTGTTTAACTGGGTGGGAGTCCCTCTCCCGCCAGAGGCGGGATCGGGATAAAATCCGAACGCTGCCGGGAATAAAATCAAAAATCCCGATCCAAATGGGTCGGGGTTTTTTTGTTGACATGGGGGGCAAAATAGAGTTTCTTCTGTAGTGATCAAGGCTGTCTGCGAGCTCGGGGATTTTTCGTTAAGCGGGAAAACAGACCCATGACAGAATCCACAGCAAACTACATCCAGGTTGTGATTGCCGGACTGACCTTTCTCGTATTCGTGGGCCTCGCAGTAGTTACACTTCATTACGCACGACAGACGAAAAGAATGGCAGACATCATGAGCAAGGAGTTTGAAGTGCGATTTAGGCCATTCGTTGATGTCAGAGTTGGAATACCTTTTATGCAGGACGACTGTTCTGGTTTCAAAATACCCCTTGAGATTCTATTACTAGGTGAATTCCCGTTTAGATTGACCAAGTTTGAACTAGAGATTCAACTGGGGGAAGAGGAGATTCTCAAGATAGTCCTACCAAAGGATGTTGCAGTAACAAGACACAATCCTGCTTTGAAGGAATGCGTGGAAGGATTCTCGGACGAAAGGATTTCTAATTACTACAAAGCCAGGAGCAACGACCCAGGCAAAAAGGAAATCCAGGTGGCCGCTCTGAGTCTCTATTCCAAGAATGCAGAAGGAAAAGAAGAGTTGTTTCAGAGACTTCCAGTGCCTTACAAGAACTACTATGAACTCGATAAGATTTGCAGCAGGGGCTCAGATACCATTGCCGCGTCTGGACGGAGGATTAGCGAGGAACTCGACGAATTCTAGTTTTGTAGGTCAACCATGCCCGTAGGGCTGGTTGACAATTCCGTTGTCTGTCGAGCAGGCTTTCCTACGGATCCGTCTGGACGCCATGCTCGACCTACAACTCTAACTGCTTACTTTTTTGGGAGGCGCATCAATATGAAAAAAAAGAATCCCTGGGTGGCGGCGATCTTGAATTTCGTATTCCCTGGGATAGGTTTTGCTTATTTGGGTTCAACCGCTCTGATTCTGTCCGGAATTGTTCTTTTTATTTCCGACTTAGCTATCGGGATCATTTACTACAAACACACTGTGGGAATGGCTTCAAGACCTTCGTATTGGGTCTGGTCCATACTGGCTGCTTTGTCGTTGGCTGTAATCACCTTTGCTCTGACAAAAATATTGAATAAAAGCATCCAAGCACAAGAAGAAAACTCTCCTAAAGAGAATCTGTAAACTTTCTTCTGTTGTTAACGGACGCCTCGTCCCTTACCATTAAGTTGGCGTCACGGACGGGGTCGTCTGACCGTGACGAACAGAGTTTG
>CAYOFL010000017.1:2249-42538 GCA_964403165.1 uncultured Ignavibacteria bacterium
CTCTGCTCCCCCTCACCCCCGCCTGTGGCGGGATCTTCGACCTTGCCCTCTCCCCTTTGGGGAGAGGACTAAGGCGAGGGGTTAGCTCCTCACTTCTTCCCTACTGCCCATTCCGGTGCGCAAGTTCAATTACTATAACATCCGGTGGCGCCAGAAAACGGATCGGTGGTCCCCAGGTGTCTGCTCCCCTGCTTACGCGCAGGTATGAACCATTCTCCACTGTTGGTAACGGACGAGGCGATCCTCTGACCGTGACGAACAGAGTTTGCTCTGCTCCCCCTCACCCCCGCCTGTGGCGGGATCTTCGACCTTGCCCTCTCCCCAGGGGGAGAGGGAAGGCAGTTTCCTCTCCCCTTTGGGGAGAGGACTAAGGTGAGGGGATTGTTCCTCACTTCTTCCCTACTGCCCATTACGGTGCACAAGCTCAACCGCCACCACATCCGGAGGTGCTAAAAAACGGATTGGTGGTCCCCAGGTACCTGCTCCCCTACTCACGCATAAATAGGAACCATTTTCCAGTTTCAAACATCCTTCGTCGGTGAGATAGATCGCTTTGGTGATGAGACCAAACGGAAATATCTGTCCTTTATGTGCATGTCCTGAAAGCTGAAGATCAAAATAACCTAAAGAAGTCGCATCCACAACGGGTCTGTGTTTGAGAAGTATAGTAAAGTTTTCTTGGGGAAGTTTTGAGAGCAACTCCTTCTCTGAAATATCTTTGAAAAGACCAAAGGGTTTTCCAGCGGGATCATCAACGCCAGCAATATTTAAAAATCCCTCAACAGTTATTCCCTCTGCCCTCAAAATAGTAAAGCCTGCGTCTTCTGTAAAAACCAGCGCCCTATCAAGCCCGGCATAAAACTCGTGATTTCCCGTTATGGCAAATTTCCCGTATGGTGGATTGATTTCTTTAAGAAGCCTCACTAGCCCTGTCAGGTTGCACATCTCACCATCCACCAGGTCGCCCGTTGATACCAGTAAGTCAGGATTTTCTTTTTTGACTATATCCAGAATCGTCTTCAACCTTTCTTCCCCGACGATGACACCCAGATGAATATCAGAAATCTGAACGATCTTCAGCCTGCCAACCTCTTCAGGAATCTTGGAGGTTGTGATTGTTACCCTCTCGATACGAAGATCCCTTGCCTCGAAATAGCCGTAAATAGTTATAAATATCGATAACAGGAATGGTATAAGAAAATGATAGAGTGTTATGCTGGTTATGCTTAACAGATACTTTCCAGTTATTAGTCCCGCCAAATAGACAATAAACCGAAAAAGATCAATCACGATTGAAATGGAGAAGAACAAAACCAGAATCCCCATCCAGGTATATCCGATGTAAGCCATCACGCGGGCAAGGTGCTCAAATCCAGGCTTTTCAAATAAACGCACTAAGAGGGGGGCGAAGACCATTATCGCCATGAAGAGTAAGACACAAATACTGGTCTTTGCGCCAAAAGCAAAAGCGGTCTTTGCCTTCAGAAACATATAAAGATGAAGCCCACTATAAATTAGCAAAAAGATCAGCAAAAAGAGAATCATAGCCAAACTCGATCGAGCCACCGCAGGTTACCCCACACTAAATGCTCAACAAATTATTCCGATTTTTTCTTTCCCCACAAATAAGAAAAACTAATTTTGTGAGTATCCCCCAAAACTGAATGATTCAAGTAAGCGTAATCTAACACCAGCTTATCAAAATTGAATCCGACTCCAAAGGCATAGCGAGCCGGAGAGGTCTGAATGCCAAATCGCAATGGAAAATTTTTCAAAAGCTTAATCTCCTGTCCTAAATGAAGCTGTTCTTTATATCTTTCTTCGTAGGTAAGGTCAAACAGTAAAGTTACCTCCTCGAAAGGAAAAACAGTAAAACCAAAACAGATATCTGTTGAAATATCGTCTGAGTTTTTCACCAACTCAGGCTGGTTTAAGTTCTTCGCAACGAGACCGACTTGAAATCTATTGTTGATTTTATAGGTTGCACCTAAGTCCATTGAAAATGCGGTAAGAGCGTCATATTGCGACGAAAAAGAGACGCGCAAATACTTCAAATTCGAGCCTATGGAAAGATGATCTTTTATTCTGTAGGCACAAGCCAAACTCAGCACGTTCTCTTGATAATAATTACTTTTCCCGAATGAATACCATCCTCCTCCTAAAGAAAAGGAATGAAGAGGAAAAGCAACATAGAACTCTCTCTCCGAAAGCTCATCTATATCAAACAGACGGGAAAGGCTGGCTTGAAATCCTTTATTCTGAAGAAATCCTAAAGCTCCCGGATTGATGAGGACAGCGGATGGCTCATCCGTCATGGCAATGGAGGCATTGCCTAAACTGAGTGCTTTCGCACTTGAGCCGTAATTGTCAAAAGCCGCTTGAGTGGAAGCTGAAAATAATAAGAAAACCCATAAGAAAGAAATAACCCTTTTCATGTTTTGCTTTCTGGAGTGTAAAGCTTCAGCTTTACCAAATACTATAATTAATATTTGTTGGTAACGGATGCTTCATTCGTTACCTTCGTAGAGGCAATTCATGAATTGCCCCTACAGGAACATGGTGTCAGTGATGAATAAGAGCTTTAGTTTCTTCTACCTCTTTGCCACCACCACCGTAGCCTTCTTCTGGCTGTAAGAATTTCCTTTGGCTTCTGCCCACACGATGTATACCCCCACCCGGACGATTCTGTTTTCCTCATCCTTTCCATCCCATGATATTTCTCCCGATACCTGCGGTTCCTCCTCCAAAAGTGTCTTGATCAATCGTCCCTTGATATCATAAATCCTAATAGTCAAATTCGACTCCATGGGCAGGGTGTAATGTAAGATAGCTTCGTCCTCAAATCCGTCACCATCTGGAGAGAAAGGATTAGGTTCTATGCGAAGTTCCAGGTTATCTGAATAGGAGGTGCTAACACTATTCTTTTTTCCGGGAGTGTTTTTATCTGAACTGACACAACAAAGCCAGATGTCTTGCTCAAAAGAGATTCTCTCCAAGGAAACCCCATCTCCACAGTCTTGATCCCAAGTGAAGGCCTGGACATTGTTATCCGGATCGACCAGGCTGATGGTGACTCCAGTATTAGTCAGACTCATCTTGGCTTCGATAGCCGGAAAACTCTCTATTGATGAATCACCCCATACACCACTTCTGTCTCCCCACCAACCTTCAAAGCTGATCGAATCGGGAGGTTCGGATAAAAGCTGGCGGGCAATGATCAAAAATTCCTTAGCGGGGATAATTGTGCCGACAGGAATCAAGGTGGTGTCATCCTTGCTGATGAAAGCCCATCCTTCTAAATCATGTTCCACTGAATCAGTATTGTGAAGTTCCACCCATTCCAATTTGGTAGAAGACCCTGGCTCATTCACCAGCACCTCATTGATGACTACGTTAGCGGTCAAAGAATGATTTTGCTGAGCAAAATCCGCTTTCACGAAAATTAGATTGAAAACAAAAGAGAAAAGGAGGTAAGAGAAAATTATGGGATGTTTCGAGAGAATGTTTTTCATATTTATCAAATGATCTTTCTTTAATCCCTCAATCTCACCTTTCTCTCCGAATACATAAACAGAAGCCATGATAGTTGGCGCAGATACCACCGAACAAGGAGATAAAGCCCCAGAAAAGAGGGCGGGCAAGAATATGGGCCAAGGTTGGTTTAGAGACTGGCAAAAGGTATATCCCCCAGGTAATCATGGCACATCCGACTACAATGGTGGTATGACCGAAAACAAGAGTGGCAGTGCGACCGCCGCACCAGCCTAAATAGACAAGCGAACCGCCAATGAGCAGAGGAATTGCTCCAGGAGCACTGTGGTAAATTATAAGGGTAACTAATCCCAAAACAGCCAAAACTATACCCAAAATCACGGTGATCAAACTACGAGGTCTCATGTTTTCTCCTCTCATAAGTTCCTTTTAAATGTCCGTTCCCCCGCTATTTTACAAAGAAAGTGCGGGGCTGGCAAGAGATTTCTTTGATAAAAAGATAGGAAGGGAAATTTGAGGAGATTAATATCGGGTTTCTCGCTCCGCGACATGCCGCTCGGAGCCAATCCACAAGGCTACTCTGGAAGGCCTGTTTCAGACACCATCTTTTCTAACTTCAAAACACAGGTTCCATCCCGGTCATATTTTGAAAGATAGTTTATGAACTCATTATAGGTAAGAATTCTCCCTTTGAAATCTTTGTAGATATCTTTAATCAATTTCTCCCAGTTTTCATCACCAATTTGTCTCCGCACCTTGTCTATGACATACGGCCCTTTTCCATAAATAACCCTGGCCTTTTCCTTTGTGTTCGGGAAATCAACGTCGATTATGGCAACTTCATTCTCTGTACCGGCAATCTCTTTATACTGATCCAGTCCTCTTTGTAATCCTTTAGTAAAGGCATCTTCTCCTTTTGTTTGCTCCAGATACATAAGACGCAAATAGTGTGGTAAAGATAGTTGGAGAAACCAAAACCCTTTGCCAAAAAGTTTGAAAAATACCCCGGCAGCAATCCACTGGGTGGCGATGGAAAGATGAAGGCTTTCATAATAACCCTTTTTGAACCAATCGAAATTCTTTGATCCAACCATCAGGAGGCCACTTGCAATGTTAGTTCCTTGAAGTTTCGGAATTTCTATCAATGTCAGGCGATTATGAGGATACTCTCCGATAAATTTATTATAGAATTTCAACATGCTACCAGCTTCGGAGATAATTTCTTCTCTTGTCTCTTCATCAATAGTTGAAGAATAGAGATAAATCTTTTTGTGGTCTATATTTTTAACGGTTTCTTCATAAAGGTCTGATTTTGCGATAATCAATGGTAATTTGAACACAGGAATTTTGCTTTCCCAGATAAATCGAGAATACTCAGTAAACTTCTTCTTTTCAACTAAATCACCAGCGGAAAAAACTTCATATTCATTGGGTACCTCAACCGTGAGTTTAAATCTGGCAATTTGATCAATTATGAGAGGATACCATCTGTGCCCTCGGGATAGGATCATTACATCTTTCAATTCATCTATTGATAACGAGTACTCAAAATCTATGGCCAGTTCTTCACTCGATTCCAATTCAGAAGGAACCGTTAGACCTAATGTATCCTTTCCTGTAAATTTATAGGGTACATCAATCCAGTTGCCGTTCATTTCAGATTTTATAGAATTTATCTCTGCATCAGAAGTCAACAGCATCTCGAATTGATCAACTGTATCAACTTTCTGTAATTCCAAACCAGCGAATACATGCAGTTGACTATCAGACGAATCCAGCTTTGCCTTAATATCGTATGACATTATCTTTACTGGAGGAGTTTGGCAAAATGCACTATGACCTAACAATACAAATAAAGAAAGAATTATGATTTTGAGATTATAACAACGCATATATACCTCCAATCAACGTAGGTCGGATATGTTGCAAGACCTATCCGACTTATTGACTGAGAACACATTCCCAACAGATTTAACAGATTAAACAAAGCTTTGAGTCCTTCTCATCTTCCATCTGTTTCATCTTTCATCAGTTTGGGTTCTGGCGGGGTACCTTACCCCGCCACACAAAAGGTCGAGGGTAGGGGTTCATCCTGAAGGAATTCACCCTGAAGGGTACCCTCGACCAACCAGCCATCCAACCATCTTACCATAAAGCTTCCATCTTTATTCTTACCGCCTTGGTGTCAACTTTACTTTCATCCTGATAGAATTTAGTTATATATTCTGCTGAAACAAAATAGTTTTCGAAAAATCTCACTCTTTCCTGAACATGAAAGCTGAAATACCCATCCGAAGAGCGTGAGAAGTTGGGGTCATTGTATTTCAGCCACAGGACGAAATCAAAGGGAGAAACCGCCACAGTTCTAATCTTCAGCCGAAGATCACCATAGTCTTTATCAGTTGAACTTCGATAATTTGCTATGAAATAGAAATCCAACTTGTGATGGGGAGAAATAAACAAATTCAAGGAAGAGGTTTTCCTATCTATCTCTTCATCTTCCACATCATAGTCTGTCCAAAGTTGATAAATCGCAAAAGAAAAGTTTGGGGAAAACTTATAACCTGTGCCTACCCGAAACTTCATTTTGTCTGGCAGGTATGATCTTTCTCTCCATTGATTATAGGAGAAATTCAATTTAAGCTTGTCGAGAATCCTGTATCTGGACTTAAAGAAAATTCCCCTCTCCCCTGCCTGTCTGGATCTGTAATCGTAGTCTATCTTATCCAGATAAATGGTCTCATAATCCGGATTGGATATCCCTCCCCCATGTGGATGAATGAAATCATCATCATATCTCCAAAAGGAGAAATCGAAGCTGTAAGATTTCTTAGATGAATAAAGATCAAATGCTAACCCGCTCTTTTGACTCGAAAGCAGAGCATACTCACCAGAGAATTTTACCGATTTAAGCTTTAAGTTAAAATGAAGGCTATTGCAATCATCATTGAAGGTTTTTTTATTCTCATTATTCCTAAGCTCTCCCTCAGAAAGACAGAAACCCACGTGCACATTTTTGCTTGAGAAACTCAGATCAAAAGCCCCAATCCGATTCTCAATTTCTTCTCGTTTGTTGTTGGAGTAAAAAGCCAAAACCGAAAAAGATTTTAATTCAGACTCACCGTAAATTCCGTTATATCTGCCCAATGCCGGATAAAGAAAAGTATCCTCAGATTTTAAATCTGGCGTGCTGGTGTAGCCAAAAAGTGGATGATAGCCGACATTCAAGCCCAGTCCGATTCTTTTGTCAAAATTACCCAGGATCAACTCAGTTGAATATGGCGGAAGCAGAAATTTAAAGAACCTTTTTCTCACCCGAAAAGTACCCCGGCTCAAAATCGCTTCAGAGGAATTTTCCTTTTGATCTGCTTCAATATGCCAGATCATGCGTTCTCCGTTCATAATTTCACAGAAAAGATAACTTTCAGTTTCACCCTCTTCTTGTCCGCCATAGGCGGATCTGCCTCCGGCAGAAAATTTCTCATACAATTTCCAGACCAACTTTCCAGAAAAAAGAGGACGACGTTTTTTCTCCCTTTCCGCTAAAAATGAACCTATTTTCTGATTCAAATCGACATCTTGATCATTCGTTTTTATCTGTGAAACATCTACACTGCTAACATCCGGAATAAAAAAGAGCTTGTCTGCCTCTTTAGATGCGGGATAAAGTTTACTCTGAATCATATCCAGAAGCTCAAGGTATTGATCCAAAGTCAAATATCCTTGTTGCAAGCCCTCCAGCAGATCCTCCTCGGTTTCATAGATTTCAGAGGAGATCAATTGTGCTTGTGCAGAGAAAGTCAAAATAGAGGTCAGGAAGAGAAGAGAAAGAAAAAATCTGAACATTGCGAGTCACAAATTGGCGACGGTATAAGGGCTAAACCTTTCCACCATTAACAACTCTTGACTTTGCTCTTGTGCAGGTATTTTACCTCGCTCGTTGATATACGAAGTTGCCGAGTACTATTCCAATCCATAAACCTGCCTGGGTGTGAGGTATTGTGGGAACCTATCTATCAGAGCCAAGCGAACAAGATAGCAGAAATGACATTCATCAACGTATTTATCCTCATGTTTAACATCATATTCTTTAGCTAAAAGCGCAGGTCCTCCTCTGACCAGAGGCCCGCAGATTGGGTGTGAGAGAGCATTATAGTTCTTGACCAGCGTTGATAAAGGGGTCTCCCACATATTGCCCATACATAGCCCCTGACAGAGGTGGACATTGCCATACGAATCGATGTGAACTCTCTTTGGATTTTCTAAATCCTCATATGGACACTGGGTGAATTTTTCCCACCGCCTTTTTGGTAGTCCCTCTGTCAATTTCTCAACGGCCCGACCTCTAAACATAACGCCTCCGCCAATGACTGGCGCGCCTTTTTCTTGCTCCTTATCTATGCCTGTTTGGGCCGTGGCTTCCTCAATGCAAATCGTATCCACAGGCATACCCAATGCCTTGGCTGAAGTCAAAGCAAATTTGGCGGGATTGTCTTCCTCTTCATCATGGTGAAATAGATCATCACTTAAACTCAGATCGGAAAGCTCCAATTCACGAATTGGTTTGAGCCAAAGATCGGCATCTTCAACAGATGTTGCCCAGTATGCATTGGTAACCACTCCGGTTTTTAAACCCATGTCATGAGCGATTCTGATGCCCTCGAGCATCAGAGGATAGAAAAGAAATGGTTCACCACCTTCGAAATATACCCATTCTATCGTTCCAATCTTAGCCATCTCACCAAAGGCTTTCCTGATTTTGTTTATGGTGAAAGTCCCCTTCGCATTTGGACCACAATACAAGAAACAGTGGTCACATTCAAGATTGCAGGCATAGGTTAAGAGAAAATGAATTCCTGTCAGCATAACATTTAACCTTTCATGCTATTATATATGACGATTTAATGTAACCTGAAGTCAAAACAGTTCTAAGGTTCTATATGCCTGTTATTTTAAATCCATTAGGTGAAAGGATTAACGTCTGGTTTTTCCGTTCCACGATATTCCGCAGAATATCAACGTGACGACCAGTCAATCGGACCTGCCACAAAACGCTTTTTGAGATTTCCCAGCACGTAAGACCAAGCCTTGTCGAAATAGTCATACAACTTGTCCCAGTCTTCTCCCTTGCCCCAGCCAAGTTGTGATAAGGCAACCTTCACTTTGCCCGGCTCGAGTTCCTCAAATTGCAAAACCACTATGGTGTGCTTCTTGCGCAGCTCTCCAAAATCCGGTGGAGCGTTCCATGAAAAGGAGAGGATTTCCATGGGTAGATAGCTCAGCACCCGACAATTCTCAGATCCTCGAAGGCCCTGCGGCGCGTCAAGAAGGAAGTAAATCTCGTACGCCCCGCCTACAGCGAGCTCTACATTGGCTCCAGGTGAGAAGAATGTTTTTACACCCTCAATAGTTGTCCAGGCATTCCACACCTGCTCCAACGTGGCAGGAACAACTATCTCCTTGCGGAGGATTTTATTGGACTGGTCCTTCACATTGACAAAATAGTGCTTCTGTTCTGTCATCTCATTTTCTCCTTCTGCGCCAAACCTTAAGGATAAATTCTTTACCAACCAGAATCCTTAGCCCCCTGACTCGGAATCGACTCAACCCGGATATCTTCCGGAGATATAATCTTTGAGATAACGATTTTCCACCTTACACGCTCCACGTAGGACGTTTACCATGTCGCCTATAGAGATTATCCCCTCCAATTTCTGATTTGAGATTATAGGAAGGTGTCTTACCCGATTCTGAGTCATGATGTTTTCCACGTAATCCAAATCATCATCCGGAGATGCAACGATCAGATTCTTGGTCATCACTTCTTTAACCTTTGTCTCCTTGAACGATTCCAGACACAGGTTACATCGCTTCAATATGTCTCTCTCTGTAATTATTCCTGCGATGCCACCTTTCTCATCCTGCACCAGCAAGGAACCGATGTTCTTTTCCACCAGAATCTTCACCGCATCGCAGATGGTCTGCTCTGATCCGATTGTAGCCACTTCAGTTCCCTTGTCTTTTAAGATATCTTTCACTTTCATGATTATACCTCCGTTGTTTTCATTGATAACTTAATGCTGATTTTATTGGAAGAGATCATGAAGATTTGCCAATAAGCAAACTACATACCTCATTAGCCATTTCCTCAATGGCTTTGCCAGTGATGTCTATTACCGACCATTTGGGATTTTCTCGAAAAATCTTGTGACTATACTTCAACTCCTCTATTACGTGTTTTGCATCGCCATAATTTATATCTGCATGCGCTAACTGAGCCAGCCGGGTCTGACGAAGACTGATCAAAAGATCCGGATTGATGGTTAATCCCACGATTCTTTTCTGGTCGATCCTGAAAAGCTCGGAAGGAAGATCCATCCCCAATATTATCGGGATGTTGGCTACCAGTAATCCTTTATTGTAAGCCAGATACATGCTCAAAGGTGTCTTTGATGTTCTGGAGACCCCGGCTATAACCACATCTGCCTTGGGCAGATCATGCAAACCATGTCCATCGTCGTGCTTTACTGCAAATCCGATCGCATCTATTCTTTTGAAGTAATGATGATTCAATTCACCCAACAAGCCGGGCCTGGACTCAGGAGGGGAGGCAAGAAACGTGGTCAACGAGGTCAACAAAGGTCCCAAAAGATCCACAGTGGGGACAGCAAACTCGTTAGCTCTGGTGGCTATTTCTTTGCGAAGTTGGGGAGTAACCAGGGTATAGGCCACCAGTCCTTTTCTCTTTGCGGCTGTGTTCACGACCTGTTTGATCTGCTCTCTGGTTCTGACGTCAGGGATACGCTCCACTATCACATCCTCATGTCCGAATTGCACTAAACTTGCTTGCAACACCCTCTCTGCCGTAGACCCAGAACCATCCGAGATGACCCAGATGTATTTGGTTTTCCGACGGGGAGATTTCATTTTTTCGACTCCGTGGTTGCCCAACTTATACCGCTTTTATCCCGCCGGAAGGGGGACAAAGGCGGTGATTGGGTTTCCTTCCCAGTTCAATAAAACACCCCCTCACCCTAACCCTCTCCCCAAGGGGAGAGGGAATTCTCCCTCCCTCGATGGGAGGGATTAAGGGAGGGTGATAATCAGTCTTCATGAGCCAAGTTCTCCATAGAGAGTAATAGAAAGGCCTGACTCCTTGAAAAGCATATTAAGGGCTTTTATGTTGTACGCCAAACCCAACTCGACGATTCTGGAGGTCACTTCGGTTTCACGTTTTACACCGTTAACTCCGGAACTCTCTAAAACAACCTTGCTATGCCTGACCACGCTAGATTCCCTAGAGCCATATAAACAACCAACTACGCCGAGCTTCGAATCCGGATCTCCCTCAACATCGAAACGATGCAGGACTGGTGCACCACTGGACCCGAAGAGGGCAGGGAAAGAAAGCTCATATGAATCAGGATACTCAATTGATTCAGGAATGTTTGTAATGTAGCCTCTCATCACTCTTCTTACGAATGAAATCTTGCCAACACCTTTTGGCTCATGCATGTATCCGAAAACATTTATGTCTATACCCAGTTGAATGAATGGCTCAGCAATTAACGGCATTTCTACATTCGTTTCTGGTGGTGCACCAATGCATAAGGCTAAATCATGATCTGACATTTTGCGGAAGATTTCAAGCGGAATCCAACGCTTCTTTCCAATCTGAAAACAGTGAAGAGACTCATCCGAAGAAACCTCGTTCACAACATGTGCACAAGTTACTAAGTGCCCTTCAGTTCCAATAAAGAATCCTGTTCCGAGGAAACGGAAGACCTCTTCGTTATTTTTCGGTGTTGCAACGACTGGTACGATATGGTATTCCAAGTAGTCTAAATCCACAATGTCTACCTCAATCTGTACTTATCCAGTCGGGTAGCTCGCCTGCCAGAGGCGGGATCGCCCTACAGGCCCGTCTGGGCAACCCGACCTACGAATCTGCGTCTGTAGGTCGACCATCCCCGCCAACGGCGGGATGGTTGCCAATTCTTTAATCTGTCAAGCAGGCTCCGCTATGCTTGACCTACACTGCTATCGCAATTTGTATTTATCCAACTTCCGGTATAATGTCCTTTCAGTGTTGGTCAGGGGTTCCCTAACCCCTGACCACTTTGGGTTCAGGGTGAGGGCACCCTGAACCAACGTATGAAAGAAGTTGCATCGGGATTTTGAAATCCCGATGCATGGGGCAGGATTACAAAATCCCGCCCCAACATCTGGCGGTTTTCATCTTAGCTTATATTTATCCAATTTCCGATACAGCGTCCTTTCGCCAATACCCAGAAGCTGGGCGGCTTTTTTTCTATTTCCTTTGGTAAACTCAAGCGCCCTTTGAATCAACTCCTTTTCCATCTCTTCCACGTTTAAATCACCGGGTATCTCTGCTATTTTTTCGCCTCCTTCCCAAATTGACCTTTCCAGCTCAACTCTGTGTTCTGGCCTTAGCTGGTTCCGTTGCAAAAGAGCTTCTCTTAAATTTATGATCTCCGATCTCAAACTTAAAATCGCCTGAATGATAAGCTCATGCTCGGCAGTCTCCACAGATTTGCCGGTCACCACCGGCAGACTTCGATTAGCCTGCATCTGTTTATCTATGTATCTTTTCACGTCCCCTGCTTCGATTCTTCTATCCGGTGCTAAAGCTAACATGCTTTCTAAGAAATTTCTCAGCTCTCTCACATTGCCGGGCCAGTGATACCTCATCAAAAGCTCCAGCGCCTCATCTGAGACCCCGGAGATTTTTCTTGCACTCTCTTGATTCAGCTTTTGGATGAAGCTGTGCACCAGAATGGGAATGTCTTTAGGTCTTTCCCTCAAGGGGGGGACATCGATTTTCACTACTGCCAGCCTGAAATAAAGATCGTTCCGGAACGCTCCTTCTCTTACCTTTTCCTCCAGATTCTGATTGGTGGCGGCGATGACTCTCACATCCACCTTTATGTCTGAGCTTCCCCCCACCCGCATAAAGCTTCTCTCCTCTAAGACTCTTAAGAGTTTCACCTGGGTGGACGGCTTAAACTCTGCGATCTCGTCTAAGAATATGGTCCCGCCGCTGGCGGTTTCAAAAAGCCCCTGTCTGCGACTCACTGCGCCGGTGAAAGCACCTTTCTCGTGCCCGAAAAGCTCGCTTTCCACCACCCCTTCTGCCAGCGCTCCCACATTGGCGGCTACGAAGGGTTTGTCGGCTCTTTTGCTGTTGGCGTGAATGGCTAAAGCGACAAGCTCCTTTCCTGTTCCCGATTCACCGGTGATCAAAACCGTAATATTGGTGGGCGCAACCTGAAGTACCGACTCAGCAATTTGCTTTAGCTGGATCGACTTTCCCACCAGCCCACAAGATTTTAGAAAACTTCCTTCTTTAATAAGCTTATTTACCTTCAGATGTAGCTCCTCTGATTTCAGGGGGATTTCGAAAACATCGTCCGCCCCGCAATCCAAAAGCTCTTTTTGGCGGTAAAGGTTTTCAACGGGAAGCCCCACCAGGATATCCGCTTGCGGACTCCTCGCCATGATCTTTCGGATAAGGATAGGACAGGAAAAGTCCTCCAGTCGGGAATCGGTGATTACCATATCAAACCTCTCCTCCCTTACCTTCTTCAAGCCATCCCGACTGGTGGGCACTGTTTTGATTTGCGGATGGATGTCGGATAGCGCCCTTTTGATTCCCTGAGAGAGTCTTTCATCCGAGCTTATGATCAGGATGTTGGTTGGCTGATTCATCACACTATTCCGGTTTTGAACTCAATGGTTAAATGAGGTCTCTGAAAAAACTGCTTTAAATCCCGCCTCAGGCGGAAGAAGGGAAATTTGGAGTGTTCACCTTTAGGTGAACCTGGTAAAAGCTCGATGCCCTCAAAGAACTTCAGGTCAAGCTAAAAAAAGACTGTTGAAAAACTATCTTACATGCTTCAATTGGTGAGAAGAGATCGTCGTAGGGATCCCGCCGTTGGCGGGATGGCTGTCCTCGCTGGGAAAGGACAGGGATTCATCCTGCCCTTCGGTCCTGCACTTCGTCCTGAGACTCAGTGTCGAAGGAAGACCTCAGGGTCGAAGGAAAGGATTCATCCTGAAGGACAAGCCCTGTCCCTATGCAAAAACTTTCTCCACAGCTTTTTCAACATACCCAAAAATTTAACACTCCAGAAAATTCCTCCCCATTTGAATTTCTCAGAGATCTCCAAATAAACTTCTGGCAGAGCAAAAAGTAAGAATAAAAACCGAAAACCACAACCGAAAAATTCAAGCTTTTTGATGATTGTGAAAAGCAGAAAAAAAACAACTTCCTGAAATTATTTTTTCCCTGATCCTCGAATGATAATTTTTGACTAAGTGGTTGTTTCATCAAACTCTTTTGAGTTTCACTTTCTTTTTAACTTTCTTTTTCCTTTTTTTCTCCCTCTGCTTGCTGAGCGGACACTCCTTCCCGCCAACACAAAATCTATCTCCTTTTGCTCTTTGTCCACTCTTACCACCTGCACTTTGATTCTATCCCCTAATTTGTAAACTCTTTTGGTGCGCCTCCCCACCCATCTCTGTCTTCTTTCATCGAAGAGATAATAGTCATCGTCCAAGCTGGAGACTCGCACCAACCCTTCGGCTAAAAGATCATCCAGCCGGACGAAAAACCCGAAAGGAACCACCCCGCAGATCAACCCATGATATTCCTCTCCTAACTTATCCTGCATGAACTCAATCTGTTTGATCTTTATCGACTCTCTTTCTGCCTCATCTGCCAATTTTTCTTTTTCAGAGGTGATCTCCCCGATTTTGGGGAGGCGGCGGATGAGCTTGCTTTGTCTTTGGAAAGTATATTTTCCTTCCTGCAACTCCTTCAAAAGCCTATGCACCAGAAGATCCGGATATCTTCTGATAGGTGAGGTGAAGTGGGTGTATTGTGAAAAAGCCAGACCAAAGTGCCCGATATTTTCGGGTGTGTAACATGCTTTCTTTAAAGATCTGAGCAAAATCTCGTTTATCATACTTTCCTCCGGTTTTCCCTCTAAGGATTTTAAGAATCCTTGAATCTTCTTGGGCCGAATCTTCCCGGAGACCTTGAAAGAATAGCCTAAAGTTGAGACAAAATCTGAGAATGCTTCCATCCTGTCTTGTTCCGGTTCCTCATGCACTCGATACAAAAACGGCACAGAAAGACGAATCACATGTTCTGCCACAGTTCGGTTGGCAAGTAGCATGAACTCCTCAATTAAGCGGTGGCTCTCCAGTCTTGTCACCTCAAGTATATCCAGAACTTTGCCATCCTTTCCTAAAACCACATGCGCTTCTGGTAAGTCAAAGTCTAAGCTTCCTCTTGCCAGTCTTTTTTCCAGAAGTTTTCGGGAGAGCTTCCTCATCTCCAGAAGGTCATTTTCCAAACCTTTTATGTTTTTGCTCGCATCCCCGGTATCAAAAAATCTCTGCACTTCATCGTAGTTCAGTTTTGCCTTGCTTTTGATCACACTCTCTTTTATTTGGTAGCCAACCCTTTCTCCTTGGGGAGTAAGTTCTAAAATGACGCTAAAGGTGAATCTGTTGCGATTGGGTTTTAAACTGCAAATATTATTGGAAAGTCTCTCCGGTAGCATGGGAATAACCCGATCTACCAGATAGACCGAAGTTCCCCTTTTCAACGCCTCCCGATCCAAGGCAGAATCTTCCTTCACATAATGGGAAACGTCCGCTATGTGAACCCCCAAAAGATAGTTACCATTCGGCGCAATCTCCAAAGAAACTGCATCGTCATGATCTTTGGCATCCACCGGGTCTATGGTGAAACAATTCTTATTGCGTAGATCCAGTCTTCTTTGAAGTTCCCTTTTCTCTACTCTTTGAGGCAAACTATCTAAGTTTTGCTCCACCTCCTCCGGAAAACTCAAAGCCAGCCCAAACTCTTTGATCAGAGTTAAAATGTCCATGCCCGGCTCATCCGGATAGCCCAAGACTTCGACAACCTTCCCTTCAGGTCCCATACCTACGTCCACCCAATCCAAAAGGGACACCACTACCTTCTGTCCATCTAATGCTTCTTTGGAATTGGCTGAAGCAATATAAATATCCCTGGTAATTTTGTGGTCATCCGGCTCAACGTAATCGAAAAATTTGCCCTTATGATAGATCCCCACCAGACTCTGCCTTGCCCTCTTTAAAATCTTTACGATGCTTCCCTCACGAGCGGGTCCCCTTCTTGTTCTGAGCACTCTTACCACCACCTTGTCTCCATGAAAAGCGTTCCCCATATTTTCACCACGTATGTAAACATCCTCACTTCTATCTTCGGGCACAACAAAGCCATAATCATTTCTGCCGGAGACCAATCTTCCCACCACCAGATTTGCCTTATCCGGCAACCCGATTCTCCCTCTTTTTATCTTCACGATTAAACCATCTCTCAACATAGATCTGATCTTCCTTCTGAAACTGCCGTATTCCTCATCAGGGATATCCATTTTTTTGGCGAGTTCCCGCAACTTTAAGGGCTGATTTGCCTCGGTGGAGAGAAACTTTAGAATCTGTTCTTGATCTATGCTCATGGTAATTGAAACTGTAACTGTGTTCTACCTCACCCCCTATCTCCCCCCGCCTTTGGCCGGGGGACGGGGGAGAGGTCTTTCAAATGTCAACTTCTACCTTTGCTTCAAATTTATCATAGGAATAATCGCTTTTTTCTTCTCTGCCACATCGTAGTTACTCAAAATCTTTACCTGATCTATGCCTTTTGGGGTCAAAATATCATACACATCAGGATCAAAATCTGTATTCCTCCCCCCTCCACCTTGATCTTGTATAGATTGTTCCCCCACCCTCATAAACCTTCCCACTCCATAAGCTGTGTTCTTATGCCCACCCTTTTGTCCTCCAGTTAGAACCTGGATTTTCCAACTTGAATCCGGGATGCCGATGATCTTCCGGGGGATGGCAAAAGAAATTTCATTCCATCTTATATGACTCTGTTGAGAAAAAGCTTTTTGGAACAGAAGATGCCACACCCAGTCCTGATCGTAGATTAAAATCCCCGCATTGCTGACTTCGATAGCGAATTCATAACCGTCATTTTTTAAAAATTCAAAATTCCCGTTGCCAAAAAACAGTTGGGTGTTTCCGCTATTTTCTTTTGAATCTATGGCAATGGCGGCGAACGTGCCGTTGAATGCTTCATCTGAGGAAATTTCTGCATGATTCAAATTGGCAAACTGTAACTGAAAATATACCAACTCATCATCCAGGCTAAGCCCAAAATCAGTCAGATCGAAAATCCCGGGAAGAGCTTTTTTGTTTTTTGGATAAGTGTAGTCCCCGTCTCCCTTATCATCTCCGGAAGGGTCGGATATGTGAAAAACCTCTTTGCCATGCAGTCGCTCCACAATTTTAACTTCTGGCAGAGGCAAAGCTAAGACAAATCTCTTCCATTCCCCTTGCAGTTGGTCTGTGCTTTTTCCGTAGATTTCTTTCAAAGTCCCCTTTTGTTCTTCATAGATTTCACCTATCATAAATAGTTGTTTGAATTTGAGAATCCCCTCAGTATCTATTAAAAATTTGACGAAAGAAGAGATGAGTCCGGCGCCCTCATTTGTTCCATATATCCAGGGATCACGGATTAAAGTATCCAGCAGAATAACCTCATCCACCTCTAACTTCTTCTTTGCCCAGGACAACAAAAGTTCCGGAGAAAAAAAAGACGCTCCCCCCAGATAATAAGCCAGCCCTTCGTTTAAATATTCTGGCAGGAGCCTTTTTTCATTTTGAGGAAGAATACGGTAAGAGATAATGTGAACTATCTCATGGGGGACAAATCTTTTGATGGATGCCACTACCCCACAGGTCATCTGACTTCGTGCCAGGGATGCTTCCATCTCAAAAAGCTGACCAACCTCCATAGAGGAATCACATTTGTAGTAATCGATTTTGTCCCGATAATCCACCTGCAAGAACTCAACAATCCTTTCATAGAGCTGATCCATTCTATCAAGAAGTGGATTAGCCGGCTCATCTTTTTCATTTTTGTAGTGATAAACAAAGTGTTCAGACTCTTTTTGAAGCCAATCTCTGGTGTAGATCAAAATGGCATTTGCCCCCACTACTCTGCCATCTTCTTCTATGAAATACCTTACGTCTTTTTGTAAGCGCCCTCCCTTGCCTTCCCGATAATACCATTCCACTTCCAAGACCACATAGTCTTCCCTCTCTTCTGCAGTGATTATCCTGTAGTTCAAATGACGCGGATCCAGCCTCCTGAAGGTCAGATACGTCCATTGCCAATCGTATGTTCTATATCTTTCCGTCTCATCTCTATTCCAGAACTTCCTTGCTTCATCCTCAGAACCTTGCTGCAATGCCGTTATGTACCCCTCAAAGCACTCCCTGGCTCTTTCAATGTCGGAAGGCGGACGTGCGCAACAAAGCCATCCCAGAACAAGGCTGATGAAGAGAAAACATGCACGCTTTCGGATCTTCGGACTCAAGACCGCTAACATAGTTGAATAATATCACAGTGGGTGAGGGTTGTCAAATGAAAAAGCCAGGAGAGTCCTAAAGCTCTGAGTTTTCGTTTAATTTTCAGTAAAACAAACCAATTTGTAAGTCTAGCACAACGCCCTCCTATGGATCTCATTTGAGTCAACTGACCTGCGGTATGCCCGTCCGGGCACACCTGCGGATTTGACAGTGATCTGAAATTGCTTAATCTGCCACGACTGCAAGCGTGACTGCAAAGATTTCTTTTGCCCCTGCCTGTCTGAGCATTCTGGCGCACTCATTCAAGGTGGCTCCGGTGGTGATCACGTCGTCGACTAAAATTACTTTCCTGTTGTTTATCCTCTCAGGCTGGGTGACCACAAAGGCATCCCTTACGTTTTCCGTTCTTTGTTGAACATTCAGATAGGTCTGATCCTTGGTTCTCTTTTTTCTTTTGAGTATCTCCTTTGCAAGGGAAACATTTATTGCTTGGGAGACGCCCTCCGCCAGAACCTCACTTTGATTAAATCCCCTTTCACGATGTCTGGCTCGATGCAAAGGAACCGGAATCACCAGATCACAGTTTACAAAATCTTCATCCTGTGCTACCACCTTAGCCAAACTTTGCGCCAGCCGCTTGCCCAGAGGGATCTTCTTGTCATACTTGAATCGGTGAATGAGCTTTTGATAATAATCGTCAAAGGTCCCCAAAGATCTTACCGCAAGGATCTTTCGATCCTCCGGCTTGCTCAAATAAACGCACCGATGTTCGAACACCGACTTCTCATCCTCCAGAAAGGATTTACAATAAGGGCAGAAGGGGAAGGGAAGGAAAACCAAGGTCTTCCAGCAGTCTTCGCAGATGTCTTTTTCCTCTCTTGTTAAATGTCTTTGGCAGATGAGGCAGCTTTGTGGATAGACTAAATCTAAGATGTCATCTTTAAGTTCCCGAAGAAAATCTTTAATCTTTGAGAGAAACATTTGGCCTATGTTGAGATTGAGACTGAGATTTGAGTTGTTTCTTTTTAAACCATATTATAAGTCTCATCTCTCGGTCTCAGTCTCAGATAGTTCCACATGAAGAGGAAGAAGATGAAAATCAAAACAATTAAACTCTGGTTGACGGTGAAACGTGCGCCGCCAATTCTAACAAAGATCATACTTTCCTCATAGTATCTGAAGAAATCAATTGTAAATCTTGCTGCGGAATAAAGAGGCAGCATTAACCAAAAGGTAAAGCCATCAAAACGTTTGAATCTTTCCAGCAACAGAAGGATGACAAAGATGAAAAAACCGTAGAAGGAAGCGACCAATTGAACAGGAAAGATGGGAGTATCCGGGAACATATAGCCTGCCGGGGAGTTGGGAGGAAAAATGACGGCAAGAAAGCTATGGCTGGGTATGCCGAAGCAGCAACCGTTGAGAAAACAGCCGATGCGGGCTATGCCCAAGCCCAGCATGATCGAGGGGGCTACGACGTCTGCGATCCGCCACACGTTTAGCTTCTTGATACGGATGTAGATTATGCCGCAGATGATTGCCAAAACCAATCCTCCAAACATGGAGAGTCCGCCTATGCCTATCTCCCCCGTGCTTTGAATGGGGTTGATCATGTCTAAGATGTGACCCTCAAACTCTTCTAAATGATAGACCACATAAAAGAATCTGGAGCCCACAATGGCAGAGATCAAAATGATCAGGGAAAGATCGGGAAGCCAATGGGTTCCCAGCCCCTTCTTTCTGGCTCTTCTTGCCGTAAACCAGATGCCTGATATAAAAGCTAAGGCTAAAAGAAATCCATATGTTCTGACCGCCACAGGTCCAAGCTCAATCAGAGTAGGATGCATGATTTCTCCTTGCAGAGGATTTTTATGTGTCTTCTTTTCCGCCGAAGGCGAATCTGTCTACGACAGACAAGTAGTGGCTAATTTATGAGAATACGTTTGCACCAAAAAAGCTCTATCACCTCACCCCCCGTCCCCCCGCCAAAGGCGGGGGGAGATAGGGGGAGAGGTCAAAGAATTCGAATCTCTCCGGGCCGGATGTCCTACAGATCCGCAGGAAATCCGACCTCTACATCGTTAATACTCATACCACCTGGAATTGATTGCCAACAGGATTCCTAAAATCACCCAGCAGAGAAGCATGGAGGAGCCGCCATAACTGACGAAGGGCAAGGGGAGGCCGGTAACCGGCATCACACCAAGGGTCATCCCGATATTGACCATCATCTGAAAGCCAATTATGGCTGAAAGCCCCACAGCCACGTTGCTGGCAAAGGTATTTCTGGTTTTCTGGGCTATCAGGATTCCCTTAATTATGAGAAATGTAAATAATCCCAGGAGAATGGTCCCACCCAACAGTCCGAATTCCTCCCCCAGCACGGAGAAGACAAAATCGGTATGTTGATGGGGAAGAAAAGCCAGCTTTGTCTGACTCCCCTCTAAATATCCTTTTCCCGTAAGCCCACCCGATCCAATGGCTATCTTGGATTGAATTATCTGGTAACCTGCCCCCTGCGGATCCCGTCCCGGATCTAAAAATACGATGATGCGATCTTTTTGATAATCGTGTAGCTTGTTCCAGACTAAGGGGGTGACCATTCCAAAGGCTAAATTAAGCAAAAGAAAACCCACGGATAAGACGGCTGTTGGTCTCAGACGGATAAGAAGCAGAATCAAAATCAAAAAAAACAGAGCCCAGGATAGCCAGTAGAAAGCGCAGATTAAGCTGATGACAGGAGAGATTATCAGAAAAAGATAAAAAAGTGGAACCCCGGACCAGAAAAGCATGGAGATTAAAATGGCGAAGAAAACCAGTGAGGTTCCCAGGTCGGGTTGCTTTAAGATCAAAAGTGCGGGCAGAAATGCCAAACCCACTACACTTGCCAGCCATCTGAAGCTATAAAAGGAACGCTTGGAATAAGCTAAGTATCTGGCTAAGGGGAAGACGGTGGCTATCTTGGCAAACTCAGATGGTTGAATGTTAAAACCACCTATGGATATCCACCGGAAGGCCCCCATCTTGGATGAGCCGATCATCAAAATCAAAACTAAAGAGATGAGGGAGAAAAAGTATAATACATAAGAAAAGATATCATAAAATCTCGATGGGATAGTGAAGACCAAGGCACAAGTTAAAAGTCCCAAAAGAACCCAGATGATCTGCTTGATATAAATGACTCTCTCCGCCGGGTTATCGCTATGATGTTTGGCACTATAAATCAATAAGATCCCGATTGCCGACAGGATCAAAGCGACGATTAAAAGCGTTAAGTCAATTTCTTTTAAGCGAAATTTAATCATAATTTTCTCAAAACCGCTCTTTGAACTTTCAAAAAGAGAAATCAGTGACTACTCATTTGGGTAGAGCTATTTACTTGACCTTGCGCCAAATCTTTTCTCAAGTATTCCTCTATGATCTTTTTCGCCACTGGTGCGGCGAAGGTACCTCCATGTCCTATGTTCTCGATTAAGATCGCCACCACTATCTGGGGACTAAAAGCTGGCGCATAGCCCACAAACCAGGCATGATCTTCACCATGTGGGTTCTGGGCAGTGCCGGTCTTTCCAGCCACCTTGATATCAGGGACTTGAGCCAGGACGCCGGTTCCATGGGGATCGTTAACCACCCCTATCATGGCTTTTTTCAATACCTCTAAAGTAGAGGCGGAGAAAGGAAGATATCCAGTCACCTCAGGCTGGGTGGAGATGATTCGTCCGTCTGGGGTGCTCATCTCTTTTAAAAGATACGGCTTGTAAAGCATTCCATCTGTAGCCAGGCCACTGAAAAAGACCGCCAGTTGAAGAGGCGTTACCAGAATTTCTCCCTGTCCGATTGCCAGATTGATTATAAGATTTTTAACCCATTCACCTTCTCCATATCTTGCGTGATAATACTTTAGGGTGGGAACCAAGCCTTTAGCCTCCTCGGGAAGATCCACACCAGTCTTTTGTCCGAACCCACACAATTGGGCATAGCGACTCCATCTTTCAAGTCCCACCTTCAGTCCCAACTGATAAAAATAAACGTCACAGGACTGAATGATGGCATCCTCTAAGTTCAATCTCCCGTGTCCTTCGGGTCTCCAGCATCCAAAACTCCTCCTTCCAAACTGAAAAAATCCCCGACAAGGAGAAAGATAAGTATTTCTGCTTGCGATTTTTGTTTCCAAAGCTATTGCCGCAACAAGAAGCTTTAAGGTGGAGGCTGGAGGATAGGTTGCTTGAACCGGACGGGTGAGAAGAGGGTGGAGGGGATTGTCTTTTATCTTATTCCATTCTTCCGGAGACATAGCCCCCACGAATAGATTAGCATCCAATCCAGGTTTGCTCACCAGAGCCAGAATCTCGCCACATCTGGGATCTAAAGCCACCACTGCCGCACTCATGTAATCTGTTAGAGCCGATTCAGCCACAGCCTGAAGATCTGAATCGATGGTTAACTTAATATCAGAACCGCTGAGAGGAAAATCCGGTTTTCTTTCTTCTAAAGGACCTAAGATTTTGCCCCGGGCGGTCACCTCCAGAAAAGTCACCCCATCTTTTCCTCTCAAAAGGTCATCATATTGTTTCTCTATGCCCTTTCTTCCGATAACCCCTCCCAGACGAAACCCTTTCTTAGAGGGTCCTTCGGAAAGCTCCTCTTTAGTAAGCTCATTCACATATCCCAAAACATGACCCACCCATCCGGCTTCTAAGTATTTTCGAACTGGTTCTACTTGATAAATCACTCCGGGCAGATCCTCATTCTGTTCTTCAATAACACAGATTGTCTTGAAGTCCACATCCTTTTTGAGTTTGATAGGCCGGTAACTTTTGGTCAAATTGGACCTTATCTTTTCCTCTAATGAAGGAGCATCCAATTTCAAACAGAGTGCAAGCTTTTCTACCAGAGAAGTTAGATCCTGACTTTCAACAGATGATTTTTTGGATCTATTTTCAGTAAAAGCTTCCAAAACTTCATATGGAATGAGAAAAACGGTGTAAGAAGGGCGATTGGTGGCGATGACCTTCCCATTTCTATCTTTTACTACACTCCGTGAGGCGGGCAAGATCAAAAGGCGTATCCGGTTCTCCTCAGAGATGCGGCTATAATAGGTCCCTTTCACCACCTGCAAGAAAAACAGCCTCCCTGCCAGCATAAAGATAATCACTCCCAGAAAACCTACTAACACCTTAGTTCTCTTATCTTTGGGGATAAATCCGGTGAGGGCTCTCCTCAAAAAAGATTGACTGGAGCTTTTGTATGTGCTGGGTGAATGTTTAATGGATCTGATTTTCTCTGTCACTTTAACCTAGTTTTTACAAAATTTTACTTCGGGCTAACCTGAGGGAGTATCAATTCACCCAGAACCTTTTTGGGAACCCCACCGTTCCCATTTAATCCGAGTTAGGGTCAGAAAGATTAACGCCCCAACGATCGAGGTATAAACAGCCGATGGGAGGGAATAATTACTCAATATTCTGAAAGTTGTGGCATTCACTCCGCTGGTGAAGATATAATAAAGAAAATCATTTAAAATGAGAGCAAAGAATATCACCCCTACTTTGGAGTATAAGCTCTCCAGATACAGATTATCCTTGAAATTGCCCAGGGTGAACCCAATCAAGCATTTGACCAAAGCTCCCCACCCTAAAGTTTGCGGGGTAAGAACATCCAACAAAAGCCCGATCAAAAAACCAAAGATTAGCCCATAGGTAGGACCCCGGGTTAGAGCGATACAAACCAGGATAATGATGGCTAAGTCAAATTTGACCCCCATTATGGTCACCATGTCAGAGAGCAGACTCTGAAAAAGTATAAGTACGAAAATAATCACTGCTCCGAAAAGAATCTTAGAAAATATGGCGCTTCCTCGGAACATATAGTTGGCACTTTTTTTTGGTTAAATTATCTTCTCAAAAGAAAAAATGAAATGAAAAGACTCATTTTCGATTAAGTTAATCTTTTTCTTCTCCGCTCATCACATCCAGTACGAAAAGCTCCTCCAAACTGCTGAAATCGACTAAGGGTTTCACCAGTATCATCTTGAATATTCCAAAGGAGCGATCTTCTTTAGAAAAGATTTTTTCGCTTTCCACAGAGGTTACTACCCCTATTTTTATCCCTGACGGAAAAATGCCACCCAGGCCGGAAGAGATCACGTAATCTCCCACCTTCACATCCTCAGACAAAGGGACGTTGTCCAGTCGTAGGGCAAAACCCGATCCAGGCTTTATGATTCCGAATACCCGGCTTCTTTGGTCCAAGGCTGAGGCTCTAAAGCTCGGATCGATCATAAGCTGAACCACCGAGCAGTGAGTCGAAACATCCACAATCTTGCCCACCAGTCCGTGCATATTAACCACTGGCATGTTCCTTTTTACCCCCTCTTGAGATCCTTTGTTTATCAAAACCGAAAAGCATCTTCTGTTCGGATCTTTTGCCACCACGTGGGTCGGAATCACCTTGTGCTCAAGTTGTGACTTAAACCCCAGAAGTCTCCGCAGTCTCAAGTTTTCCAGGTGCTCTTCATTCAGCCAGAAATTTCTTAAGGAAAGCTCCATCACCTCCTGATGTAACCTTTTGTTCTCCTCCCGCACCCCTTCCAGCTCTTTAATGTGATTGCTAAAAGCGTAAAAGGGGCCATAGGTAAATCTAAAAATGAAGGCGGAGATATCTGCCTTAAATTCTCCAGGAAGGATCAAAAGCAAAAGGGATGCAAGAACGAAGGTGGTTAAGTAAAGAAACGTTTCCCTCCTTATATGAATCAAAAATGAGAGTCTATCCATAAAATTCAGTCTTGAGAACTGAGGTTTGAGACTGAGACTGAGACTGTGACTGTGACTTAGATCGTTTAATCATTCCACCCAGACGGGTGGGCGTCCGCCCAGATAACATTTTGGAAATTTCCTCTCAAGCGTTTTCTCATTTAAGTATCCCTTTCGCTTCAAAACCTTTAACAGGCTGGCTACCTCATAGACAGAACCTCTTGCTACATTGAAAAAATAGCCTGCTTCCTTTTTAGAATTCCTTCCGGTTCCCTCTGCAATATTAGTTGAGATAGCCAAAACCGCCCTCCTTATCTGATCACCAATAAAATGGAATTCATTCTTGGGCAACTTCTTAATAATTTCATCGATCTGGATGATCAGATCGACAGCCTTATGCCACACATCTAATTTTTCAAATCCAAACATTTATTGCCTTCTTTTCCAGACTGGGACTGAGACTGAGTGTTTGCTTTTTTCTCAGTCTCAATTCTCAGTCTCAGTCTCACCTTTCAGTCTCAACTCTCAGTCTCAGTCTCCGTCTCCGTCTCAGTCTCACTCTACCGAATCCAGCACCTCCAGAAGCTCTTTGGGGCTTTTGATCCTCATCAATTTGTCTCTGTTCTTCTCGCTTTTCATAAGATAGGAGAGTCGAGCCATCACATTTAGATGAGCTCCAATGGCGTCTTCCGGTGCGGCGATCAAGAAGAAAAGTTGAACCGGTTTTTTGTCCATGGAATCGAAATCGATCCCCTTTTTGGATCTGCCGAAAGAGATGATGATACCCCGGATGGCTTTGGACTTGGCATGAGGAAAAGCCACCCCGTACCCCACCCCGGTGGTGACCAATTTTTCCCTCTCCAGAATATCCTTCAAAAGCTGGCTCGCATCCTTAACCAGCTTGGATTTGGATGCTAAATCTACCAGCTCCTTGATTGCTTCGTTTTTGGTCTGTGCGCTGAGTTCAAAAGATATCAAATCCTCTCCACAAAATTTTGAGAGCTTCATTCTTGGATTCCTCCTGTTCTGTTTAAATTCTTAATTGATTTTCTTTAAAACCTTTCTGCCTGATCCACCAGCATTACGGGTATATTATCCTTTATGGGATATCTCAGTCGACATTTTTCACAGACAAGTTTCCGATTCTTCTCATCGTAGATCAAATCGCCCTTGCAGACGGGACAGGCTAAAATCTTCAAAAGCTTTGGATCGATCATCTTTTTACTCCTTTTTACGAAACCTATTTAAGAATCTACATAACTTGGATGAGGAAAGAAGTGGCGCAGGCCAAAGCTTAATTGTCTATTTGGATCTCATTTGAGTCAATTAACCATAGGAAGTCAACTGACCTGCGTCTTCCATTTTTGAAATATGGTGCACTTTCCCGGGTTGCAGAAATTTGGTTCTGCTGAAAAAGTTTTTCAATCACCTTTTGAGTTTCTCCATATCTGGGTGGACCTGAAGGGGATGTTGAAAAACCCTTTTGGCCCGCCAAAGGCGGGCCCTATGGATGATAAGTAATCCTCTCCCCTAGGGGCGGGAATTTTCGTATGAATGCATACGCATATCCCGCCCTGAAATGTGCGTTTTTTCAACAAGCTCTGAAGATTCACCAACAGATCAGGTTCTTATTCCTACCCTCCTTCTAAATATTCACCCATCACCCGGAACTTACCAATTCTCTTCTGGATTAAATCCTCTGGGCTTAGCCCTTCCAGTTCATCTATTGCAGAAAGTATCTCTTTTTTAAGAATCTCAGCCTGTCTTTTAGGGTCCCGATGCGCCCCCCCTCCTGGTTCAGGTATGATCTTGTCAATAACTTTAAGTCTCATAAGATCGGGAGCAGACAGTTTTAAAGCTTCTGCCGCCTCAGGAGCTTTGGAGCTATCTCTCCACAGGATAGCGGCACATCCTTCCGGGGAGATCACCGAATACCAGGCATTCTCCAGCATAAAGACTCTATCTCCCACCCCGATTCCTAAGGCTCCTCCGCTGGCTCCTTCGCCGATGATGTTGATGATGATCGGCACCGAAAGACGAGTCATCTCCCTTAAGTTTCGGGCTATAGCCTCTGCCTGTCCTCTCTCCTCCGCCCCTACACCAGGGAACGCTCCCGGGGTATCCACTAAAATTACCACCGGCTTGCCGAATCGAGAAGCCAACTGCATCAATCTCAGCGCCTTTCTGTATCCTTCCGGATGGGGCATGCCGAAATTTCGATACAGTTTCTGCTTGGTGTCTTTTCCTTTCTGTTGTCCTACCACTAATATCGGCTTTCCATCCATTTTGGCGAACCCGCCCACTATGGCTTTATCATCTGCAAAATTTCTGTCCCCGTGCAGTTCAACAAAGTCCGTGGTCATCAGGGAGATGAAATCTAAAGCACAGGGGCGGCGGGGATGACGGGCTAACTGTACCCTCTGCCAGCGAGAAAGCTTGGAGTAAATCTCCAGGGTGAGCCGGTCCAGTTTTTCCTCTAAAGACTCAACCTCACGGGAAAGTTCCAGATTCTCCAGAGGGTCCTCTCCCTTCCGACCCGCCAACTCCTTTAAGTCGGCTATCCTCTTCTCCAGCTCGTAAATTGGCTTTTCAAAATCTAAGTAAGGTCCGTTCATCTTTTGCCTTTTGGTTAATTCTTGTCCCACACGTTACGAAAAAGACTGGTTCCGACGGCAAACCACAGACGAATCCAAATGCTAAAGAAAATGACCCCTTTTAAGAAAACGTTGGGATGGTGATGCTTCCTGAAAAAATGATACATGCTCCGGTGATGCTCCATCTGCATCAGAAGTTTTTTCTTTCGAGTGCTTTTACCAATATGGTGAATGATCATCACTTGTGGAAAATAATAAACCAAAAAGCCGGCGCTTTTAGTCCGATAGCAAAAATCCACATCCTCCACATACATGAAGAAATGCTCATCTAAAAGCCCGGTTTTCTGGAGAACCTCCCTTTTAGTTAGAAGACATGATCCGGACACCCAATCCACCTCTCTTTTCTGGCTTGAATCTTGATCTTTTAGAAGATATTTTCTTGACAAAGGATTACCGGGAAAAAGCCGATTTAGAATGGATTGCCCAGACGAGATGGCGGTCAGATAGGAGGGAAACGAACGGCAGGAGAAATGAACTTCCCCTCGCGAATCAATCATCTTGGGACCGCAAATTCCTACCTGAGGATGAGCGTGCATGAACTTAACCATGTCATTTATTCCCCCGGGGGTGAACTCCGTATCCGGATTCAAAAACAAAATATACCTACCCCGACTCCTTTTTATCCCTTGATTACAAGCCGCAGAGAAGCCCAAATTTCGTTTGTTTTCCAAAAGCTTAATCTGATCAAACTCTTCTTTGAGCATCTTGGTGCTCTGATCCTCCGAGTGGTTGTCTATCACCATTACCTCAAAACTCAAATCTTTTTGAAAATTAAATATCGATTTCAAACAATTTTTTAACAGATACTTCACATTGTAATTAACTATGATGACGGAAAGGTCTATATCTGGTTCAAAGGAGAATGCCATAATTGGTTACTGTTGTAAAGCGGAGTGCACCAGCTTGCTGGTGCGAAGTTGACAGTATTAAGCTTTACAACCGCAGAAGCAAGCTTCTGCACTCCTAAAAACATAATCACAATTTACCCAGAAGACTCCATAGTCTCAATCTCCACACCATCCAGACAGCTTCCCTCACGATCTTTTTGGACATCTTGGACTGACCCAATTGCCGATCCTCAAATACGATGGGTATCTCCTTTATCTTGAATCCCTTTTTCCAGGCGCGGAAGCTCATCTCTATCTGAAAGGAATATCCATTGGATTTAACCTTGTCTAAGTCGATGGCCTCCAGAACCTCCCGGCGGAAGCATTTAAACCCACCGGTGGCATCCTTAACCGGAAGACCGGTGACGATGCGGGAGTAGACGTTAGCGTAATAGGAGAGAAGCAGTCGAGATATGGGCCAGTTGATCACATTCACTCCACTTATATATCGTGATCCCAAGACCAAATCCGCATCCCGGATAGCCTCTAAAAAGTGAGGAACATATTGGGGATCATGAGAGAAATCGCAATCCATCTCGAATATTAAGTCATAGCTTTTTTTAAGAGCAAATTTGAACCCGGTTATGTAGGCGGTTCCCAGTCCGCTTTTGTTTTTGCGATGGATCACAAAGATACGATCATTTTCATTCGACATCGAATCAGCCATCTGACCGGTGCCATCAGGGGAGCCATCGTCAACGATCAACACATCTATGCTGGAATGCTTTTCTAACACTTGAGGGACGATCCTCTCGATGTTTTCTCGTTCGTTATACGTAGGAATGATCACCAATGTCTTCATCTTATCTTAGCTCACCTGAGGTTTGGCTCTCTCCTTTCTGGAGAGGACTGGTTTAACTAAATAAAATCCAAAAATAACCAAAAGAAGAACAGATGTCAACAACGTAGAGGTCTTGCCGATCAGGTAGGGAACCGAATTGAAAACAAACCTCACCTCATGCTCCCCTTGGTTTAAATAAACCGCACGGAACAGATAATTTGCCCGATAGATTTTAGTTTGTTTGCCATCCACGTAAGCTTTCCAGGCAGGATAATAATTTTCGCTTAAGATTAAAAAACCTGGCTGGGAGAGCACCGTCTTCACCTTTATGCTGTTTATCTCGTCCTTTTCAATCCAAGCTTTCCCCTCAGCCAAGGATGTATCCTCCTGGCTTTGTGAGATCTGGGGCTCCTCCTCCAGGATAATTGAGTTTCGATAATCAAAATTCTGATCGGTGATCCTTTTCAAGATTTGATCTCGATCCTCTATCACCTCGTATTTGAAAACTATTCGGGCTCGGGGAAGATAGGACTGATTCTGAAAAATATAAACTCTGTTTCCTTGAAACACCTGCTTGAACTTGGGATGGTCGAAAGGCTGTGGGCTTAAGAAATATTTGACATTTAAAAGATCAGGCTTGATTCCAAACAGAAACTGAGTATATCTTAAGCCATATTCCTCCTGGGTTCGAGCTGATTCCAGATATTTTCTTTCAGTGAATTCATCATAAACTTGGAGTTGATTGCCATGGTAACCGAAAACCTGCATGATGTTATAGAAAGCCAAGATGTTCTGTCCCTGATAGGTGCGGGGCAAGGATATTACGCGGAATTTCTCCTTATCTCTTTGCAAAAACTCGATGGCGCGATCTTCTTGGAAATAGCTTTTATAGTCGAAATTTCGGATGAACTTGGCATCCACCCTCCATAGATCAAAAATCAAGAGCACTCCGATCCCTATGATGAAAAAAGTGGGACCTATCCTTTTCTTTACCAGAAGATAAACCGCTGTGGAGGCCAGTCCCACCAAAAATGTAGCAAGCCAGAATCCTTTTATCACATTGGGCAGGTTCTGGCTCATGATTCTGCTCTTAGAAGGGTGTATGCCAGGATAAAGGATTTTAGTCCAGATGGAGAGGAGCAGATCTCCTGCTATGGAGAAAAGGAAGGAAAATCCGAAAAGTGCGGCAACCAAAATAAACAATATCTTGAATAACTTTTTCTGCTCGGAGCCCTCTTTTATCCCCTTCAGCAGGCGTTGCATGAAAAGTGCGGACAGGAATACCACAGAGAAGATAAAAAGAAAATGAATCAAGCCGGGTGCCCGGAAGTTTTTAACCTGGGGAACCAGATGATAAAAAATCCGGTAGATGGGCGTATGTCCCCCCAGAGAATAGATTATTGCCAGACCAGATAATCCCAGGAAAAACCACTTCTTTTTATCTTTCACAAAGAATAGAGCGAGAAATGCGAAGCTCAGAGGAATGATGCCCCCATAGTCCGCATTCTGCTTGAAGGGATTTCTTCCCCAATAAGTATTTTCTTTTTCGGTATTATATCCACAGAACTCTGGCACCACCACAGAAGCCAACTCCTCCGGATGAGCCGACCAGGAAACGGCATACTCGTACCCTCTTCCTCCTTCAGCTCTGGGGGAATATTTGTTGACATAGATATAGGGAGGGAGTATCTGCACTAAGGAGAGTGCCAGTCCAATAATCACAGCTGCGACAAAAAACACGACCGGTTTTATCAACGGTCTTATTCTTTTAAATGCAGCCTCTTGCTTGTTGGCAGAGAAATCTGATACCAGACGAAAAATGAAATATAAACCCGTTGCCCACAGCGCGTAATAAGCCAGTTGCGGGTGGTTAGCCAAGATCAAAAGCCCGATGGAGAAACCCAATCCCAGGTAGAAAATCCACTTTCGGGTATCCAAGGCTTTTTGTAAAAAGAAAAAGAGCAACGGCAGTAGGCTGGTTGCATACATCCTTCCATCCTGCCCGCCGTAAACCCAGGAGACCAAATTAGCAGAGAACATATAGGCTATTCCAGAAAATAACGAAACCAAGCGGGAGAATCTGAAGGCTCGCATGCAAAGATACATGAATATCCCTGCCAGAAAAACGGTTAACACCAGCTTCCATCCCAAGGCTCGGTGAAGGGGAAGCACAAACTGCAGGATAGCCAGAGGATAAAAAGTGTCCCCGGCCATGGCATCCACAAAGGGCACCCCTCCGAATAGATATGGATTCCACTGGGGAATGCTATGATATTGTTTCACAAATGAGGCATAGAATGCCCGAAACATCACCCCTGCCTCAATGGTATCGGACCCGAAAAGCATCTGGCCTGAAAAAACGAAGCTGGAAAAAAGGATGATGGTCAGAAGGAATAACACTCCCAGCGGCAGATACCGCCACAGCTTTTCTTCTTTCTTCGGACTGAACCCCTTTGTTTTGCTTTTTTCGACCCTCTTGTCTTTTTTAACTTTTCCTTTTTTCATCTTCATATATAACTTGCGTAGGCAAGCCTTCACAGCTTGTCCGCAGGATCCTGAGATTACCCTAAGGGTAAACCCTGGGCTACGCTAAATCCATTGATTTTAATATCATTTCAAAGGCACGGCAATTGAAAAACACAAAAGCTCTGCCACGGTCACCCATAACCGGGCTAAAAGCGAAATCAAAGTTGCGACCGGAAGGGGGAAAAGTGAGGAAAGCAAGAGGACTAAAATCCCTTCCCTTACCCCGATCCCGCCCGGGACGAAAAGCGCCAAAAAACCGATGTTCACCGAGAAGGCAAATGCTCCGGTTAAGCTGGGATACATGTCAAAGGAAGCATGAGCCATTGATTTCACGAATATCAAAAACGCCAGTCCGAACAAAAGCCAGGATACAGAATAACACAAAATATAAATAATAACGTCCTTGCTGGTAATATCAAGACTTATTTTTTCCCTTTTTAAAATTCCCAGTCCCAGGTTAAGAATTTTCTCCAATACTTTTGGATAACAGACCAGCACCAGAATGGCTAAACCGAACACCACTCCAGCTATCACCAGTGCGGGATTTTGGGAGAAGAATTGAGAATATAAACTCGCGCCCAGAAAAATAGCCGAAATAAAGAGACCGGAGATAACCGAGAAGGATTGAGCCAGGATTGCAGTGGAGAAGCTGTTTCTTTTGGGCACCCCTCGCTTTTCCAGCATATAAACCATCCCCAGAAACTGCCACACCTTGCCGGGGAGATATCTGCCCAGATTGGAAAAAAACCACACCTTGAAAAGCTTGAAGTAAGACACGGATGAGCCGGTGTGACCCAGCATCCTCCCCCAGATTTTGACCAGCCAGAACAGCGCCATTATCTGAAGCACAAAGGAGATAGTTAAAAGAGGATAATCAAATTGCCAATCAAAATCCTGCACCTGATTCCAGTTAGAAACCAAGCCCTTGATCAGAAAATAGAATATCAGAATGATTATGACGATCTGGGCTGACTTTATCAGAACTTTCCTTGTATCCATTCCAGCACTTCCAGATATTTTTGTAAAAATGCCTCTTGGGAGAATTTCACTTGTGCGCTTTGGTGCCCAGCTTCAGAGAGTCGAGAAGCCAAATTCTCGTCGCTTAAAATTCTTTCCATGGCGGAAGCCAAACTCACGAAATCTTCGGGAGGAAACAAAAGCCCGGTTTTTTCGTGTTCTATTATGTCAGTGATCCCTCCAGAGTTGACTCCTATTACCGGCTTATTACATAACTGTCCCTCCACCAGAACCAACCCAAAACCTTCCCCAATGGAGGGTAGCACAATCATGTCGCAGGTATTATAGTATTCGTTCAACTTTTCCTGGGACATTAAATCATAAAGGTAAACTTCCTTCTTTAAGTCTAACTTCCTTATCAAATCCTGAAGATTAGTCTTCTCTGGTCCCTCTCCGATGATTGCCAGATCAAGCTCATTATACTTTTGGTGAACTCGGTGAAAGGCACGTATCAGAGTGCCTAAGTCTTTTTGTCTGGTTAATCGAGCTACGCTCAGGATTATCTTCCTTTTTGGTGGTAAAACTTCTTTTTTATAAATCTTTTCCGAGTCAATGGGCATGGGAAGAACGAAAATCTTTTCCGGCGGGAGGCCCAGTTTACTAATCAACTGTTCTTTGATGAAGTTCGATACCACTGTGATTGCGGTAGCATATTTAAACACCCGCTTGGCCAAAAAAGAAAAGAAAAAATTTTTGTCAGTTAGTCTGACGTCAGTGCCGTGGAGGGTGACCAACAGAGGGATATTGGTCAGGCGGGAAACCAAACACCCCAATAATCCGGTTGGAATCCACCAATGGGCGTGGATGCATAAAGGTCTTTTTCTTTTTGCGAGCTGACAGGCTCTGAGGAGGAAAAAGATCATGAAAAAGACAAAAATAAATTGGTTGACCGGACTTTTAGCCACCAATTCCTGCATGCGCCCGGTGTAAGCCAATCTTTCATATTTCTCCCAAAAATATTTGAAGCGAAAAACCTTGACCCCTTCAATCTCTTCATGATAAGCTAATTTTCTATCATGTGGCGCTAAAACGAAGACCTTCCAGTCAGCCTGGGTCAAAAGCTTCGCAGAAACAAATATGTGCTTGCTTAAGATATCCCCTTTATATTTGATAAACGATTGAGTGATTATCAGTATCCTATTTTTCACGAGATTTCAATAAAAAGAGTTATCTTTACATCAGGCTTGATTTCATTCAGCTTTATTAAGGTATTCCGGTCCTTTCTTAGGATCTCATATTTGCAACCATCCACCTTCACCCTTTGTGCTTCTACGGTGATAAGTTCCAGGGTAAGCTTATCCATAAAGTCAGAAGCCACCAACTCCCAAAGGAATTTTTGATTTTCGGCAAAATGGATTTTAAGTTCCAGATTCTTTCTTTTTTTCCACCAATCTACGATCTCTTTTCCAGTGACCACGAAATAACCTTTTTGATGCATAAAATCTAATATTTTTTCATACAATTGGGGATAGCCTGAAAACCCTAACTCCTCAACCATATGGGTATGCCAAAGGATGGTGACCAGTCCGCCTGAATCCTCCAGTTCTTCCAATATTTTAATGATGTCTTCTTTTATCTCCTCCGGGGAGAAAGATAAGTATTTGGAATAAGTCCGGTCCATTATTACCAAAGGTAACTCCATCAGACTCAGCTTCTGATCGTTTTTTAAGTCATAGGTATAGAAGGGGAAGGCAAAGCTCGCCCGATAGCCGGACCTGTCGGCAAAACCCAATGTGGTATCATATAAGAAGCCACAATTATTCTGGTCGATCCAACTTTCCGGAACCTTGAATCTCAAGAAATGTTGCCGGAGCCCCCAGGTGGGAAAGTCGATCAAATGCTCAAGTTCCTCTTTTTCCTTAAGCAGTGACTCAGGATTTAGAAAAGTATTATAACTGGCATGTAGACCGATCTCAAAACCTTTTCTTAAAACTTCTTTGGTTTTCTCTAAGATTTTAGGTTTGCTGAGATGATAAGTTATATCCGAACTCAAAAGAGCTTTCAGTTTTGGGCTCCCCACCATAAAGTAAAAGGAAGATTTGAAGGCGAATTTGTCCTCCACAGCAATCATTCGTTCAAAAGCCAAAGCTGGATTTGTCCCGGACAGAAGTGCTAAAAGTAGGCTCCAAAAGGTCTTAAAGAAAGATGTCAGTTGCCCGGCTTTGATCAACTCAAAACCTCTTATGAGGGAATACAGATACCATCTTTCTATTATGTCCACATCGTGGGTCAAACAGACTGCCAACTTCTCCCCATTTGGCCAAAAACATTTTCTGACCAAGGGAATTTTTTTCGCTTGGGCTACCTGAGAAATGATGTCCAATAAAAATCTAAGGTAATCGTTTACCACTGCCCGTTGAGAAAATTGATGAGCACAGGAGATATTCTCCTGGGTAGGAAAACGACTGTGTCGGTCTGTGGTTTTGCTTTCCTTCTCTTCCCATCTGGACAAAAAGAAAAAAGAGGAAAAGATCAAATCCTTTTCCACAAAGACAAAATCATCAGCAGAGGTTCGAGCTTGGTAGGATACCTCATCTCCTTTTTTGCCCAAAACTGGAATCTTTTCGCCTGGGTTGGTTGTCAGGAATCCAACCTGAATTTGATTAAGATCTTCTGTCCAGCTTTCGGATATCAGTATCCTTCCCAGCTTTCTTTGACCTAATCCTTTTAAATCCTTAAATTTCCCATACAGAATTAGAATGCCCTGCGTTATTTGATCACGCTCATTCGGTTTCACGAAAGTATAAGGGAAACCCAGGGTGTCAAACAGGAGTTCAAAGATATATCGGGCTCTTTTGGTGTAAGACGGATTGCAATCCAAGGAGATGTAAATGCACATATTTATTGGGGGAACTCAATTTTCTTAACTATCTTTGCAGGTATCCCAGCAACGATGTGGTAGGGAGGAACGTCTTTTGTGACCACGGATCCGGCCCCTACCACCGCCCCCTCGCCGATGGTCACGTTGGGTAGGATTATGGCGCCACATCCGATCCAGGCATCATTTTCAATTACCACCTTTCCTCGAACCACCGGGACGTATGGCCTGATTTTAGAAAAATTGGGATGGGATGAGGTAATTATGGTAACCCGGGGAGCGAAGCTGACTCGATCGCCTATCACCACATTCCCCTTGTCCATAAGTTCCTCCACCACGATAAAGTCATCCCCGATATACACATCCTTTCCGATCACAAAGTGGCACATCCTCAGAAGGGATATTCTCCACTTATACCAGATGCAATTCCGGGCTAAAGTCTTTAAGATCTTTTTCTTCAGTTTGAAAAACAACATATCAACCAAGATGTTTATAAAGAAATGCTCCCTTTTGGGTTACTCCTATCGGCATTCTCTTCCAGACTTTGGTAGCCCACCTATATCTCCATCCTCCCCGATCAACAGCTCCCACACCTTTGATTTGGGGCCAGTAGTAATAAAATAAATCTTTTTGTTCAGCTCCCCACCTTTTTTTGTATTCAGCTAAACCCACGTTATCTTGAGAAACCCTTCCCAAGTCAAAGAGTCGGAATTTTTTCTTCATGGCCCAAATCATAGTCTCCCACAGAAGCAAATGATTAGGGCGACAGAAAAGATAATTCTCATCCGATGCGCCGTACATATAGTAAACTTTCTCCCTAAACAAAAAAAACATAGCTCCAGCAACAGACTTCCCCTGATACACAGCTAAAACAAGCTTAACCAAACTCTTTTGACCCATAATATCCCAAACGTTTTTGAAAAATTTATAAGGTTGAGGAGGGATGCCATGTAAGCGGCAAGTCCTCAAATTTAACCTGTAAAACTCCTTTAATTCCTTCTCCTCCTCGGAGAACAGGATCCTCACCCCTTCTTTTTTAGCTTTGTTTATGCTCCTCTGAGTGCTGCTCTTATGCAGATTTCGCCAGTTTTCCTCTGGACCTGTCAACGGCAGAATATACGTCTGGTAATACTTGCTTTCTTGAAAACCGAGGCTTTTTAGTGCTTCCTCCTTTTGATTTGCTTTTATCTCCAGATATTTGGATTTTGTCTTTTCAAAAATCTGCAAGCCATCTTTAATCAAACTTTCTATTATCACTTTTGAATCCCCCAGAGGTCCGCAGGTATATGAAAATGGTAAAGAGACCAGTCTTCTCCCGGTCAACCGGCTTTTTATCAGGAAAAGTGGTAAGATGCCGCTGATTTTGTCCTCTTGATCTTTTGAGCAAATATAATAAGGCTGGAAGGAAAACGAATTTTCGATCACCTCTCTCCACACGAAAAGATGAAAGATGGACGCTTCTTCTTTTTGGATCACATAGCCGTCCCAGGCCTTCTCATCCGGGGTATCAAGCTTTTCCATTTTTTTGTCTCGGCTCGCCAGAATTTTGGGGAAACTTTCTGCTTGGTGATCTTAAACGGTTAGTTGGTCTCATCTTCTCCCGGGGGGCTGATTTAATCAACCTGCTCTTCATGTTCTCTATTTCGTCCCGGATCCCCGCCATAGCCTCCGCTAAGAATCCCAACACAAAAAAGGATAAGCCGGACAAGACCAAAAGGATCACCAGATACAGAAGTGGCCTCAAGCCTTCACTTTTTACAATTCTTAAGTAAACTGCCACTCCTCCGGTCAATATACCCAAAAGAATTAGGATCAGACCCAAAAAACCGAAAAGAAGCAAAGGTTTTTTCATAAAGGAGAGTTGGAATTTCACCGAGAGGAGATCCAAAAACCCGATGGGGACTCTCCAGAATCCAAACTTGGATTGACCGAATCTCCGTGGGTATAAATTGACCTTTGCCTCTCCTATTTTATACCCCTTATCTGCGGCCATCACCACCATATATCTGTGCCAGTCCTTGCGCAGTGGCACGTCGTCTGCCACCTCCCGCCGGAACGCTTTGACCGAGTTCAGATCGTGAACCTTTATTCGAAATATCATTCTGGATAGAAGGTTATAAATAAAGGAGACAAACCTTTTTAAACCGTATGATCCCTGTTTCCATCCGCACACCACATCATATCCGTTGTCTATTCTTTCAATAAGCTTGGGGATGTCTTGAGGGAGATATTGCAAATCAGCAGGCCAGAAGACGAAGATCTTTCCACGAGCCCTTGAGAATCCGGTCATTAGAGCCTCAGTTAAGCCCCGGTTTCTTTTGTGAACCAGCACCCGCAGGAAGTGATATTTTTGTTGGCATTCTTTGGCTTTGAGAAAGGTGCCATCGGTGGAACCATCATCCACTAAGATCACCTCACCATTCATTCTGGTGCGGGAAAACATCCTGGAGAACTCCTCCATCAAGGGGAAGATATTCTCCACCTCATTATAAGCTGGAACCACCACTGAAACCTTAACGTTTCTGTTTGAGTTTCTCATGTTTTCAATATCCTCTTATTGTTTGCAATCTTTCTGCCAATTTAGTGTTTTGTGGAAAAAGTTTTATGGCTTTCTCCCACTGGTCGATTGCCAAAAGTCTATAGTTATCCTCACCGGTTTGACTTCCCAAGTTAAGATATGTCGAGCCCAACTGCTGGCAAATCAAAAAATCAGTGGGATGGAATTGTGCCGCCTGCTCTAAAGGAAGCACCGCTTTTTCGAACTCTTTCATTTCGTAGTAGATCTCTGCCAGTGCTCGGTATCCACTGAAGTTCTCTGGCTGACCAGCAACAAACTCCTCCAGCAGAACCAGGGCAGAGTCCGTCTCTCCCTCTTCCATTACTAACCTTGCTCTCTCAAAATCTGAGAGGGGATATTTTTCTGTCTTTGGATTGCCGGTCCATTCCCCTATTCTATAGATATCGACCGGAATGTTCCTCAGCCAATAGGTGGTCACAATTTTTGCCTTCCTCATCACTTCAGGATAATCCTGAAAAGCCCGATCCCGGTTTCCTCCTCTTTCTAACGCCAGATGGGTGATGGGATAGGTGTGAAAAAGTTGCGGATCAGGTTTGGTGACTCCAAACATGTGGATTATATTTTTTAGTCTATTATCCCATACCAAAGCTGGTCCATAGGGACCTGAGAGGACCGCCTCTTTGCTTAGAATCTTTCCTAAATCTAAAGACGATCGATTCAAAGAATATGTGGGAGAGGAAGCCCAGCTTAAATATTGCCAGCCGTTGGCCACCAGTGAAATTAGAATTAAGATGAGCATTATCAAAAATCTGTGGCCCAAGCTGAGTGATCTGAACTCCTTTGGCCTGCCATCTTTGGCCACTCTTTTGGATCTGGTAAATCGCCAGTAAAATAGAGCTCCAAAAAATAAAGCGATAACAAAAGATACGATCAGAGAAGAACTTAACTGAATCGGCTTTCGACTCAATATGTGGAAAGTGGTGATGATATAGTTTATGAAAAAGGTGGTGGCGATGACAAAGGCGGACCAGAACAAAATTCCAAGCGATGACCCTCTTTTTGAGCCAAAAGAGGAAAGAAATGAATCCAGCCATAAGCCTGCCAGAGCACACATGGGAGGAATTAGATACAACTGGTAGCGCAGAGGTCGATAGTTTAGGGACATCAAAAGGAAAAAGACTGCTAAAAACCAGAAGGTAAGAAAGAATTTAACTTTGGAGCGATGATCTCTGTTTGCAGTCAACCTCTTGATCGATGAATTTCTTGAGAAAAACAAAAGCAGACCCAGAAACGATAAAAGAAATACCATCGGCATGCGATAGAAAAGATCGGCTCCAAAAGTGAACAGGGCGGTGACAAATCCAGAGATGGATTGAAGCGCTCTGGGAAAACCATAAAGTCCTAACGCCTGCTCACCGAAATAACCTGCCACCTCTCTTTTGGCAGGTAGGTAGCTGAAAAACATCCAGAACAGGAAAACTACAAGGAAGCCGGAGCCGAAAAACACCAGAGGCTTGAAGTTTATCTTCCGGTTGGATGAAGAGAAATGTTCGAACGTCCACAAAAGCAAAACTCCCAAGCAAGCTGGCAGGATGAATGCCGCCATGGTCTTTCCAAAAAAGATTCCTGCGGCAAAACAGATGCCTGAGGGAATCAAAAGTAGGTTTTTCTTAAATGAGGAGACCATGAAATAAAATCCCAAAACCAGAAGAAAGATGGCGGAGATTTCCAAAAACGGATTGCGCCCATACATGATGAAGATAAAATTTATGCCCAAAAAGAGCAAAGACAGGTATGCCGTCCTTTTATTGAATACTTTTTTAAGAGTTAGAAACAAAAACAGCATGGTCAGAAGATTTAAAATCACCGCCACCAGATTGGCTTGAAATCTGCCCGTACCGAATAGTGAAAAGACCACATAAGATGCTACCGTGCAGAATGATTTCAAGAAGAAAACGAAACGATTATGTCCAAACAAATCCCAACTGCCCCATAATACGTTATTTCGGGCAAAGTAGGTATATTGAGGCGGATCGGTAGCCACATCCTGGCTCCAGGAGATGTGGGGAGGATCAGAACTCAAGAAAAGCACGCCGCAGGTAAAAGCCAACCCCATGATGAAACAGAAAAGTAAGATCTCAAAAGCCCTGGAAGAGAAGAAAGGATTCTTGAAGAACTCGGTCAGAGCGGATTTCTTAGAGACAGGTTCTTTGGGCTTTGCTGCCTGCTTTTTTGCTTTTTTGCTTTTTGGTTTCATTAATCGATGGGTTTTGCTTTTATAAGTTAGTACATTGAATTGAGAATCATGGTAAAAGAGACAACTCCAACCTCACCCCCTTAGTCCCCTTCAGGGTGAATCCCTTTCCTTCGACCCTGAGGTCTCAGGA